>CAMZEU010000024.1 GCA_947305865.1 uncultured Clostridia bacterium
TGTTGCTTTAAGATCTAATCAGTAACTTATTTCAATATCTTTTTAAGATATTGTCCTGTGTAACTCTTTTCGTTTTCAGCTACTTCTTCTGGAGTTCCAGTTGCTACAACTGTACCACCTTCATCTCCACCTTCAGGGCCTAAATCTATAATATAATCTGAAACCTTTATAACATCTAAGTTGTGCTCAATAACTACAACAGTATTACCTTGGTCTACAAGTTGTTGTAATATTCCAATGAGTTTTGCAACATCATGAGTATGTAGTCCTGTTGTTGGTTCATCTAACACATAAATTGTCTTACCTGTACTTCTCTTAGAAAGTTCTTTTGCAAGTTTAACTCTTTGTGCTTCACCACCAGACAATGTTGTGGAAGATTGTCCTAAAGTAATATAACCTAAACCTACATCAAATAATGTTTGTATTCTACTCTTAATTCTTGGAATATTTCTAAAGAATTCTAATGCTTCTTCAACTGTCATGTTGAGAACATCACTTATGGTCTTCCCTTTATATTTAACCTCCAATGTCTCTCTGTTATATCTTTCTCCATGGCAAACTTCACAAGGAACATAAATATCTGGTAAGAAGTGCATTTCAACTTTCATAACACCATCACCTTTACAGTGTTCACATCTTCCACCAGGAATATTAAAACTAAACCTTCCTGAACTATATCCTCTTGCTTTTGCATCTGGAAGAGTTGCATATAAATCACGAATTGTAGCGAATAAATCTGTATATGTTGCTGGATTACTTCTTGGTGTTCTTCCAATTGGGCTTTGATCTATATCTATAATCTTATCTAAAGCCTCAACACCTTCTATAGAATCATACTTGCCTTCATCTATAATAGCATTGTTTAAATCTTTGCAAAGTTTTGGAACAATTATTTGGTTTAATAATGAAGACTTACCAGATCCAGATACGCCAGTTATACAAGTAAATGTTCCAAGAGGAATACTTACATCTATGTTTTTAAGATTGTTTTGTCTTGCACCATGTACTGTTAAAAGTTTGCCATTTCCGCTTCTTCTAGCAATTGGAACATTAATTGAATATTCACCAGACAAATACTTACCAGTTATAGACTCTGGACAAGCAATTATATCTTCCACTGTTCCTTGAGCTACAACTTCACCACCATGTATACCAGCACCTGGTCCTATATCTACGATATAGTCTGAGGAACGCATGGTCTCATCATCGTGCTCAACAACTATAAGAGTATTGCCTAAATCTCTTAATCCTTGCAAGCTGTGTATTAGCTTAGAATTATCTCTTTGGTGCAATCCAATACTTGGTTCATCTAGTATATAAAGAACACCTGTAAGACCACTTCCAATCTGTGTGGCAAGTCTTATTCTTTGACTTTCTCCGCCAGATAATGTAGAAGCACTTCTCCATAGTGTTAAGTAATTCAATCCAACATCACAAAGGAACTTTAATCTTGCATCTATTTCTTTTAGAATACTCTTGGAAATTGTCTTTTCCGTTTCATTCAATTGTAAGTTTTGGAAGAATGTTCTTGCATTTTCTATAGACAAGTTACAAACATCCCAAATATTCTTTCCACCAATAGTTACACTTAATGCTTCCTTCTTTAATCTCTTTCCTTCACAAGCGGTACATGGAACTTGTTTCATATATTGAGAAATCTCCATCTTAACAGCTTCGGAATCTGTCTTGTTATATCTTTGCATTAAGTAGTTCGCAATTCCTTCCCATTCACTAGACGCACTTCTTCCCCAATATGAAGAATAGTCCTTCTTATACTTCATTTTGGTCTTCATTCCTTTCTCGCCATAGAATATTAACTTAATAACATCTCTTGGGAGATCTTTATATGGCACATCCAATGAGAAACCAAAATTATATGCTAAAGATTCAAATGCTGTATCTGTCTTAGAAGATTCACCAATAAAGTAACCAACAGTTCTAATTGCACCTTCTCTAAGTGTTAAATTTCTATCTTTAACAAACAAGCTTGGATCTATCTCACTTGAGTATCCTAACCCAGTACATTTTGGACAAGCACCATGTGGATTATTAAATGAGAAAAGTCTTGGGGATAATTCTTCAAAGGAAATACCACAATCTGGACAAGCGTAAAGCGTTGAGAACAATTCTTCTGTGCCATCGAAGTCAACAACAACTAAACCATTAGAAAGTTTTATAGCGGTTTCTACAGCGTCTGTGAGCCTTCTTGCCACACCTTCTTTAATAACCATTCTATCAATAATGATAGAAATGTTGTGTTTTATGTTTTTATCTAGATTAAATTCCTCGTCAAATGTATGGTTCTCTCCGTCTATTCTAACTCTTACATAACCAGCTCTCTTCCATGTTTCAAGTTGTTTCTTATACTCACCTTTTTCACCTCTAGCAACTGGTGCAAGAACTTGAATCTTTGCTCCTTCTCTTGAATAAATTCTATCTACTATTTCATCTACACTTTGGCTCTCTATTGGTCTGCCACATTGTGGACAATGAGGATGTCCTATTCTTGCATATAGCAAACGTAAATAGTCATAGATTTCTGTAACTGTACCAACATTGGAACGTGGATTATGGGACGTGGTTTTTTGGTCTATGGAAACTGCTGGAGAAAGACCCTCTATTTGAGTGACATCTGGTTTCTTCATTTGTCCAATGAATAAACGTGCATATGAAGATAAACTCTCCATGTATCTTCTCTGTCCTTCTGCATAGATGGTATCAAATGCAAGCGAAGACTTGCCACTACCACTTAAACCTGTAAACACTACCAATTTGTTTCTTGGTATTGTAAGGTTCATATTCTTAAGGTTATTCTCCTTAGCTCCTATAATCTTAATTTCGTCCATAATCTATCCTATTGATTTCAATAATTGCTTTAACTCTGCAATTGTGTTTCTAAGTTCAATTGCTTTTTCAAAGTCTAGAGCATCTGCTGCTGTTTGCATCATGTTCTTGCATCTTTCAATCTCACGAACAATATCTTTAGCAGTATACTTGTCATCTCTTTGCTTCTTCTTTGTAATCTCCAAAGTATTTGAATAAGTCTTTTTAATAGTCTTTGGAGTAATTCCATGCTCTTTGTTGTATTTGTCTTGAATTGTTCTTCTTCTATTGGTTTCATCTATTGCTCTTTGCATAGAACCAGTTATTGTATCTGCATACATAATAACTCTTCCATTCTCGTTTCTTGCAGCACGGCCAATAGTCTGTATTAGAGATGTTTCAGATCTTAAGAAACCTTCTTTATCTGCATCTAAAATACAAATCAATTCAACCTCTGGAATGTCTAATCCTTCTCTTAAGAGGTTGATACCAACAAGGACATCAAACTCATCTTTATGCATAGCTTGAACTATCTCAATTCTTTCCAAAGTATCTACATCTGAATGCATATATCTAACACGGATATTTGCCTCTTTTAAGAACTCAGTTAAGTTCTCTGCCATCTTCTTTGTGAGAGTGGTAATTAAGACCTTTCCACCTTTCTTCGTTGTCTTGAAAATCTCATTAATAATATCATCAATTTGTCCGTCCACTTTTCTAACTTCAACAGTTGGATCTAAGAGTCCTGTTGGACGGATAAGTTGCTCTGCAACTTGGTCTGCTAAATCTAGCTCATATTTTGCTGGTGTTGCAGACATACAAACAACCTGTTTTAGGTGCTTTTCAAACTCCTCGAATTTAAGTGGTCTGTTGTCATATGCTGCTGGTAATCTGAAACCATATTCAACTAGATTTGTCTTTCTAGAAAGGTCTCCATTGTACATTCCTCTTAACTGTGGAATTGTCATGTGAGATTCGTCAATAAACACAATAAAATCATCTGGGAAGAAGTCTAATAAAGTGTATGGAGGTTGACCTGGTTCTCTGCCATCAAAGTACCTAGAATAATTCTCAATTCCAGAACAATATCCAACCTCTCTAATCATCTCTATATCATAGTTAACTCTTTCTTCAATTCTTTGTGCTTCAATGAGTTTATGTCTTTCTTCAAAATATTTAACTTGCTTTGCTTTATCTGCAAGGATTTTTTCATATATTGCTTCTTTGTCTCCACCAATTACATATTGTGTAGCTGGAAAAATTACGCAACTCTTTAGTTCATTTATAACCTTTGTTGTTAAAGAGTCTATTTCACAAATTCTTTCAACAGTATCTCCAAAAAATTCTACTCTAATTGCAGTTTCTGCAGACCATGCTGGGAATATGTCTACAGTATCTCCTCTAACTCTAAATGTACTACGTACAAAGTCCATATCTGACCTGTTATATCTTATGTCAACAAGTCTTGTACAAAGTTCATCTCTGTCTATTTCGTCTCCTTCTCTAATAGATACTGCTTGTGAGAAATACTCTACAGGAGCACCCAAACCATATATGCAACTTACAGATGCAACAACTATTGTATCTCTTCTTTCACAAAGTGAAGCTGTTGCGGAGTTTCTAAGTCTATCTATTTCCTCGTTAACTTCAAGTTCCTTTTCTATATATGTGTCTGTTCTTGGAACATATGCCTCTGGTTGGTAATAATCATAATATGAAACGAAGAACTCTACCCTGTTATTTGGGAAGAACTCTCTGAATTCATTACATAGTTGTGCTGCTAAAATCTTGTTGTGTGCAATAACTAAAGTTGGTCTTTGTGCATTAGCAATAATGTTGGCTGCTGTAAAAGTCTTACCAGAACCGGTAACGCCTAAAAGAACTTGAGTTTTAAATCCGTCCTCAAGTCCCTCAGATATCTTTTTAATAGCGTCTACTTGGTCTCCACAAGGTTTATATGGAGCTACCAATTCAAATTTGTTTTCCATTCTAATTCCAAATTCCTAATGCACGGAATAATAATCTAATAGATAACGCAACAATACCAGATAAGCATGCAAGACCAATTGTTAATCCAATCTTGAATGCCAAATTATTTCTAAAGGATTTTTCTACTCTTGCATAAGCAAGACCCTTTTGATGCATGTTAATTGCATATACTAATTCACCCTTTCTATCCGAAGGAGTTACATCAAAGTAATCGTCTATTTCAAGGTTTCTAAGTATTGGCCATAAATCCTCTTCTCTAATCTCTAAATCTAGAGGAAGTTGCTCAAATATTTCAATAGGCGTAAGCAAACACATTCCGTTATTCTTCTCGGAGATGGAATATACAAGATGCATAACTGCTTTTTCTTGTTTAGATAATATGTGTTGCTTTTCTAATGCCATATCTTAAAATACAAATTTTTGAATAACTATTGCTATTGCTGCAATAACTGCGCCACCTAAGAAAGATCCTAACAATGCTGCGAGGAATATTTTCTTAACTAAACCTTTGCTTGCTACTGGAGATTCTGTTTTTGTTGGATTAACTAATGTTGCCTCACTAACCACATTTGCTTTTGTATCCACTTCTTCCACTTGTGGAACTTCGCCTTGTTCCATTGCTAAAATAGGAGGCAAATCCTGTTTTGGTGCTTCAAATTCTTTTTCAATAATTGGAAGAACTTGGATGCAATATTCATCTGGTGTGAAGTATTTGACCTTTATGAAACTTCTTTCCTTCAAATCTCTAATAATGGAACTTAATTGAACTTTTGTCATATAGACTTCTGGCATTCTTTCCATAATTTCTTCGGCTTCAACAACCTTGAACATGCCATCTGTACCGCATAATTCCATTAAAGCTTTACATACTATTTTTTTCTCGTTATCTAACATACATATCTCCTTAAAGTGCTACAATTGTAGCACAATTACAGATATATATCAAGAAAAGTATTGTCTCAAAACTACACAAATAGCACTAAATAGGCACTTTTGTATAATACATTCACAATTGCAAGTAAAAAATACTACACAATTATGAAAAATTGTGTTAATATAACTTAACTATGAATTTGTTAAGCAGATTTTTGAATAAGGTTGACTTTAATAGTTATGAAGAAATGAAGGCAGAAAGCCAATTAGTCGTTCCTTCTAACTTTAATTTTGCTTTTGATGTAGTAGATGAATATGCGAGATTATGCCCAGAAAAGCGTGCTTTAGTTTGGTGCAACTCTGCTGGTGAAGAAAAAATCTTAACTTTTGGAGAACTTTCTAAACTCAGTAACCAAACAGCAAATTATCTTCTCTCTTTAGGATTAAAGAAAGGAGATTACATCATGACAATGCTCAACAGACGTTGGGAATTCTGGGTTATAGTTGTTGCTTGTTGCAAACTTGGAATTATTGTAATTCCAGCAACTCACCTTCTTACACCAAAAGATGTATACTTCCGTTGTAATTCTGCCGAAGCAAAAGCTCTTATTGCTACAAACGAATTAGATGTTATTGAACACATTACAGATGCACTTCCACAATGCAAGACACTTAAGGATGTTATCTACACAACACCAGTTGAAGGTTATGCATGTTTTGATGAGGAAATTGAAAAGTTCCCATCCACACTTCCAACCAACCTTCCAAAGATAGACTCTCAAAAAGATGTTATGCTTTGCTATTTCACATCTGGAACAACTGGAATGCCAAAGATGGTTCAACACAACTTCGAATATCCTGTAGCACACATTTACACCGCATATTATTGGCAAGATGTAAGAGATGATGGTTTACACTTCACAATGGCTGAAACAGGTTGGGCAAAATGTAGCTGGGGTAAGATTTATGGACAATGGATTTCTGGTACAGCAATCTTTGTTTATGACTACAACGGAAGATTCACACCAACAGATGTTTTACCATTGATTAGCAAGTACAAAATCACAACATTCTGTGCACCTCCAACAATATATAGATTCCTTGCAAAAGAAGATTTATCTTCTTATGACTTCTCTTCACTAGTTCATTGTTCAACAGCTGGCGAGGCATTAAATGCTGAAGTTGCAAAACAATTCTATGATGCAACAGGGCACATTATTCATGAAGGATTTGGGCAAACTGAATCTACAGTTATCCTTGCAACATTTAAGTACATGCAACCAAAGATTGGTTCTCTTGGAAAACCATCTCCAGCATATGACATCGTTTTATTAGATGATTTAGATAATGAACTTGGTGATAATCTTGAAGGTGAAATTTGTATTAAACTCAGACCACATCAATATGGTTTAGTTGAAAGTTATAAAAATGACCCAGAACGAACATTTGAAGCAAGAGGTGGAAAATACTACCACACTGGAGACTTGGCAAAGAGAGATTCAGATGGTATTTATTGGTATGTTGGACGTAAGGACGACATCATTAAATCTAGTGGTTATAGAATTGGACCATTTGAAGTTGAGTCTGCTCTTATGGAACACCCTTCAGTATTAGAATGTGCTATTACTGGTGTACCAGATCCACTACGTGGACAAGTTGTAAAAGCAACTATTATTTTAGCAAAAGGTTACACACCATCAGATGAACTTAAGAAGGAACTACAAGACTATGTTAAGAAAGTAACAGCTCCTTACAAGTATCCTCGTGTAATCGAATTTGTAGACGAAATGCCAAAGACAATATCTGGTAAAATTCGTAGAGCAGAAATCAGAAAACAAGATAACAAATAATTTATAAAGGTTTTACCTCTAAAGTTAATCCCAAAGGTCTCATTATTCTTAATAATGTTTCAACATTAGGTTTTACCGTACAAGCTTCAATTCTTGCAACTGATGATTGAGGTAGACTACAAATTTTGGCTAACTCTCTTTGAGAAATCCCTAATTCAGAACGTTTCTCAATAATAGAACTAATTATAGATGCAAGTGTTTCTATTTCTTCTATGTCAGCCTTGATAGTTGGACTTTTTGTTTTTGCTTCTTTTTTATAATCTTCCCATGTTCTCATTTTTCAGTTCCTCCATTTCTTGCTATAAAATCTATTCGTTCTCTATTTGCTTTTTCAATTTCAGACTTTGGTGTTTTTTTTGTCTTTTTCATAAACATATGCAAAAGAACATATGTATTATTCATATAATAAAAATATAATACTCTATTACGCCCTGGTCTTAGTTCCCATATATTCCTATCGAGTTGTTTTGTTATGTTTGTTGGATTATTCTTTCCACGTTCTGCTAACAATTCAATATAAAGTGATATTTGTTTGTATTGAATTCTCGCATTTTTATCTGTTTCTGATTTGGATAATAGTTCATCCAACTGATCGTTTAGTTCTGATTTCCCGTCCTTATCCTCATAAAATAATATTGTATACATAAATTTGGCCCCTTTATGTACAACCATATGATAGCATAAATGCGTTCAAATTGTCAACAGGTTGCACATTATTTTCTTTTCTTATCATCTTTAGTTTAACATAAGGGAAGTGTCAAAATTGATACATCATAATAAAAAAATCTACCACATTTCTGTGATAGATTATTGTTTTTTAAATAATTATATTATTTATTAGTCCATAAAAGCATGGTAAATTGCATTAATTGCTTTTTCGTAATCAAATGTATCAACACCAACAATAATATTCAATTCTGAACTACCTTGGTCAATCATTCTTACGTTGATGTGATTGTATGCAAGTGCTTCAAAGACTGTTTGAGCTGTACCTTGTCTGCTTGCCATGTTATGACCAACGATTGCGATTAAAGATAAACCACTGTGAATTTCAACATTGTCTGCTTGTGTGGATTCTCTAATGTTGTTAATAATTCTTTGCATCTTGCCTAGAACTAATTCGTCTCTTAATACAACAGATAATGTGTCAATACCAGAAGGCATATGTTCCCAAGGAATTCCTTCACACTCTAATACGGATAAGACTTTTCTACCAAAACCAATTTCGGAGTTCATTAAATCTTTTTCTATGTTAATAATTGTGAATCCTTTCTTCCCTGCAATACCAGTAATAATTTTGTGTTCCTTTGGCAATTTTGTGGAAGGAACAATCATTGTACCAGGATGGTCTGGATTAAACGTGTTTCTAATGTTAATTGGAATACCAGCAAGACGTACTGGGAATACAGATTCTGGATGTAATACTTCAGCACCCATATAAGATAACTCTCTGAGTTCCTTATAACTCATGAAGCTAATTCTTTCTGGTTTAGATACTATTCTAGGATCTGCTGTTAAGAATCCATCTACGTCTGTCCAGTTTTCATAAATCTCTGCTGCCATTGCATGTGCAACAATAGCTCCAGTGATATCTGAACCGCCTCTAGAGAATGTCTTTAACTTGCCTTCTGCATCTGAACCATAGAAACCAGGAATAACTGCATATTTTACGCCATGCAATCTCTTTCTCAATAAATCTGAAGAATAATCTAACATCAACTCTCCTTCATCATTGAACTTAATGAGTTTCTCTGTATCTACGAATTCATATCCTAGATATGCTGCTAATACTTGTGCACTTAAATATTCACCTCTTGAAGCAATATAATCTGCATTACCGTTCTTTAGAACATTTGCTTCCATTTCATCTATTTGTTCTGATGAGTTGATGTCTATTCCAAGTCCTTCTTCAATATCTGCAAAGCGCTTACGAATAATGTTCATTTCTTCTACACATTCGCCTCTTTCTTGTGCAGCTTTAAAGCAAGCATATAATGAATCTGTTACTTTAATGTCACCAGCATCTCTTTTGCCTGGTGCAGAAACTATTATATACTTACGATCTTTATCACTTTTACAAATCTCGGCAACCTTTTGGATGGTTTCCGTATTTGCCATTGATGTTCCACCAAATTTACAAACTTTCATCTTTATGTCCTTCTTATTAAATACGTTTTGCTTCTAGATAGAATCTCTTTTCATCTGCTTCACCCATTGAGAAAGACTTTCTGCATAATGTTCCATTATCTTGAACATATCCAAACAAATCTTCCTTCTCAAGTTTTGGCATATAAATAGCAATACCTTTGTTGTTCTTAGATACACTATTGAGAGATTCTTCTCCGTGTACGTAGTCTACACTACATGCATTATTTTCTTTTATGTATTGGTCTACAACCTTTTGTATATCTGCAATTGCTTTTGCAGAATTAGAATCTACATTGATTTCTCTATGCTCTCCATTTCCAAATACTCTTACTTTTGCGTCTCCTTTTAAGTTAATACTTAAATAGTCTATGAAATCTGTGTCTGCATTGAATACGAAACGATGGATAGGTTCAAATAAGATTCCTTCTGAATGCAAGTTCTCAATCTCACAAAGAGCGAAACGAGCTGGATGTGTCTTTCTTTCTTCTTGAGTTAAGTCTTCCTTAATTTCATTCCAATATGCTTGTGCTGTCGCTAAGGAGTGGTTTCCATCTCCAACTGCAAATACAAAATTGGATTCTTTTCCGTATAATGTCTTAACAGTGTTGTTTGCATAGTTATCAAAGATTGCTTGTACTCTCTTTGCATCTACTTTATATCCTTCAATATGACCACCATTCATGTTCAAATCAAAGTCATATAACTTTTCAAAGTTATTTCTTTCTGCCCATAGTGGTTCAATAACTTCTTTCTTTCTGTCATCTATTAAAAGAATAATGTGTGGTAATTCAATAGGTGCACCACGTCTAATCTTAAGTCTTGGTGGTATTCTATCTCTTACAACATCTTCTGTTGAACGAATAACAGATGAGCATGGTTGAATGAAAGAATAGTCCTCTAAATCTACTGGAGCAACTAAACCAAGTCTGCTATGTCCAAGGCATGTATCTCTCTTAATTAAGATGTAACTGTCTTTGATTTCTTCGAAGAGACCATCTTCTATGTACTTTGCCATTGTTTCATTAATCTTCTTGATTCTTTCTGTTCCTTCTTCCAAAGGAAGAAAAACTTCTGGGAAGATGATTTTCAAAGTACTTGGAGCATCTCCTACTTCTTTATATAACTTATCCCAATACTCCATTTCAGAAGTATATTGGTCACAACTAACTACAGACCATTTTGTCATGTCTGTGCCTTTCTTTGGTATCAAAATTGGATAATTACCTAATGTCTTCATATTTCACCTTATTGATCAAATCTCTTTGAATATTTTTTATCTCTGTATACGTTTTGTGCTGCTTGTGGAGCAATACCATAAGCATTTTCAATTTCATCTTTGAGTTTGTCCATTGTCATATATCTTTGGATTTGTCCATCTTTAACAATAGAAATAATACCAGTTTCTTCACTACAAACAATGGATAATACGGATTTAAATTCTTCTGTTACACCAATAGCTGCACGATGTCTTGTTCCCAATTCTTTATTAACATGACGTTGTGTAAGTGTTAAGAAACAACCTGCTGCTACAATTTTATTACCACGTACAATAACTGCTCCATCATGGAGAGGTGCATGTGTATTAAAGATAGCAATGAGTAAAGGTGCAGATAATGTAGCGCCTAATCTAGTACCTGTTTCAATAATATTGTCTGTGATTTCTTTCTTTTCATCTATTAAGATGATTGCACCAGTATTTGCTTTGGACATATCTTGGCAAGCTGTAAGAATATCAATTGTTGCATTTCTTAATTCATCATCTGAAGATGCATTCTCACCCATGTTAAATCCTCTTGGATTTGAAATCTTTTGAACGATAACCTTTAAGTCTGCTTTATAAATAACAATTGGCAATATGGTAGCAAATATCATCATAAAATGCATAATGTATTTAGCCGGCACTAAAATTGCCCCACCATATAATTCAGATAGAACATTAACCGCTACGTCTAATCCCATTATCATTATCATCAATATCAAAATTGCCATATTGCGTTTGTATGCAAAGAAAACAATCGATACGATAAAGATTGCTAAAATAATTACTGCATCAATTATCGCATAGTAATTAAGATTTTTTGCCCACTCTACAAAATTGTAACTCATTGTTTTATTCTCCTAGACAGTTAAATATTGAATGGATCACTGTCATCCGTATTTGCATTTGTTGTTTCACCATTATCAATCCTTTCCCAGTCATCTACTTCTTCAAAAGGATCTTTTTCTGGTTCTTCTTCTTGTTTATGTTGTTGTTCATAAACTTGTCTAATCGTTAATGGTTCATCTTTTGGCTCTTTAATTAGCATCTTTCCTAATATTGCTTTGTAAACTAGAGCGGCAATTAAGATAAGAGCATAAATTCCAAGAGCAATCGAACAAGGTATTACGTCACTTGCTGCATACTGATAATTTGCGAACAATTCAGCTAGTTCTGGATTATTTTGATAATAGTAAATCAAAATTACTACCAAGCATGGACCTGCTGTTACTATTGCTTGCCAGATAAGCAATATGGTGGATATAACACCAAAAACTATTCTCTTCTTTCTATAGCTATCCAATTTTGGAGCTATAACTAAGAAGTACTCTAATGCAAAAGCAAGCGTGACTAGAATTACTTCAGCCATAGCAACCGAATAGACATAAACTGTTTCACTCGCAAAACCAATCAAATCTATACATCCTGCTATTATATTTGCACCAGCTAAGAAGAATAATGTAATGGTTATAAAATCTCTTCTAGTCATTATTTCTCTAAAGCCACGTCTCTGCAAAGAGCTGCCAGTAATAAATACTATAAACATATCTATCAATCCTGGAACAACTGCTCTGAGAGCAACTACATATAGCAATAACACAATATATCCAACAGGTTTTGATATATCTATGGAAGAAACATCGTTTGTTAAAATATAGAAAAGATTCCTAATTATCTCGCTAAAGATAATTAAGACAACCGCAAATGGGAAAAATCTTCCTATACTCTTCTTTTGTTCTTCCATCATATCGTTAATAACTTCACAATCACTTCATCTAGCACATGGCTTTCTTCTATATCTCCAGCCAAAACTTTAGATTGAGCCTCATGAATAGTGTCTACACACTTCTTCAATCTGACTTGTGAATAATCCTTTATTGATTTTTTTACATAAAATAATGAGTTGGATGATGCTGCGCCAATTGCCTTTAAGAACTCTGGGCTATCATCATTTGGATGGAGAGACACATGGAACATCTTTCTGTATGCATTGTATAAGATGCCCAAGATTGTCATAGGCTTTACTCCATGCTCCAACATATTATTTAATATTGTTAATGCTTGGTCTGCATTTTTTGCTGCAACCGCATTTGAAATCTCATAGACAGCATACTCTGCTTCCTCGGTTACTAATTCCTTAACATCTCTAATAGTAATCTTTGCACCGTTAGTGTATGCCTTAAGTTTTGGAATCTCGTTAGAAATTCTTGTCATATCCGAAAGAGTACGCTCTATAAGATTATTTATTGCATCTTGATCCATTTGACATGCTGGCTCTTCTTCAAGCAACTTTCCTATTTCAATATTAAGTGAAGTTACATCAAGCTTTGCACATTCAACATATATTATTTCATCATACTTTCCTTTTACAGATTCTTCGTCTGAAACTATAACAAAAATAGTAGATGGATTTATCTCTTTTACATATCTGTTTAAGTAGTCAAAAAATGCGTTGTTGAACTTCTTGGCAGACTCTGTTTTTTCACCTGGATCAGTCTTTTTGTCTGCATTATATGGAAGCGTTACAGATACAACTCTGTAGTCTCCAAAAAATGGTAGTTGAGTTAATGAATCAAAGATTTCTTGGACAGTATTATCTGTTGTAAAATTAGCCAAATTCATAGAACTAAATTCCTCTTCAACAGCAACCTTTTCAATCTGTCTCAAAGCACTCAATCTTAAGTAAGCATCTACACCATAAATGTAATAAATAGGTGCAAATGGCACCTTCTTACGTTGTACATTTTCTAGATGTCTTAATAGTTCTTTATATAACACAACTATTCCTCTTTTTATTTTTTTGTCTTTCTATATTATCACTCCGTATAACTTATGTAAAGATATATTTGTGCGTACAAAGCACTTTTTAACTCTATTTTTTATGCATATTTTTGCAGGATTTTTTGATATAAAAATATGCTTATATTCATTCTAATTATTTAGCACAAATAATACTTAAAATATTAACTTTAACAATATAAAGTACTTATTTTGCAAAAATACAACAAAAAATCAAATGCGAATATTAACCTATTTTCAAGCCTAATTTTACTCTCTTTTTGGCGCTCAAAATTTTTATGCATCTTGACTATCTCCATTATATCTTATACAATAGTTTTTTAGAATTATAATAGGAGGTACACGTATGGCAAGTGGTGCTGATTTACTCGTTAAGACACTTTCAGACTTAGGTGTTAGAACTATTTTTGGCTATCCTGGCGCCAGTGTTCTTCCTGTATATGATTCATTAGTTTCAAGCTCAATTAGACACATCTTAACAGCACATGAATCTGGTGCTTGTTTTGCAGCTGAAGGCTATGCTAGATCCACGCACAATGTTGGTGTAGTTTTAACCACTTCTGGACCAGGAGCAACCAACCTCATCACAGGTATTGCAGATGCCTTTATGGACTCAGTTCCTTTGGTTGCAATAACAGGAAACGTACCACTCTCTTGCCTTGGTCATGACACCTTCCAAGAGATAGATATTTTTGGTGTAACTTTACCAATTACAAAATGGTCTACAATTGTTAAAAGTGCAAAGGAAATTCCAGAGACAATAAGGAAGGCTTTCTCTATTGCTTTAAGTGGAAGAATGGGACCAGTTTTAGTAGATATTCCATCAGATATATTACTTGAAAGTGCAGTATATAAACCTGGCACATTAGAGATAAAACCAAAGCCAGAAATCAATGATGAAGATATCAAAGCTGCAGCCGAATTAATCAACAAATCTAAAAAACCACTTCTCTATATCGGTGGCGGAGTTAAGAATAGTGGAGCTAAGAAAGAGGCTGCTCAATTTGCACTTCAATCTTTTGCACAAGTTTGCACATCATATATGGGCATAGGTTGTTATGATCCATATGATGGCAGTTACTTAGGAGTTCTTTCAGATGACAACCCTGTTACAACTGCCGCAATAAAAGAGTGCGACCTTCTAATTTCATTAGGAGCAAGATTTAATAGCCGTTTCTCTTCTTTCAAATTCTTACGCAAGAAGAAAACTCCTGTTATACAAATAGACATAGACAAATCTGAAATAGACAAGAATATAACCTCAACTGTTTCTGTGGTTGGAGACGTTAAGGAAGTTTTACAAAAACTTAACCCTTTAATTCATGTCCAAGTAGAAGATGAATGGGCATTTAAAGAAATGGTATTTGAGGAAGAACAAGAAAAACCTAGAGCAATCCAAATAATAGATGCACTTTGTGAAAAGCTTGGAGATAGTGTAACTATCACCACAGATGTCGGTTTGCATCAACAATGGACTGCCCTAAATTATAAATTTAAGACTCCAGAAAAGTTCTTAACATCTGGTGGTCTTGGAACAATGGGATTTAGTATGGGTGCCGCAATAGGTGCACACTTCGCAACTAGGAGCAAAGTTATGGCAATTACATCGGATGGTTCATTTAATATGAACTTCAACGAATTAGCAACTGCCGTAAAACATGATATCCCATTAATAGTTTGCATCTTCAACAACAACTCTTTGGGATTAATAAGAAAGATGCAACTTGCTAACGGAAGCAAAAAGACACCTCAAAGCTCTCTATATCTAGGCACAGACTATGTTGCTTTAGCAAATGCTATGAGTGCAAGAGGCGTAAGAATACTGGAGGATGATGATATTAATGCTAAATTAGATGAGGCATTAAATGGCTCACTTCCTGTAGTAATAGATTGTAGAATATCAATAAATGAGGGAATGTAAAATGAAAGAAGAACAAGTCCAAAAAGAAATTATTTCCGTTCTTGTAAAGAACGAAGCTGGTGTACTAAGCCGTATTGCAGGTCTATTCTCTAGACGTGGATATAACATTGATGCATTAAACGTATGTGCAACAGAAGATGAAAGATACTCACGTATGACAGTAGCTATTACTGAAACTCCTTCTTCCACAAAGCAAATTATTTCTCAATTAGAGAAACAAGAAGAGGTTGTTAAAGTATTATGCCTTGGAGATGTCAAGTCTGTATTTAGAGAACTACTTCTAGTAAAACTAGAAATCGGTGCAGACAAACGTAGTGATATCGTTAACCTATGTACTCTCTTCGGCTCAAAGGCAATTGATATATCCCCTGATACTATGATTTTGGAATTAACTGGATCAACAGAAAAAATAGATGCATTTATGGAAGTTATAACCAA
>CAMZEU010000025.1 GCA_947305865.1 uncultured Clostridia bacterium
AATCGTTTCATGTTACCAACAGCAGAAACAGCTCTTGTTAATATGTATGCTGGAGAAATTATTCCAGAAGAAAAATTACCAATGAAGTTCTTTGCATATTCTCCATGCTTCAGAAAAGAAGCAGGTGCTCATGGCACAGAAGAAAGAGGTATGATTAGAGGACATCAATTTAATAAAATTGAAATGGTACAATATGCACATCCAGATCATAGTATGGAAGCATTTGAAGAACTCGTTGAGAAGGCAAGCAGATTAGTAGAAAAACTCGGTATCCATTACAGAGTATCTAAACTTGCAGCTGGAGATTGTTCTGCATCTATGGCACGTACAACAGATATAGAACTTTGGATTCCTTCAATGGGTATCTATAAAGAATGTAGCTCAGTAAGTAATGCAAATGATTACCAAGCACGTAGAAATAACACTCGTTATCGTGACTCAGCTACAGGAAAGCCACAATTTGTTCATACATTAAACGGAAGTGGTCTTGCAACATCAAGATTAATTCCTGCAATCGTAGAGCAATATCAAAATGCAGATGGTTCTGTAACAGTTCCAGAAGTATTAAGAAAGTGGACTGGCTTTGACAAAATTGAAAAATAATAATTATATAGGGAGAAAATTATGGACGAAAAGAAAGAGAAGAAGTTTGGGGCTGCTCCAGAAAGACAAGAATATGCAGACCTAGCATTTGATATCGTAAAGCATGCATCAGACAATGGCTCAAGATTGCCAGGTTCTGAAGGCGAAAGAAAGTTTGCAAATTATATGGGCGAAAAACTAGAAGAAATTGGAATCAAACCAATTAAGGAAGAATTCTCAGTTTCTCCAAGAGCATCTATTGGTGGCATTCCATATATTGGAGTAATAGGTTTAATAGTATGTGCTCTTATTTATATCGCAAGCGCTGTTCCTGCATTATGGATTGGCTTGGCATTTTTAACAGTATTAACATGGGTATGGATAGTATCATCTGTATTCTTCTATAAGAAGTGGTTTGATATGTTCTTCCCACAAAAGATATCTCAAAATGTGTATGGAGAACTTGTGCCAGAAGATGGAAAATATGATTACACTATTTTCTTAAGCGGACACTTAGATACATCTTGGAACTGGAAACACTCAGAACATACATATAAATATAGAAATAAACCAATTCTTGGACTTATTGCAACATATTTAAAAGTTGGTGCAGGCGCTATTTCATTCTTTATTTTAACAGCTGTTTCATTTGTATTTATGGTTTGGGTTGCCGGCATGTATGCAGGTGCAGAGTATGCATTCCGTATGGCAGAAGCAATGAACATGTTCCAATTTGTTCTTTACTTCATCGTACCAGTAATTGCAATTCTTCAAGCATTCTTAATTATGTGGGCAGATAAGAATCCAGATAATGCATCTCGTGGTGCTATGGATAATGCAACAGGTATCGCACTTAGTTACGTTGTAACTAAATACTTCAAAGACCATCCAGAAAAGATGCCAAAGAATTGTAGAATTATAGACTTAAACGTTGGTTCAGAAGAAGCAGGTTTAAGAGGTTCTATGGCATTTGGCGAAGAACATAAAGGTGAAGACTTACTCAAGAATGCATGGAATATTAACATAGACTCAGTTGCAGATAAGGATTACTTCGAAGTTGTTATCCAAGATGACTGGCAATTCTGTCGTTTTGATACAGATTTAGAAAAGATGTTCAAAGACACATTCAACGAATTAGGCATTGAATCTAAGTCAAATGGTTGCATTCATAATCCAGTAGGTGGTTCAGATTCAACACCTATGACAAAGGCTGGAATTAAATCTGTAACATTTGCAGCACAAAACCCAATGCTCACATATTACTATCATACATTTAGAGATACAGCATCTCGTTTCGATGTAGATACAGTTGGTATGGGATTAGAAGTAGTTTTATCTGTAATAGATAAGATTGAAAAGTTCCAAGCTGAAAATGGCTATAATGGCCCACAAAAAAAGTAAAATCTTGAAGATTATGGCTTTTTAGGGTATAATGTTTTTTACAAGAGAGGGAAATTATGGGCGAAGAAAAGAATAATCCATTCTACAACTTTCCAAAAAAAGTTTGGGAAATATTGCTAATTATATTTATAGCAATTGCAATTGCTAGCATCTTAACAGACGGTATTTTATTCTTATATCGTATTGAGAGAGTTGTAAAATTAGCATTAGGCATTACAGGTATCATATCTGCATTCATAGTATTATTGCTCTTATTATACAGCTATATTCCAGGTGTTAAGAACAAGTGGGAAAAGCAAAAGATTGAGCAAATGTTAAACGATCCAAGAAATGCAGAATATATAGCAAAGTATGCTCAAGCATCAGAAGAAACAGAAGATGCAGAAGAGGAGAATACAGATAATAATTAGTATATGATTTAGGGGTTAAAATAAATCATTTTTTGAAGGCACGTCTCAATTATTTGAGGCGTTTCTTTTTAAAAAATTCAGACAAAAGAGAAGAACACTCATTTTGCATAATACCACCTTTAACAATGATATTATGATTGAACAAATCCTCTTTTAGTAAATTAACTCTAGATCCAGCTGCACCAGTTTTTGGATCATAAGCACCGAAATAAAGGGCTTTAATTCTTGCATTAATCATGGCTCCAGCACACATAGGACAAGGCTCTAAAGTTACATAAACTTCACAGTCTTCAAGCCACCAATTGTTGAGAACTTTTGTAGCATTACTAATGGCCACCATTTCTGCATGTTTTGTGGCATCATTATCTTTCTCTTTCATATTAGATGCTTCTGCAATAATCTCGCCGTTCTTAACAATAACACAACCAACAGGCACATCGTCTGTTTCTGTTGCAAACTTGGCTAACTCTATTGCTCTCAACATAAATTTGTTGTCCATACAGTAAGTTTAGCACACTTTGGTTGAAAAATAGAGAGGTAAGATATATAATTTTTATATAAATAAAATAAAAACACGCAGGAGAAAACTTTTGCGTGCTTTTGCCATACAGTGAGGACAAATATGAAATTAATAATTGGTTTAGGAAATCCTGGTTCAAAATATAAGAACACATACCACAATCTTGGATTTATGGCTGTGGATGCTTTTGCTAAAGCAAAAAAACAACTTTTCTTAAAGAGCGAGTGCGATTCAAAAACCGCAAAAGGAAAATTAAATGGAGAAGAATATGTTCTTGCTAAACCACAAACTTATATGAACCTCTCTGGAACAGCATTTAAGAAGTTAGTAAAGAAATACAATGTAAGCGAAGATGACATTCTCGTTATATATGATGATGCAGATATACCAACAGGACATATGAGAGCTCGCTACGAAGGAAGTGCAGGTACCCACAACGGAATGCGCAATATTATAGAAGAAAACAATATGGAGCATTTTAAGAGGTTGAGAATAGGCTTCCAAACAGAAGAATTAAAGAACAAAGAAGTGGCTCTTTTAGATTTTGTTTTAAGTCCAATTGATTATGAAACCAAACCAATATTTGATAAATGTATTAAAGAGGCGGTGTCTGCAATAGAAGATTTTGTAAAAGGTGAGCCTTTTGACAAGATTATGGCTAGGGTAAATGTTTTTGACGGCACAAAATAATGGCAATTAAATCACTAGGGTTAAATAATTTAGGAAAAAGTTTTGGATTATTGAGTGAAATTAGTAATCCATCTTTTAAATTTAACTGTTTTGCACTGGATAAACTCACGGAAGGTGCCAAAATGCACATTGCAGCTGGCATAGACACTTTCAAGATTTATATTGCTCCAGATAAGCTTGCGGCAAAGAGTATTCAAGAAAAGCTATCCTCATGGGGAATAAGAGTTGGATATCTTCAAGAAAGAGGAGATATTTTAATTAATAAAAAGAACTTCGCAAGCAATGAAGATAAAGAAAGAATCGCAATTCTAGACAAAATAATAAGAAAAGAACTAGATGTTTTGGTTATTAGTGCAGAAACAGCACTTCAAAGATTCCCAAGACCAGAAATTATTAAACAATTCTCCATAGATATTAAAGAAGAAGACCTAGTAAATCCAATGCAACTTGTAAATAGTCTTATAAATGCTGGATTTGTTAGAGAAGAAATGGTATCTGAACCTGGTGAGATAGCTCTTCGTGGAGATGTTTTAGATATTTGTATAAATAATGGCGAGTGTTATAGGGTTAATTTCTTTGACGAACTCATAGAAAATATCAAGATTATAGATTTAGAAACAATGAAGAGTAAAGGAGAGATAAAGAAACTTCATATTACTCCTTTGTCTGAAGCAATAATTAGTTATGAAACTGTTGAGAAAGCAAAGAAGAGGCTAGCAGATGTTAGCAAGACATCTTCAATAGCAGGAGAAATGATAGAACTTGTTCATGAAGGCGCTTGTGACAACTCATTACTTTGGGCTTTACCATATATTGAAGAAGATTATGTAAACATATTTGAGTTTACAAAATTCCCAGTAGTTATTGTAGACGAACCAAAGATGGTCTTTGATGCCATTACTGTATACAGAAAGAATTATGAAGAAAAGCTAGCAAGACTTATTGCTGTAGGCGAAGCGCTAAGAGATCATGCTCGCTCAATCTTATATACAGAACAATTTAGAACAGGATTACAAAAGAGCAAGGTTTTAATGTTTGCTTCCATGATGGTTTCAAGCCAAAATCTAAAGCCAGAGAAAATCATTACAATTAAAAGTAAACCAGTATCCAAATACTATCTAGATGTAAAGAAGTTCATTATAGATTTGAAGCTCTTTACCCAAGACAAATATAAGGTTATTTTATGCTGTGGAGATGAAGCTGGTGTACAGACCATGCAGGAGACCTTAGAGAGGAACGGAATCAGTGCAACATATTCTAAAGATGCGGACGGAAATGAAGGCATTTATATCACACCTCTAAGCATAACAACTGGCGCAATTTATCCTGATGCAAGAGTGGCAATAATTGGCTTTACAGATTGCATAGGTAAGAAACATGAAAATATCGTTTATTCACACAAAACGATGTTTACAGAGCCAAAACCAGGTGATTATGTAGTGCATCGTGTACATGGCATAGGAATTTGCGATGGCACAACCTTCCTTAAAAATGGCAATGCAGAACGTGAATATTACATCATAAGATTCAGAGATGATGATATACTTTATGTGCCTACAGACCAAACAGATAACCTTCAAAAATACGTAGGTCATGATACACCAAGACTTAACAAAATGGGTGGCAAAGAATTTGCTAAACAGAAAGAAAAAGTTAAGGAAAGTGTTAAAAAATTAGCCATAAACTTACTATCTCTATATGCCCAAAGAGAAAGTTTAAAGGGCTTTAAATATGGCACGGATAATGAGTGGCAAACAGCATTTGAAGATGCCTTTGAATATGATGAAACTCCAGATCAACTAACAGCAATTGCTGCAATTAAGAATGATATGGAAAGTGGTAAACTTATGGATAGGCTTATCATTGGAGATGTTGGTTTTGGTAAAACTGAAGTAGCATTTAGAGCTATGTTCAAGACAGTTATGGGTGGCAAACAAGCTATGCTCCTTGCTCCTACAACAATTCTTGCTAGACAACATTATGAAAATATTAAAGATAGAGCAGAAGCATTTGGTGTAAAGGTTGCTCTTCTAACTAGATTACAATCTAGCAGTGAAAATCAAAATACAATAGAAGGTATTAATAATGGCAATATAGATATGGTTATATGCACACACAAAGGCCTTTCAAACAAGATAGAATTCAAAGATTTAGGACTTCTAGTCCTAGATGAAGAGCAAAGGTTTGGTGTAGAGCATAAGGAAACCATAAAAAATAAATATCCAATTGTTAATGTTTTAACATTATCTGCAACTCCTATACCAAGAACACTCAATATGGCATTATCTGGTTTAAGAGATATTTCTACTCTAGAGACTGCTCCAAGAGGCAGATTGCCTATCCAAACATATATTGTGGAATATTCAGATGCAATTGTTAAGGAAGCAATAATTGCAGAAAAAGCCAGAGGCGGACAAACATTTATTCTATTGAATAACATAGACCAATTAGACATATATGCAGATAACCTAAGAGCCCAATTACCAGAGAATATAAAGATCATCACAGCAAACGGCCAAATGACTGGTAAAGAGATTGAGGCTAGAATGGCAGCATTCTATGAAAAGAAAGCAGATGTTTTAATTTGTACCACAATTATAGAAAATGGAATAGATATTCCAGATGCAAATACTTTAATTGTCATAGATAGTCATAAATTTGGTTTGTCTCAACTATATCAAATAAGAGGTAGGGTTGGCAGAAGAGGTAAACTTGCATATGCATATCTTACCATTCCTAAAGCATATGTTATGACGCCAGAAGCTGGTAAGAGATTACAAACCCTCATGGACAACACAGAAATAGGTTCTGGATATAGAGTTGCTATGTCAGACCTCTCTTTGAGAGGTGCTGGTAATCTTTTGGGCCCAGAACAAAGCGGACATATCAAGGCAGTTGGATATCAAATGTATCTTGAAATGCTTAATGATGCAGTAGAAGAATTAAAGACAGGTATTGTTAAGAAAGAACAGAAGCCAATAGAAGTTAATGCTAATATCGCTGCATTCATAAGAGATGGATATGTAGAAAGTAGAGATAAATCAAGATTGTATAGACAAATATCATCCATTTACACCAAGAAAGAGAAGGAAGACCTTGTTAAAGATTTAGTAGAGGGATATGGTAATTTAGATGAACCTATGCAAAACTTCATAGACCTTACTTTAGTAAAGCATATGTTGGAACCATACAACGTCAAAAAGTTCGTCATAAACGTAGGTGCAGCAGGTGTAGTATTTGCAGATACAGATGTATTTAGAAACGAAGCTTTAATGAAGACTGTGGCAGATAATTCAGACAATGTAGTACTAACAAATACCATTCCGCCATCTCTCATTTTCAATGTTAAAAACAAGACAGTTCGTGAAGTTTTTGCTTTAATCATAGATTTCTTTGAGGAAGTTAGAGCCAAGTAATATAGGCTAAATTGTGGATTAATCCACAAAATTATTAATATTATTATATAAAATACCCCGAATTTTCATTAATAAAAAATGAGTTGTCAATATTTACTAATATATGTATAATGTTGTATACCTATACTTATGTACGCACATATGTATACTAAAAAAGTAAAATAATATCTTAATTGATATTTAGAATAATCGGAGACAAAATAATGAAAAAGAAAGTCGTATCACTCTTAGTTTTAGTTCTTTTATTAGCCGTTATGCTAACTATGTTAGTTGGTTGTGACGAAATCTTTAAGAAGAACGAAGACAGAGATGCAAACCAAAGTGTTGCAAAAATTACATATGGTAATCAAGTATCATATATAACAAAAGCACAATTAAGCGCAAGCTTTAATTCTTATGCACCATACTATGTACAATATTATGGAATGACCTACCAACAAGCAGCAGACTATATTGTTAAATCTCTTGCACAAAGAGAATTATTAGTCCTCTATGCTAAAGCAAAGATTGCTGAGATGGATAATCTTGGTGAACCAGCAAATTTGGAATTAAAGGCATTCGTTTCTAATCTTGAATATATTGATGCAGTAACAAAAGTAAACAAAGATTTACAAACTTCACTTGAAACTGCAATCAAGGATTTAATCGAGGAAGAAAAATCTAACAAGGGTGCAACATCCACAACAGATTCAGGTATTTATGATCATGCAAAGATTACAAAATCAAACAAAGATGATGCAATCTATGTAACATTTGATTCAGATGGTGGTTCCGAAGTTGAAAAACAAACAATCCTCAAAGGCGAAGCAGCAGATCGTCCAACAAACCCAACAAAGAGTGGATATACATTCATGGGTTGGTACAAAGTAGATAACGGTGTAGTCTCCGATACACTTTATCCATTTGGTTCCACAACAACATTGGATGCAAACCTTACACTTAAGGCAAAATGGGTTAAAGCTACACCAGCAAGAGCCGAAAAGTCTAAAGAAGAGGAAGATGATACAAATTACGATTATTCTAAGTACAAGACAGAAAATGAAATAAAAGCAGCAAAGACAGACGCAGATGTAGCTGCAACATTAAAGTTCTTTGATGCAGATTATGCAGCAACTGCAAAAGCAGATGCAAAAGAAAATCTTGAATTAACAGACGAAGAAATTAATGCACACTTCGATAAAGCAATAAAGACAATGAAGGATAATATAGCAAAGATATATACAAGCTATGATTATTATCTCGACAGTGAATTAAAGACATTAATTCTTTCTAAATATCAACGTTTATTAGGATATGATGTAACAGTATCAGCAGCAGAAGTTGAAGCAGAGTATAATAGAATTCTTAATGGAAATATTGAACTTTATGGTACAAAAGATTCTTCTTATGAATCAGCAATCAAGGGAACACTTGCAGATGCTATTTATCAAAACTATGCACATGATACAACAACAGATACACAAGACAGTTATGGATTCGTAATTAACATCCTTATCAAACTTGGAGACGATGCAGTTAATGAATTAACACAAATGGTATCTGATGGAACATATAGCAAAGACCAAATCATTGCAAGAAGAAACGAACTCCTTCAAGAAGTTAAAGTTTCTATAAGCAATCCAAAGTATTCATCAACAGCAGAATGTGAACACTATACAGAAGAAGTAGATAACTATGTTACTTATGACGCACAAACAAATCCAAACCATGAATGTACTTGCTTAAATGCAGACCACAAGCATGACAATACAACAGAAAATAATTACAACCAAATCATCACATTCGGAAAAGAAGATGGTGAATGGGCAATTATTTATAATGTAAGTGAATGCGAAACAATGCCATACATCCATGATACAACAGACGAAGGCAACATCCTTAAATTGCCAGCATTCTCAACAGACCCAACCGTAACAGGTATTGTTGAACAAGTATACAATAGCTTTAAAGCTATTGATGATGCAGTGGCAGCAAATGAACTTACACACATTGAAGCAGTTTATTGGTATCGTGAAATGGCAACAGCATGGTTATATGTTATCGGTGATGATACAGGTGGTACATCTTCAGATAGCAACAATGGTGGATTAGGATATCTTATTCCAGCAGAGAATTCATCAGTTGCATCTTCATTCTTAACAGACTTCACAACACATGCAAGAGCATTAATTAAGAATGGTATCGGTTCATACTCAACAGACGGAACACTTGCAGGATCTTATGTATTCGCAGACAGCTTTATTGAAAGTGGTTCAACAAGTGGTGGCTATGCAGGTATCTTCATGCTAATGACATCTTATGTTGCATATGACGAAAGTGCATACACACTTCAAACTCCAGCAGGAACAGAGTTAGATGCAGAAATCGTAGCAATAGTAGATACAACATCTAAGGCATTACCTTACAACTATGTTGTAACATATGCAAAAGACAAAGCAGATTGCAAGACAATCTACGATGTAATTTACAACAAGTTATTAGATGGAAAGAAGTATGAGAAGTATTCATTAGATGTAAACACATTTGGTGAAGCAAATATGGATTCTATTGTTTATAACAATAAGGCATACAAAACACTCTGGAAGAAGTTAGATGAATAATATAGCATATCGCTAAAAAATAAAACCCACTATGTTTCGGCATAGTGGATTTTTTTATATTACATATAAAAGTTAGTCTTCTGTAAAGCCCGTAGAATCGTCTTCCTCGGCAGGTGACATGTTCTCAGGTGAGAATGCGTCCATGGCCTCAAGTAACGCCTCCTGCTTTTTTAGGACCTCTGGTCTCTTTCTGGAGTAGTCTTGCTTGTAACTATCAATACCAACTTGCCACATATACATATCTAATAAACGCATAGGCGTGTACATTTCGTATTCGTCTTTTGCAAGAAGGTCTCCAAAGTCTGCAGAGTTATATCTCATGAAGTTGCAGAGGGCTCTAAACGACTCCTCAGAGAGAATAGGGTGTAGGACAGGTACAACTTCAACATTATTCAAAGCTTCAATTGAGCGCTTAAATAGAGTGTCATAACAAGGTATGCAACCCATAGTGCCATTAATTATATCAGTAATTAATGTGTCTGTGGCTTTAAGAGGGAATGAAGGTGTGCTGTATGCAAGTTCGAGTCTTCCTACAAGTCCATTCCAATGAGCTCCTGGAAGCTCTCCTGCGGATTTCTCAATGAATAGTAATCTGGCTATTTCCTCGGTTAGTTTTCCGTCTAATGGATTGAAGTCCCATAATGGTTCGTAAACAGGGTCTAAAAGTATGTCTACAACCTTGCTGTGTCTTGTGTAATCACAGTACCTTGCAAGGAATGTAGATGCTCTATACATACCTGTACTTGCTAGGTAAGCAGTGAGGTGAAGTGCCATAAATTCACGGACTTGTTCAGCCTCTTTTGTCCTACGTCTCGCAACCTCTCTATTGTCATGAAAGTACTTTCTACACTTCTCCCACGCTAGATAAAGTGTGTTTTCTGGTGTATTAGGCCTTTGTTCAGGATGTCTGCAACGGTTCACTTCATCTGAAATATTGTACTCGTTTGTGAGTATGAGAGCGCCAACAACTGTGGTGTAGTCATCTTGGCCAGCTTTGAATATCATCCACTCGCCAGTTTCTCTTGGGAATCTACGTTGTCTTGTGAGAGTAAATGCATCTTGAGAGTCTAGTAAAACACCAAGCACAACAGTCTTGAATACTCTACGGACTCTTAGAACGGCGTCTGAGGATCTAAACTCACTTTCATCTAAACTATTGAAGATAGATGGAACTTCTGTTGTAGCGATGAAATAAACGTTCTCCATCTTGGATAAGTTGAATATTCTGTTTGCAATTTCATCACCGTAATCGGATACCAAATAATCTGCAAGTTCGTCTATAAAAATGAAAGTGTATTTGTCTTTGTTCATTGGTTCTTGTTTAGACATAGCAATTGCTCTTAAAGTGTCATGCATTTCACCAAAGTCTGAAATGAATCCAGCTACTTGTGGATAGTGTCTGTATTGAACCAATTCGTCTGGCTTTCTTGTAAAGATATAGAAGTCGGATGTCTCTTGTGTGTTTCTGTCCATAAGTGAACGAAGAGTAGACTTAAGGAACATTGTCTTTCCACATTGAGAACAGCCGGTGATGAGAAGTGAGCCAGAATTGTCTAAGGTATCAACAACATATCTTACATCGTTTTCAAGACCAACAGGGAAAGTAAGCCTCGATTTAGAAGCTTTGTACTTTTCAGATTCTTTTATATCCCTGTATAGACAGATTGTAAGCATAAGTTGTACTCTCCTTGATAAATATAATAACATATATCGGTAAATTATGCAATTAAAGACTAATCGATTAGTCTTTAGTTTCGAAAAACGGCATAAAAATACACAAAAATTGTATGTTTTATAAACAGGCAAAAATGAGACAAAATTAAGTTGTTTTATGGATATATTAAAAACTGCTTATTTCACAATATCGGCAATTAATGGTGCATTTTTGAACGAATAAAGTATATGATTGTGTGAAAATGTGTCTTTTAATGGCGCATTATTATCATCTTGTACACCTATGGTTAAAATACCCAAATCATTGGCACTTTTTATAGCATCTTCAGCATCCTCAAAAAGGGCTGTTTCTTCTATCTTTCCTTGTATATTTTGTAGGGCATAAAGATATATTTTGCCGCTATGTTTACCTATGCCAACCTCGTCTGCAGAGTATACTTTCTTGATGTATTTATCTATTCCTAATCTCTTAATGCAAGGCTCATACATCTCTTTACTGCCACTTGTAACAATGTACATATTTATGTTTTTAGAGGCGCAATACTCTAGATATTCCATGGCTCCATCTTTAAGAGGGATGGTATTCTCGTATTGTTTTATAGCTTCTTTCTTCCAAGTTACAAGCAATTCAGATATGTCTTCTATTCCAACTATGTTTGCTGCATAACGAACAGTTTCTTCATATCTCATAGCGTTTGTCTTTTGTACAAAATCTTCAGGCATTTGCATTCCATGCAGTTCAAAGAACAGTCTATCCGTATATCTCCAAACTCCTAGACTATCTATAAGAGTTCCGTCTAGGTCAAAGAATATATTCTTTACTCCAACTAAGGTTGGGATGTTATTGATGAATTGTAATTCTGCCATAAGTGATACCATTATACAAAAAGTTATTTGAAAAACAAATAAATTATTGGTATACTATGCCCAATTATGAGAGCATCAAAGATTTCAACAAAGAATATTGTATATTTTGCCATATTGCTTGCATTAGTAGTAATAATGCAAGTTGTTAGCAATTATATTACATTTGGCCCTGTTTCAATAACATTGGTATTAATACCAATAGTTGTTGGTGGTATACTACTTGGACCGCTTGCTGGAGCACTCCTTGGATTAGCATTTGGTATTATTACTATAGTTGGTTCATTAAAATCACCATTATTTTTAACAGCACCAGTTCTTATAGTTATATTAGCTCTTGTTAAGGCAACAGCTGCAGGATATTTCCCTGCTTTATTCTATAAATTGATTGCAAAGAAGCATCCGGTTATAGCCGCATATGTGGCTTCTGCTAGTGCTCCTATTATAAATACCGGAATTTTTATCCTAGGATGTATCGCAGGTATATCCAAATTAAAGGAAGTATTTGGCTTTGATGATTCAGCTAGTGCTATAGTATTTGTATTTGTTGGAATAGTTGGTATAAACTTCTTTATAGAGTTTGGTATTAATATACTATTAACACCAGCGGTTATTAAGATAATAGACATCGTTAAAGGAAAAATTAAACAAAAGAAATTTGGTCAAGTTGTAGAAGAAGATGAAGAAGATCAGACAGAGAATCTTGAAATAGAAAATGCTGATATAGATGAGGGGAATTATGAGCAAGAAGAAAGACAAGATAGCATCAATGAGTGAGGAAGAAAAGACTCGGTATTTAGCAAGGAAAAGAAAGAAGAGAATAATTACTTGGGCAATAGTTGGTCCAATTTTATTCGTTTTGATATTAAATTTATTAATATTACCACTAACAGGCAAAATAAACAGAGTAGACGATGTTACATCCTATGATGGAATGAACAAGTATATTTGTTTTGATGACGCATTAATGCTTTCTGCTCATAGAGCAGGTGGCGATTTAGAGCCAGAAGAAACTATGAAAGCGTTTAAACTCTGTATGGAAGCAACAGATTATGTTGTAGACATCGTAGAATTCGATTTACACTTAACTAAAGATGAACAACTAGTACTTCTTCATGATGACACAGTAAATCGTACATCAGACGCCACAGAGCATTTCGGAAGTAAAAAAGTTAAAGCAATAGATAAGACATTAGCAGAATTAAAAGAATTAAACTTTGGAGAGAACTTCAAAAATCCAGATGGAGAAACACCATATAAAGGATTAAGAGGCAATGATATTCCAGAAGATGTTAAGATTTTAACTTTAGATGAAATTCTCACATATTTAACAGTAAAACAACCAACGCTCAATTATATAATTGAGATTAAAGATGGTGGAGAGACTGGTGAAAGAGCTATGGATGCTCTATATAACAAGATGGTTCAATATAATATTGTAAACCAAACAATAGTTGGAACATTCCAAGATAATGTTACAAGATATATAGACAAACAGTATCCAGATCTTACAAGATCTGCAAGTATTGTTGAAGTATTAGATTTCTATTATGCATTCCTTTATGGAAACAAGAATAAAGAATTTAAGTTCAACGTTCTTCAAATCCCAATGGGGTTAGATGGAATATTTAATTTCCATTCAAAAGCATTTATATCTTTTGCACACTCAAAAGAAATAGCTGTTCAATATTGGACAATTAATAATCCAGAGGATGTAAAAACTCTTCAAGAAAATGGTGCAGACTGTATAATGACAGATAACCCTGCAATGGCATATAAAGCATTACACGAATAATTAAATAACTTTGTTATTTATTCTTGTACATGTTTTCGTGCTAGTATCTTAACTGTAGTTTCGCTAGTTATATCAGAAATTATGTAGATATTATTTTCATGGTTGGTGCAAGCAGCATCTCCAGGATATATCTTTTCTATTTCATAGCCTTCGTCCAATACTACTTCAAAGTAAACTTGTCCGTTTTTACGAGAATAGTTGTTTGTATTCTTGTTTCGTGTATATGCAACATTTACTGCCTCGTAGGAAGATAAATCATAACCCTTAAATACTCTAATTTCCTTAACACCAGTTCCATATGTAAAGTTTACTTTATATGCATATGCATCTTGAGTTTCGTGAATTTCTGTTCCACAAATGCTACAAATGTGAGAAATATCTCCGGAATGGCTCTCTGAAACCTCTGTAACCACGTTATTTGTGTCGAAGTAGTGTCCGACAACATTTCCCATTACGAAGTTGTTCTTGTTGTTGTAGACCACGTAGAAGACGTCAGAGACCTTATCCAAGAATCCTATGGATTGGTCGGACTTTCTTATAGCAGGGATTAGTTCGGCAACTAGTACACCATCTTGCTCTATCTTTATACTATAAATCTTGGCACAGCAATTCTCCATAGAATTGTCTAGCTTATTGCCTATGCGATATATGCCTCTGGCATTAGCTGTTAGTGGAATAGTCGCAACAATTTCACCATTAAGGGATCTAATTATGGAAGATGCAGTATATTCATCTATGATGATGTCTCTATTTCCAGTGGCATATTCTTCTGTTGAACCTAAGATATATTTGCCTTGTTTTACTCCCCAGTTAAACTCTGTTATGTTTTGATATCCCATAGAAACATGAGATAATTCAGCATCAAATTGTGCATCAAATGTATACTTGGTATTACCAAGATAGGAGAGGTCAAGATAATGTTCGTCATCAAAGAAGACATAATCAATAGATTCGTAGAGGTTTTCCATTCTCACATCTTCAAAGCTTACATTACATTCCATATCTCCTTCTACAGGGGTATAGAAATCACCAGTTATATATTCATATAATCCAATCTTTCCATCACGTTTTCTTACAGAAGGGATTAAATCATAAACCAAATCGCTTCCTTCATAGACTTTGATTCTATAAAGCTTAACAGTTCCATTTAGAGAATCTGTATTATCAAATAGCTTAATGCTATTTGCAAATGTTCCTAGTGTTATAGCATCCGTATCAAATACATCCTCATTAATTGTTAAAGCATTAGCTTTATCAAATGTAGTCAATACAGTATATTGTGTATTTGTAGTGAAAACAGGGGCTGTTACAGTTGCACCAAATACGCCATATGTTGGGATATTGTTTATAACCTTTAATGTAGTATCTCCCATATCGATTATGGAGTATGTATTTGAATTATCTGTGTTATTTGCAAGGGTAACTTCTACTTTAGTAGAACTTGTAACAGTATGAGGTATTTCTATTTGTTGTGAACCAGTATATTCAATATAGTCTACTTGCTCGTAAGCCTTAGAAATATTATGTACTTCTTTGCCAACTCTAGCATTGCCAGTGCCAGAATTTCTAATAAATCTTTGAGATACTAATTCATAGAAACCAGCTTCGCCATCAGATTCTCTATAACATGGTACACAATCTAAAACCAACTCGTTATTCATTACAAGTCTAGCAGAATAGACTTTTGCGGAAAGAGGAGATGTGTGATATATGGTTTCGTTTTCATTTCCGAGCGCAAAAATTACAACATGTGGATTTGGATAATCAAAATCTGTCCAATCATATGTTTTGGCTAAGAACTCACCAACATATATTCTTTCATAGACACTATCATAAGTAATCTTTATGTGCATTTTTTCTTTTGTCTTAAATATATCTGTATTTAATTGTAAATATGGATTTGCACCACTCCATGAGTTATTGTTTGCATTATATTGTATGGTTATTTCGTATTCCAAAATGTCTGGTTTATTAACAATAATGCCAGTATCATAATATTGGGTGCCAGTACCTTCTATGTATTCAACTTGTCTATATCCGCTTGGAAGCATTACACCAGTATAAGCATTTTCTGTTTCGTTAGAAGCAAATGAGC
>CAMZEU010000026.1 GCA_947305865.1 uncultured Clostridia bacterium
ATTTGGAATGCAAGAAGTCTGCTGTCATAGTCTGATTTCTTATAGTTCTCTTCTGCTTCTACTCTCATAGCAGTTGCATCTTCTTTTGCTCTCTTAATGATCTCAGTTTGGTCTATCATTTCTTGAGATTGAGTTGTAGCGTCCTTAACTAATTTGTCTGCATAAGCTTGAGCATCTGTTATGATTTTATTCTCGTTCTCTTTAATTTGTTTTGCTTCAGTTATAACAATTGGGAAGTTGGATCTTAATCTTGCAATTAAGTCTTGCATACGGCTTTTATTTACCAATACATCACTTGGTGAGAATGTTGCTTTCTTTGCTTTTAATACTTCTTGTTCTAATTCATTTAATAATGTTTCAAATGTCTCAAATGTGTTCATAGTCTTACTTCCTTTCTATTATTTCTTTAACTTTTTCTATTGCAGATGGAACTATACCATCATAATTATTAACTTTTATTTGTTCTCTACATTTTGTAGAAGAGTATTGCTTCATGGCTTCAGGTACATCTATAAAGATTGTAGTGGCCCCTCTTTCTTCGTTATACTTCTGCATAAGCATTTCATACTCTTTATCTTTATCGTCCCTTATAGCGCGAATTAAGGCCTTTGCTTTTAACTCGGCATATAATTCACAAGCGTATTTCTCAGAATAAATAACTTGTACTCTGTTTGCTCTCTTTCCAAGTTCTAAAAGACTCTCTTTAATAATCTCAATTCTTTCATCAGATGTAAAAAAGTACTTCTTTTCTTCGTTTACTAAACAAGCTATGTAGAGTTTATCAAATTGTTCAAGAGCTCCTTCTACTATTGCAAGATGACCTTTGGTGAACGGATCAAAGGAACCTGTAACAATACCAACACTCACTTTATATATAAAATCAAAGGTTACATTGCCCATTTCTTTTACTCTTATAACGTAATTGGCTGGTAGCGTTATGCTTGCTTTTTCTTTTGTGTCATGCTCATAGCAAAGTACTCCACCTTCTTCAAGTAAGTCCTTTTCAATTATGAATTTAACTGCTCTTTCACCAAGTAAGCAATGGTATGGAGCATCTACAAAAATGACATCAAAAGGCTTTGTTACACTTTGGAGATATAAAAGATAATCTGACTTAACTACAGAGATATTACCTTCCATTCCCTTTAGGTTTTGGTTTATGAGATTAATGCTATCTGGATGATTGTCTACAAATACAACCTCTTTTGCATATCTAGAATTGGCCTCAATTCCTAAATTGCCTGTTCCTGCAAATAGATCTAATACTCTTGCACCATCCAAGTATCCTTGAATTACATTGAAAACAGTTTCTTTAATTCTATCCATTGTAGGACGAATTCTATCATCTTTAGGAATGTGAATAACTCTTCCTCTATACTTTCCAGATATAACTCTCATTCTTCACCAAACATTTTGTTATGTCTTTCTAGTCCGTCTTTTAGTACTCTTTTTTCTGTTACTATTACATCCATCTTTACATCATGGTCTTCGGTTTCCATATTCTCTACAAGTTTACAATCAAAGGCTATTCCTATCTTTTGGCAGTCATAGACTCCAAAGAATTTATCATAATAACCTTTTCCTCTTCCGAGTCTATTACATTTCCTATCAAAGGCAACCATAGGAACGATTGCTAAGTCAATACATGGAGCAACCCTACCTTTCTTTGGCTCTTGTATGCCATATTCATCTACACCAAATTCTGTATATGGATTAATAACAATTGGCTTCATTGTGCCATCACTATAAAGCTTTGGAACACATACTACTTTCTCTAATGCCATAGCTAGTCCAATTAGATCTAAGGTTGATGGTTCATCTTGCATATTGAGATAAATGAATATAGTCCTTGCACTCTTAAATGCATGGCTTGAAATAAGTTCATCTATAATTGCATTAGATGCCCATTCTTTTTGCATATCTGTCATCTTTGAAACAGATTCTTTAACCTTTTTTCTAATCTCTGCTTTTGTCATTATTTAAGTAAGTCTTCAGCCTCTTTGATTTTGTCTGTCTTTATAAGAATTAATGCCTTTCCATCTTTTCTTGAATAAGAATAAATGTACTCGATATCAATACCGTTCTTTGCTAGTGTTTCAAGTGTTTTAGAAAGCTCTCCAGCTTCATCTTTAACCTCTACTCCAACTAAACTTGTAATTGTTGATATAAATCCTTTTTCTGAAAGAATTTGTTGTGCTTTTACATTGTCCGAAGTAAGCATTCTAACTATACCGTACTCTGGTGTATCTGCAATATTTAAACTTTCAATATTGATACCATTCATACCAAGAGTTTTAATGATTGGTAATAACTTTCCTACTTCGTTTTGTGAATAAACTGCTAGTTGATTAATAATCATTGTCCTTCCTCCACTTATTCAATAACTCTGTTGTCTATAGTTCTCTTTGTCTTTCCTTCAGAAAGTGGAACTTCACCAGGTGCACAAAGTGTAATCTTTGCTGCAATACCAATTGCAGATGTTACTTCATGGTCTACCTTCTTTCTTAATTTCTCTATATCTTTAACTGCATCACTGAAGAACTTAGGATTCATTTCTACTCTAATTTCAAGAGTGTCTAATAATCCTTGTCTCTCTACTACTAATAGGTAGTGTGAACCATTTAATTCTTCTATCTTTGTAAGTGCAGATTCGATTTGAGATGGGAATACGTTAACTCCTCTAATAATTAACATATCATCTGTTCTACCTGTTACTCTGCTCATTCTAACAATAGTTCTTCCACAATGTGGACATACTCCGTGTTGAATTGAACATAGGTCTCTTGTTCTATATCTAATAAGAGGAACACCTTGCTTTCTTAGTGTTGTAAACACTAATTCGCCTCTAACACCATCTGGAACTGGTTCTAATGTATCTACATCTACAACTTCTGGGTAGAACAAATCTTCTTGTACGTGTAATTCTTCTGCACCACAGTTCATAGATACACCAGGACCACTAATCTCACTTAATCCGTAAATGTCATAAGCTTTGAGATGTAACTTCTCCTCTATCTTTTCTTTCATTCCTAAAGACCAAGGTTCAGCACCAAATACACCAATTCTAAGTTTGAAGTCATCTATTGTTAAGTTTGGATCCTTTTCAATAGCTTCACCTAAGAACAATGCATAAGATGGTGTACAACATAAAACTGTTGCACCAAAGTCTTTCATGAGTTGTAATTGTCTTTGTGTATTTCCTGTACCACAAGGAACAACTGCACATCCCATCATTTCACCACCGTAATGAGCACCAAGACCACCAGTAAATAATCCGTATCCATATGATATATGGATAATATCGTCTTTTGTTACACCAGCAATTGCTAAAGATCTTGCAAATGCTTCAGACCAATCGTCTAAGTCTCTTTGTGTATAACCAACTGTTGTTAATTTTCCAGTTGTACCAGAACTTGCATGAATACGAACTATGTCTTTCATTGAACAAGCAAAGAATCCGAATGGATAATTCTCTCTTAAATCATGCTTTGTTGTGAATGGGAGTTTTGTGATGTCTTTAATAGACTTAATATCCTCTGGTTTTACACCAGCTTCATCCATCTTTGCACGATATGCCTTTTGGTTCTCGTATACGTACTTAATTTCTTCTACAAGTCTTTCACTTTGTAGTTTCTCCATATCTTCTCTAGACATGGTCATAACATCAGTGTTGTATTTTTCCATTTCCTTTTCCTTTCAACTAAATGTTGTATCCTTTTTCTAGCGCTGCTTTATTTAGTTCATAAAGAGCTGGTTTAATTGTTTGCTTCAATGCATTGTCTATTTCATCAAAGCTGATTCCTAATTGCTTTGCAAGTGCGCCAATCATTACAACATTGACACTCTTTACAGAACCAATCTCTTTTGCTATCTCTAATGCGTCTACAGCTATAAGCTTTCCACATCTCTTGTCTAATTCTTCCAAAATATTAGATGGATATTCTCTTGCTCCAGTAATAACTGGCATAGGCATAATTTGTTGTGTGTTTACAACAATTGTTCCACCTTTTTTAAGATAATTCGTATATCTAATGGCCTCTAATTGCTCAAAAGCAAGAATTATATCGGCATCTCCTAATCCAATAATTGGAGATAAAACCTTGTCTGCAATCTTTACATTTGTTACAACAGAACCGCCTCTTTGAGACATTCCGTGAACCTCACTAAGTTTACAGTCTAAATTCTTATTTACTGCTAATGTTCCAAGGATTCTGGATGCAAGAAGTGTTCCTTGTCCACCTACACCAACTATTAAAATATTAGTTCTCATTGTGCATCTCCTCCTTTAATAGCATCAAATTTACAAAGTTGCTTACATACACCACATCCAACACATTGAGATGTGTTAATAAGTGCTGAGCCATCTTTTTGCTTATATATTGCAGGACATCCAATCTTTAGACACATTCCACACTTCTTACAGTTTTCAATACTAAGTGCAGGCTTTGCTTTATATGTCTTTAGAAGAGCACATGGATGCTTTGCAATAACTACAGAAACACCATCTGTATTAAGAGCTTCTTTTACTGCTCTCTCCACTTCTGCTAAATCATAACTGTCTACGATATCCAAACTCTTTACACCAATTGTCTTTACTAAATCATCTAAAGGAAGTATTGGTGCTGGTGTATTTTTAAGTGTTAAACCAGTTGCTGGATGTTGTTGATGTCCTGTCATACCTGTTGTGGAATTATCTAAGATAATTAAAGTCATGTTGGAACCATTATAAACAGCATTTACAAGACCTGTAATGCCACTGTGAATGAAAGTAGAGTCTCCTATGACAGCAACTGTGTGTTTGGATTGATCTCTTCCTAGAGCCTTTTCAAAGCCGTGAGCAATGCCAACACTTGCTCCCATACATACTACTGAATCTACTGCGCTAAGTGGTGCGACTGCTCCAAGTGTATAACATCCTATATCTGCGGATACTGTGAGTTTGAGTTTGGAAAGGATATAGAACACTCCTCTATGTGGACATCCTGCACACATTACTGGAGGACGTACTGGAAGGTCTATCTTTTCAACATCTTGGCTGATCCCTAATATTCTTTCCTTTATTAAGGAAACAGAATACTCACCTTGGAGTGTGAATAAGTTTTTGCCATCACATTTAATTCCATTTGCTTTGAGTTGGTTTTCAAAGAATGGTTCTAATTCTTCAATTACTATTACTCTCTTAACTTTGCTTGCAAAAGCCTTGATTTGTTCAATAGCAACTGGGTATACCATTCCAAGTTTGAATATAGATGCATCTGGAAGTGCTTCTCTTACGTATTGATATACAATACCAGAACAAACTACACCAAGTTTTGTATCTCTAATCTCTTCTCTGTTGAACCATACTCCATTATTAAGGTCTTCTTTGAGTTGATTTTCTCTTGCTTCAACCTTTAAATGTCTTCCAATTGCTGAGGATGGCATCATAGTATACTTTGTAATGTCTTTTACGTATGGTTTGTTTGGAACTTCTACTCTATCTTCTTCCTCTACAAAGCTTTGAGAGTGTGCAAGTCGTGTTGTTGTTCTAACAAAGACTGGTGTGTCATATTTCTCAGAAAGTTCGAAAGCAAGTTTTGTAAATTCTTTTGCTTCTTGAGAATCACTTGGTTCTAGCATTGGAACATGTGCTGCTCTTGCATAGAATCTTGAATCTTGCTCATTTTGAGATGAGTGCATTCCTGGATCGTCTGCTGCAACCATAACCATGCCACCATTAACACCAGTATATGCTGCTGTAAAGAGTGGGTCTGCCGCAACGTTTACACCAACGTGTTTCATACATGCCATAGATCTAACTCCAGCAAAGGATGCACCAACTGCAACTTCAGTTGCAACCTTTTCATTTGGTGCCCATTCTGCGTAAACCTCTGGATATTTAGCAATTATCTCACTAATCTCTGTTGAAGGTGTGCCTGGATATGAGGATACTACCTTTACTCCTGCTTCATATGCACCACGAGCAATTGCCTCGTTACCTAACATAAGTTTTTTTGCCATTTTTACTCCTATCTTCCGTTTCCGTAATAATTAATTAAACAGCCATCTAAGATGATTTGCTTTTCATCATCTGTTAGGGCATCTATGCTTAATTTAATATTCTTTGTTTCGTTATTTCTTATAAGTGTTGCATCCATATCTTTTGTACCAGATGCAATGTTGTTTCTAATATTCTTTATGAGAATATAATCTCCTATTTCAAACTCATCATTTTGGTTAATGAATGGTACCATTCCCCAGTTTATTAAGTTTGAACGATATCTCTTTGTAGCATATTCTCTTGCTATATTTGCACCACCACCAAGGAAGCGTTGGCAACTTGCTGCTTGCTCTCTTGCAGAGCCATCTCCTGGCTTATTTGCAAATACTACAGAAGCTATTGAAACATCCTTGATATCTAAGCCTAATTCCTTTGCAATTTCTGTTTTTCCATCTCTAACAGCTTTGGAACGTCCAACATATGCTGGATCTTTTCTAGAGAGTGCAAACTCTGCTAGTCTTAATGGGTTAGAACGGTATGAAGATGTTTCTCCACTTGGGATAAGTTCATCTGTTGTTGTTACAGGGTCTTTAATTACAGAACAAACCTTTAATAAAAGATTGTTTTTGAGTTCTTCTATCTTTGGAATGTCTGTGATGTTTGGACCATATACGAGTTCTTCCTTTGGATTTGCTTTTTTGTATCCGTTATATACTCTATTTGCATAGATGTTTTCATCAAAATTGAATTCATCAAAGTTTTCATCAAAGTCTAAACCTAGTGCAGATGTTAAAACTCCACCATTTGCTGCTGTAGCAGCAATAGATCTAGCATCCATAAGTGCAACGGATGCAATTTGTCCATCTGCTGGTTTAGAGCCTTCTCTTCTTTCAAAGTTTCTTGTTGTGTGTCTAATGGATAATCCATTATTGCAAGGAACATCTCCTGCACCGAAGCATGGGCCACAGAAACATGGCTTAATTACAGCACCACTTTGAATTAAAGAAGATACTGAACCACTCTTTACAAGAGATAATAGTGTTGGCTCTGAACCTGGATATACGGTTAGAGTGAAAGCACCATTTCCAATATTCTTTCCCTTAAGAATATTTGCTGCTGTAGCGATGTTGTCATAGGTACCACCAGCACAACCTGCTATAACTGCTTGGTTAACTTGAACCTTGCCATTTACTATCTTGTCTCTAAGCTTGAATTCACCATCTTTGAGCTTAAGTAATTTTGTACCTTTTTCTTCAACTTCTTTTAATACTTTTTCTGGATTAGAAATAACTTCCTCTAATGAGTAAACATTAGATGGATGGAATGGGAGCGCTATGACTGGTTCAACCTTTTCTAGGTCTACAATAATTCCTCTGTCATACTCTGCACCATCTTTAGGAGCTAACTTCTTATAATCTGCTTTTCTGCCAAACTTTTCTAGATATTTTTCTACTTTTTCATCTGTTTCCCAAATAGAAGATAGACAAGCAGATTCTGTTGTCATTACATCTATTCCGTTTCTGTATTCAATTGGAAGATTGTATACACCTTCACCAAAGAACTCTAAAACAGCATTCTTAACGAAACCATCTGCATAAACTGAGCCAATAATGGAAAGTGCTACGTCCATTGGACCAACACCTTTTCTTGGTTTTCCTTTAAGTTCTACACCGATTACCTTTGGATATGGGATGTCATAGGTTCTAGATAGTAATTGTTTTACTAATTCTGGACCACCTTCACCAATTGCCATTGTTCCAAGTGCACCATATCTGGTATGTGAATCTGAACCTAAAATCATCTTTCCACAGCCAGCAAACATCTCTCTCATGAAAGTGTGTATTACAGCAAAAGATGCAGGTACGTATATACCACCAAACTTTTTGGCACAGGATAATCCGAAAACGTGATCATCTTCATTAATTGTTCCACCAACAGCACAAAGTGAGTTATGGCAGTTTGTTAGCACATATGGAATTGGGAACTCTTTTAAGCCAGATGCTTTAGCTGTTTGTATAATGCCAACATATGTGATGTCATGGCTGGCAAGAGCATCAAACTTAATCTTTAAAGCATCATCTGTTCCACTATTATGGTTGCTTAGTATTGAATATGCTATTGTATTCTTCTTTGAAGAATTAGCACACTCTTTAACAAGCTTTCCATTTACATAGTATGCTTTCTCGTTTACTAACGTAATTCCTTTAATCATTGTTTGCTCCTATATATAACGTTAAGTATTTGAAGTTGTATTCTCCTTGTTCTTTCTGTGCCCTTTCTACAAACCCTAATTTCTTTAAATTATTTAAAGAAGGAAGGTTATTATATTGTACAACGGCACATAGCGTACATGGCTTTATATATTCTTTTGCCCACTCTATTACTTTCTTGCAGATATCTCTTCCATATCCGTGTCTTCTGTACTTTTCATCTACCATTATTCCACTAAATTCCAAGTACTGACCTTCATCTTCTGTACCAGAGCATATGTCTTTTAACATATTGCCATATTCTCTATCTGCATCTATTCCACAGGTTGCTGCAATCTTGCCATCTATAATGCGTGCATACATAAACCCATGTGTGAGAATATAAACGAGTTCGTCTGGCTTGTAATTAAGGAAGAATTTTATATCTTTTAAAGCCTGTCTGTTTCGTTCCAAGAACTCCATAGTGGCATCATAGTCATCTTCCTCAAGTTGGGCATAACCATCTTGTATTTCTTCTATCTTTGGAGAAGCAAAGACTTTGCCTAGCTCTCCTTTGTATTTTTGGTCTATAACCGCATAGGTTACAAACATATGGTCTGGATTATAACTGAGCTTGGACTTTCTTAATCCCTCAATTCCCATGTCCTCTTGCCTATTTATATATTTGCAATTATATAAATATTCTTTTGCAAATGTTCTAGCAAGAAAAGTGTAACTACCCTCATAGTCAATGTCTGCCTTTTCATACATTACTATTGCATTATTGCTAGACATTATCTCGGCAATTGTGAGCCCAATTATCTTGTTATCTATAAAGAGTACAGCACAGATTAAATTCCCTTTTTCTACCTCATCTAACATTTGGTGAAGTCTATTTATTTCTTCATCTAAATCATAGTTCACTAAGGTATCTGTACTTACTTCTTTTTCTATTACCCATTTAGACGCAAACTTCATTACATCTTCACGGTATTGTTTTTGATATGGCTTTAGCTCGGCATTTTGATATAGGCTGAGAAACTTAGATATATGATTTCTCTTAGCGTGATACTTCTTGCCAACCATATCTGCAAAGTCTTTTGCTACATAGATGTATTCACTCTCAGATGGATAATCCTTTATTGCATACTTCTCACTATCCAACTGCTCTACATCTTCCTTTCTGCAAAAGAAAATTGCTTGGTTTTCTGGAATAACTTTTACTGCTTCTGCAAATGAACCATATGTTAGAGGTGCCCAGTTTACAGGATCATTGCTATCGTAATATGCCCTGAGATACAAAGTATTATTATCTATGCAATACTCATAATCTCTAAACCACGCTATAAAGGCACAGAACGAATAAATTGAACCCTCATAATCATTGTCTTTTATCCATTTGTTAATGAAAGCAAATGCTTCATTATCCAGCTTTTTATATTCCATTTATTTTTTGTTTTTCTTATCTTCTCTAGAGTGTGAATGTATTTCATACATTAAGGATGGACACTTCTCTCTAAGTGCTGCGTAGAAGGCGTCAAAATCCTTTTTCCTGATATATAACACATACTCTGAGTATTTCTGTACATCTCCTTCTTCTTTCATAAGAACGAGTGTATATTCGTCCAAAATACGATTGTATCTTATTTCGGTCACATGCTCGTAGTCTACACTCTCTGGAATCATGAAAAGTATAGTAAACTTATTCTTTCCAAAGATGTAACCACTACAAACTAATACATATAATGCAAGAATGAAAATCACCACCAATACTGCTAGTGAAACGGCATATAGTACTATATTCCCACCAGATGTTAAAACTCCAGTTAGGAATAAAATCTCAATTATCATAGATATTAATGAACCACCAAGAACAACACCAAATAACGCTGTCTTTAATGGTCCAAAATACATCATTTGAAATTTCTTATTCTTGCTCATTCTTCTCCTCTTCAACTACTTCTTCGCCTTGAGGTGTTTCTTCTATTAACTCTTGTGTTTCTTTTCTATATCCATACTCTGTTGGGTCTATAACAGTACTTGCATCTGTATAGAACTTTAAGCCCTTTACTTTGTAATAACAAATGAACTCAATTGCTCTGAATATGAAGTAATAGAATGAAGGAACAATGATAAATATAATTCCGTATGTTGGAAGTGCTAGTGCTGAATTTAGAGCATAAGTAATAACGAAGGTGAATATGAAACCTTGTAACATTCCCATTGAATTCATCTTGAGGTAAGGCATGCTCTTCTTAAATGCTACAAATGGCTTCTCTTCTGGATGATATATCATTCTTGGCATCCATCCTGCTGTTAGCAATTGACGGAATGATAACCATATCAATGCAATTATTAAGATAATTGGCATAACAAAAATACCAATAAGTAGTTTTAATCCCCAAATGAGAACAATCATTAAAACTGCAAATACTATGTCTATTGGGAATAATATTAACATCTTGGTTGCAGAATATTTTGCAGACTTCTTTAAGTTAATAACAAAAGAAGAACCAAGTGGCATCTTCATATTTGAAGACATCAAATTGTTAATAATATATCCTAAAGGATATAAACATAGCCCAGAAAGGAATGAATACAAGAAATATAATCCAATTGGGATTAATATAGTTGCAACTATTCCAGCTGGATGATGTACAACTGCTTTCCAATACATCTCAAATGAGTTTACTACTTGAGTAATAATTGCTCTTAATCCTACATCTCCTCTTAAATACTCATGTATCTTTTGGAAGATTGGGTTAACTGTATCTGATATATCTGCATATGTCATAGCATTATTAAATACAGGAATAATAATTGCACAACCTATTGCAGCAACAATCACAACACAAATCAATAGATATAAAAATATCTTAATTACATATTGTGGATGTGAAAATAATAATGAAATCGCATGCTTAAATTCCATAACTACACCTTCTATTTAATGCCTATTATTTCAAAGCATCAAGTTGTTCCTTTATCTTGTTATATTTATCTTTTGCAGCTTCTAACTTGGCCTTTTCTGTATCTATAACCTTTTGTGGTGCACGAGATACAAATCCAGTATTGTCTAGAAGTCTTTGTGAGTGTTCTATATCTCCCTCTGCTTGAGCAAGTTCTTTTTCAAGTCTTTCCTTCTCTTTTGCAGGATCAATTAATTCACCCATTGGTATATATGCTTGGGCAATAGCTGTAACTAATGCTACTGCTCTCTTGTCTGCTTCGTCTCCGTTTGCTAAATAAACGACACTCTCAACTCCAGCGAGTTTATCTAAGTATGTTTCAACTTGTTTGAAGAGTCTTGTATCTTCTGTTAAAACTTGGATGTGTATCTTCTTTGAAGGTACAACGTTCATGCTTGCTCTTGTATTTCTAATAGATGTTACAAGTTCAATTAAGTCTTCAAATGCTTTCTCTTCTTTGTGGAATACATACTTTCTGTTATATGATGGCCAATCTTGAACCATTATAGATTCACCTTTCTTGTGGTACTTGGAATAAATTTCTTCAGTAATGAAAGGAATGATTGGATGCAACAATTTAAGAATTGTTGTAAGTACAAATGTAAGCATAGAGATTGCGTGCTTTCTTTGGTTTTCATCATTGGAATATAGTGCTGGTTTAGATACTTCAATATACCAGTCACAGAATTCAGACCATGTGAAATCGTATAATTTTGCAGCTGCAACACCAATGTCATAACTGTTGAGATTAATTGTAACTTCCTTTATAACTTGATTTAATCTTGTAAGAATCCATTTATCTGCAATATTTAATCTTGTTGGGATTATATCTAATTCGTCTCCCTTCTTGATGTTCATAATTACAAATCTTGAAGCATTCCAAAGTTTGTTACAGAAGTTTCTACAGCTCTCTAACTTCTCTTTGCTGAATCTTGTATCAGATCCAGGTGCAATGTTTGTTGTTAAGGAGAATCTAAGAGCATCCGCACCGTACTTGTCTATTAATTCAAGTGGGTCTATGCCATTTCCTAAAGACTTGGACATCTTTCTACCCTTTTCATCTCTAACAATACCATGAATAAGTACTTCGCTAAATGGTACATCTTCCATGAATTCAAGGCCGCTGAATATCATTCTTGCTACCCAGAAGAAAATAATGTCATAACCTGTTACAAGAACAGATGTAGGATAGTAATAAGAAAGATTCTTATTCTTCTTTGGATAACCAAGTGTACTAAATGGCCAAAGTGCTGAACTGAACCATGTATCTAGTGCATCTTCATCTTGATGGAATGATGTGCATCCGCACTTACATTGTGTTGGCATAGTCTTTGCAACATACATTTCTCCACATTGGTCACAGTAATATGCTGGTATTCTATGTCCCCACCATAATTGTCTTGAAATACACCAGTCCTTAATGTTTTCCATCCAATTGAAGTATGTCTTTTCAAAATGTTTTGGTACGAATTCAATCTTCTTTGTCTTAACAGCCTTAATTGCTGGTTCTGCAAGTGGCTTCATCTTAACGAACCATTGTCTAGAAACTATAGACTCAACTGTTTCATGGCATCTATAACAAGTCCCTACTTTGTGTGCATATGGTTCAATCCTTTCTAAATATCCTTGTGCTTTAAGGTCTTCTACTACTCTCTTTCTGCACTCAAGTCTATCTAAGCCAGCATAAATACCAGCATTTTCGTTCATTGTTCCGTCATCTGCAATAACTCTGATTTGTTGTAAATTATGTCTAATACCAATTTCAAAGTCGTTAGGATCATGAGCAGGTGTAATCTTAACTGCACCAGTACCGAAGTCCATTTCACAGTAATCATCTGCAATAAGAGGAATTTCTCTATCTGTTAAAGGCAACTTTAACATCTTTCCAATCTTATCTTTATATCTTGGATCCTTTGGGTTTACTGCTACAGCAGTATCACCAAGCATTGTCTCTGGTCTTGTTGTTGCAATTGTAATATAACCAGAACCATCTACAAATGGATAATGATAATGCCATAAATTGGATTGTTGTTCTTCGTATTCTACTTCTGCATCAGATAAAGCTGTCTTACAACGTGGGCACCAGTTAATCATTCTGTCTCCACGATAAATAAGTTTCTTCTTGTAATAACGAATAAATGCCTCTTGAACAGCATTAGAACAGTTTTGGTCCATAGTGAAAGCTTCTTTAGACCAGTCACAAGATGAACCGAGTCTCTTAATTTGCTCTACTATTCTGCCACCATACTTGTTCTTCCATTCCCATGCTTTTTCTAAGAATCCTTCTCTTCCTAAATCTTCTTTAGAGATTCCTTGTTCTCTAAGAGTGTTAACAATCTTAACCTCTGTAGCAAGAGATGCATGGTCTGTTCCTGGTAACCATAAAGTTTCATACCCACTCATTCTTTTGAAACGTGTGAGTATATCTTGTAATGTTTGATCTAGTGCATGTCCCATATGAAGTTGACCTGTAATGTTTGGAGGTGGCATCATAATGGTAAATGGTTCTTTATCTGGATTTGGGTGAGATTCAAAGAATTTTCCCTTAAGCCAGAAATCGTAAATCCTTTGCTCAAACTCAGGATTATAAGTTTTTTCCATATCGTTCATATATATACCTTCTTTAATTAATCTTCTGTTTTTTCATCTTCAGCTTTTTTAGCTGCTTCTTCATTTTCTTTCTTTAATTCTTCTTCTCTTTGCTTTGCTTTTTCAGCTGCAATTCTGTTTTGAATATCTCTTCCTGTTTCGCCTTCAATATATGTTCCATCCTTAATTGCCTTGGATACTAATCTTGCTTGAACTATAACATCTTTTAAGTAAGATAATGCAGATGCCCAACCAATGCAGATACCCCATGCAAGAATACCCCAATCTGCGAATTTTACATATGGATGGAAGAAGGCCATAATAACCCCTACGGATACTGTGAAAGAACCAACCTTTCCAAGCATATTTGCCTCAACCTTTGCTTTCTTCTTCATAGCAATTGGTGCCATGGATATTAAAGCAAGCTCTTTTAAGAGAATTCCAATAACAAAACCATAGTGTACATACCAATGTAAGTTTGGATCACTGAATTCTGATAATGTATCTCTTCCAAGAGGTGTTAAACCTGTACAAAATGCTAAGCACATTAATACTGAAACGTGCATTAATTTATCTGCGAGTGGATCAAATATCATACCAACACCACTACACATGTTATATTTACGTGCAATATAACCATCTATTAAGTCTGAACCAGATGCAACAAAGAATACACCAAGTGCACCATAGAAATAATAAATGTTAGACCATACACCGCCGAGTGCCATTAAGACTATGAATGCAGGTACGCATAACATTCTAAAATATGTAATAATGTTTGGGATTGTCCACAAGTCTTTTGTGTTTAATTGAGTCATTCCTTTGTATGCCATAAGAAAGTCTCCTTTATATATAACTTTTAATTTTTTAGAAAAATTATACCACCCATATAGCAGTATGTAAACTAAAACATATCTCAAAATTCACTATTTAAATAGTGCCTAATAATAAAAAAACAGGCAATGGAATATCCAAAACCTGTATTTCTAATTTTAAAAAAGACCTAATTAGATTATTGTTTTTTATTGATTTCCTTTATACATAATTCTAACTTTGCCTTAGCTTCTGGATTTCCTTGTTCTTTTGCCCTTGCATAATATGCTTTTGCAAGTTCATAATCTTTTTTAACTTCATTTCCATTGAAATAACTATCTCCTAAGAACAAAGTAGCTGTAGTATCACCAAATTCCACTGCTTTTTCAAGCCATTCTATAGCATTATCTATATTCTTTTTTGTGCCATAGCCATAGTAATAACATAATCCCATATGTAATTGTGCTAAGGCATAATTTTGTTTTGCAGATTTTTCAAACCACTTAAAAGCTTCTTCATAATCTTTTTCAACACCATTTGCATTATAATATGCAAGTCCTAATGAGCATTGAGAAGAACCATTGCCTTGTTCTGCCGCTTTTCTATACCATTTCAATGCCTCATTTTTATCAACCTCTACGCCTATACCATACATATAGCAATCCCCTAATTCATCTTGGGCCACATCATATCCATACTCGGCTGATTGCTTAAAATATTCAAAAACTTTTACCTTATCTTTTTTAACTACAATTCCATCTCTATAGCACTTAGCCAATTCATATTGTGCAAGACTATTTCCGCCTCTTGCAGCTCTTTCATAGCATGCTATAGCTTCTTCTTTATTTTCCTTAACACCATATCCATAAAAATAGCAATATCCTACATCATAAAATGAAGCTTCTATTCCAGATTTTGTGGCACGAAGAAAAGATTCAAATGCTAACTCTGGATTTTCTTCTACACCTATTCCATGTTGATAGCATTCTCCAACAAATGCATATGCGGTATCATCGCCTAATTCGGCTGCTTTTGTATAAAGTAGAAAGGCTTTCTTTTCATCCTTTTCAACACCTTTGCCAAATCTATAGCAATCTGCCAAATGAGAAATAGCGAGAGTATTATTTTGTTTGGCAGAAAGAGTATACCATTTAATTGCCATTGCATAATCTCTTTCATTTTCATCACCTTTTTCATAAGACTCTCCTAAATAGCATTGTGCAGAAGCATCTCCATTCATTGCCTTGTCTAATCTCAATCGAAAAAGTTTTTCATCCATTTCTTTTTCAACTGCGCTTTTGTCATTTAATTTTTCTGGAGTTTCATTTAACTTGGATTTTGCTTTTTTCTTATCTCTTTTCATTT
>CAMZEU010000027.1 GCA_947305865.1 uncultured Clostridia bacterium
TTATTTCATTTGTTCTGCTATGAATTCTAATATTTGTTTATATGCATCTTTGCTTTCTGGGAAGAAACTATATAGAGGATAAATATGGAACATCTTTTCGTGACTAATAACCTTATTGGTTATTCCATGGCTTTCCATATTCTTCGCAATAGTGTAAGTATCATCTAGAAGTATTTCAGAACCACCAACTGTGAAGAGTGTTGTTGGGAATCCTTCGTAGTCTCCAAGTACTGGAGATACATATGGATCTTTTCTGTCTGCTTCCCAGCACCATACATACATTTCACTCTTTAACATTCTTTGAATTCTTTCTTCATCTAGTTTATTCTTCTTATCTCCAAAGAGTGGGTCGTCATTGTAGTTTGTAATATAACTTTGTCCAACACCTACCATATCTGTCCAAGGTGAGAGTAAGAACAATGCTCTTGGTAATGGTTTCTTTTCATCTCTTAAATGTAAACACATACTACATACTAAGTTTCCACCAGCACTATCTCCGCCTAGAATAATGTTTTCTGGTTTATATCCTTCAACTTCTTGGACATAATTCCAAATAGATAATGCTTGATTATGTTGTACAGGATATTTAAATTCTGGTGCTAAATCATAGTCTAAGAGAATTGCTTGTACTCCAGGACCAGCCGCTTTAGCATAATCACATGCCTGGAAATAATATGCTTGTGCAAGACCAGCTACATAACCACCACCGTGGAAGTATAATACTAATTTGTCTGATGTTCCTTCTGTAGGTTTAATACGAACGAATCTTACTCCGTCTGGTGTTGTTTCTTTTGTTAGAACATAACCTTTCTTAGTCTTTGTATTAGTGTTAGAAATCATAGAACATACTTGAACCATATTCTTTTTCCCTGTTTCTGGGTTCATATTCATAACGTTCCAAACTAAAAATCTTCCAACTTTTGCCATAAATGATGCCATAATTTTTCCTCACAAAAAATTTATTTTCTATGCAAAAATTATATCAAATATGATATATGGATTTCAAGATTAGATGTTTTTAAAAATTGAGTATTGACACTTACTTATAAAATAAAGTATTATATTGATAGTTGAACTATCATTTTGATAGATTGACTTTCAATTAAGGGGAAGAATTGTGAGTATTAAACAAGCTAAAGTTAATTATATTATTTCAGCAGCAACTGAATTGTTCTTACAACAAGGAATTGCTAATGTAACGATTAAGGATGTTACAAGCAAAGTTGGTGTTGGAGAAGCTACAATATATCGTTATTTTTCCACAAAACAAAATTTAGTTATTAGTGTTGCCGGTTTAATGGCAAACGAGATACGTACCAAGTATTTTGATTTATCCAAAGAGCAAACTGGAATTGGAAAGATAGAGGCATTCTATAATAATTTCTTAAAGATTTTTGAAGAGCATCCAGAATATTATCGTTTCATTTTTGAATTTGATACCACAGTTCAAATGAAAGAGACAAATAAGTATGAAGAAAACTTGCTACCATATATGCAGGACTTCTTAGCAGCATACAAACTTGGATTACAAGACGGAACTGTTAAAGAAATAGAGAATGTAGAGTTATTCTATCTCACAACAACACATGCAATTATGGGACTTTGTAAAAAGCTCACAATGAATAGTGTAGTGTTAAATCAAGACAAGAACGGAAAAGAAGAAGTTAAGATATTAATTGAAACAATTATATATAGATTAAAGAACAACAAATAAAAGGGGATGCTAAATGGAAGAGAAGACAGAGGAAGCAGCTAAAGAATCTATTGAAGAAGAAAAAACGGAAGAAATTACCGAAGAAGATAAAGGAGAATAATTATGGATAAGACATCAAGCATTTTTGGAAATCCAATGGATGCAAAAACAATTAAAGCAGCAGAAAAGTCAAAGGCAAAATTCATTAAGAAGTACGGAGACGATTCTCAAGCAGATTATAAGATTGGATTCAAAGCAATTGACACACTAGACTTTATTGGTGCAGACAACATCGTATTTGGAGAAGGCAATGCAGAATTTGAACCAAAGGCATTAATAGTTGGAAATATTAGAATGGGATTTGGTCACTATCGTATTTCTATTGCTATGGCATCTTGTGCGCGTGCATTAGGATTCAAGCCTTACTGGTTAGACTTAGCATCCTTTGATGCTACAGGTTCAAAGATGATTAGAGAACAAAATGATTTATATTCTCTCGCATCTCGTATTTCACAAAAATCCAAGTTATTTAACAAACTCGTTTGGGAGCCATTAAATAGTGAAGGATTCAAGAAAATTTCATACAATGCAAAAGACCAAAAGAATAGTGAATTATTGGTTCCTATTTTCAAGAACATACCAAAAGATATTCCTTATATTGCAACACATGTATGGCCATCTCAAGGAGCAATACATGCAGGTATGACTAATGTAGTTAATGCAATTCCAGATAACTGGCCAATGGGATTACATCTTTCTGAAGGCGCTATTCATACAGTACAAACCCCATTTGCTTATCTTGGATATAAGATGCTTAATGGATTTGACAAGAAGCCACTTAATGGTATACCAGAAGACCAATTAAAGATGGTTGGATGTTTTGTAGACCATGAATTACTTGTTAACTTAGAAGAAGACAACAAGCTTCGTAAGGAACGTTTTGCAACAGGCAAGCCAGTTCGTATTTTAATGACCGTTGGTGGCGCTGGTGCAGGTTTTGATATGTACGTTGCAATGATTAAGCATTTAATTCCATATGTAGAAGAGAAGAAAGTTGCACTCTTTATTAACTTTGGAGATCATGAAGGAATTTATCATAAACTCAATGAAGCACTAGGTGGATTTGAAACAACCAACTTCTTCAACGAATATGATAAGCTCAAAGCATTTGCACAAGATATTAGAACAAAAGATGTAACAGGTATTTATGCATTCTGCAACAACGATATATTCCAAGCAGTATATTCTACAAACTTATTTATGCCTGTAACAGACTTACTCGTAACAAAGCCAAGTGAACTTGCATACTATCCAATACCAAAGGTATTTATGAAGCACATTGGTGGACACGAAGTATATGGTGCAATTAATGGAAGAGAGAAGGGAGATTCTACATTTGAATGTCCAACAGCAGAATCTATTAATGCTATGTTTGATAGACTCCTTTCAGACAAAGACATCCTTGCACATATGTGTGACAGAATAGACGAACTCAAGAAGACAGGCTACTATGATGGCGCATATGAATGTGTACGTTTAGCAGCAGGATTAAAGAAATAAAAAATAATTATTAATATGCACCTCACTACATACAATGTGGGGTGTATATTAAAATCATCTAAGGAATATTGGAGGTTATATGCTATGAAAAAAGGAAAGAAATTAGATTTAAAAGTTAAGAACAAAATAATGAGAGCTGTTTGTAGCATAATTTTATGCATTTCATTAATGTGTGTTCTTTATGTTTCAAGTCAGATTGCTGCAAATTATGATGCCCCATGGAATACTTTTGCACCATTATTATTAGCGCTTTCTATGATATTCCTTGGAATATATGAAATTTTATATTTCGTATATAGAAAATGGAACGAAAAGAGCAATTTAGATTATGAGTATTTGGCTTATGGAATTGTTAGTATCGTTATAGGATTTGTTGTTTTATTTTTTGGAGAGGGTTTAATAGTATTCGGAGTTGTTTCATTACTATTTCTTTTAATACCAATTATAAAAAGAGTTCTAGCTATAGTTAAGAATCATAAGGCTAGAAACATTATATGCAATATTATTTTAATTGCCATTTGTATTTTCTATGTAGTAGATATTTGCTTAAATTTAGGACAAACAACTGCTAGTGCCTACATTGTTTTCGCATCTTCTACAGGTATAATAATTGCAGTAACTTGTTTTTCTAACATTTGTAAGATAGCTCTTTCACATATTAATGGTGAAATTCTTTCAAAGATAATACGTAAGACATATGCGGGTGAAGTTATTCTTGGACTTGGCTTATTAATGATAGCATTCTCCTTGATTTTGAGAACGGTAGAGGATTCAATTAAGACTTTTTGGGATGCACTTTGGTATTGCTTTATGCTTGTAACTACGATAGGTTTTGGAGACTTAACATCTGTTACATTCTTAGGAAGAGTATTATCTGTTGTTCTTGGATTATACGGATTAGTTGTAGTTGCACTTGTTACATCCATTATTGTTAACTTCTATGGCGAAGTAAAAAACAAGGATGAAGAAAAGAAAAGTGAAGATGGTGAAGATAATTTGGTGACAGAAGACAGCAGTTTTGAAACTTCTGAAGAAGATATTGAACAAAAAGAAACTTCAACAGAAGACTGTGAAGATACATCTGTTGAAGAGAGTGAACCTAAAGTTTTTCTCTAATGTTAATTTGGCACTCCCTGCGGGAATCGAACCCACAACTAGCCCTTAGGAGGGGCTTGTTATATCCATTTAACTAAGAGAGCATTGAATAGATTTTAACATAACTTAATATGATTAAAAACTATTTTTTATATTTCAATAATAACTCTTTATCTTCTTTACTAACCCTAAAACTATCTCTGCATTTAGATATTGCTTTGTTTACGGTAAACTTTTGTAGAGAAGTGGCAGATAAGAATTCTAAAGTTTCTTCACGTCTTTTTATAAATGCATCACAAAGAAACCATGCAATTGCCATATTTACATAGTATTCTTGCTCATCACTCATTTCATTAATAAGCTCAAAGATATCTTTTAGATAATCTGTTTCGATGAGTTTGAAGAAGACCAATATCCCACATCTTCTTTTGAAGATATATTTGGATTTGATTGAGTCTTTAGCATAATCAAACCATTTATCCTCATTCTTCTTTGTTATGCTGTACTTTATAGAGTCTGTATGAGCCCAGGAATCACAAGTAGGGAGATAGTTGTCTAATAACTCGAACTGAAGATTTGCGTCTTTTACGAGGCTTATAATGAGCGCCTCAAGAATGTTCTCCTCATAATAGTTCCTAGGGTTATTTTTTATATAAGAGAGGTAATCTCCTTTATATATTTCTTTGGCAATCACTCGTAGCGTAGGCATAGAAATGCCAAGCATTGTTTGAGATGTATTAACAATCTTGTTTTCCCAAGGAACTTTGTCTAAATGAGAAATAGAGAAGAGATATTCTTCTAACTCTTTAATGCTTTCTTTATTCCAATTATCTTTTACTAAATCCATACTTGTAAAAATAGGGGAGGACCAATTTAGATCCTCCCACTAAGTTTAGACTAAATTTTATTATTCGTCTTTGTTGTCGTCAGTTGTTTCTTCAACTACTTCAGTTGTTTCAACATTAACGTCTTCAACAACTGCATCAGTATTTTCAACATCAGCAAGTCCTTCTTCAGCAAGCTTTGCTTCCTTTCTTCTCTTGATTTCAGCAACAGCTTCTTGTTGTTCTTTTTCGTTGAACTTGTAGAAGAAGAATGGGATTGCAGATGCAATGAAGGAAATAGCTGCAACGAGCATTAAGATGATCCACATTGTGTCCTTACCTGCAGGGCTAAGAGCACCTGGGTTGTTTGCAGTTACACCAGCAAGTGAATAACCTAAAACACCAATGAATGCACCAACTGCCATACCTATCTTGCTAATGAATGTTTGCATAGCAAAACAGATACCTTCAGCACGTTCACCTGTCTTGAGTTCTAGGTATTCAACCGTGTCACCAATCATTGCATATGAAAGAATGTTGGATAAACCTGATGGGATACCAGAAATAACGATTGCAAGGAGTGCTACGATAAGTACCCAAGGTTGTGCATAATTACCATGGTCGAATGCAATACCAAGTACGAATGCCACTAATAATGCAGCACCACCGATAATATGTGACCAAATGTAAGAATGACGTTTACCAATCTTCTTTGTGAGGTATGGAACCATTAAGGACGCTACTAGTCCACCAGGAACAACACCAAGTGTCATGATTGTGTATAAACCTTCACCTTGCATACCTGCAAAAGATACATCTGCAAGAACATATTTTGCGAAGTATAAACCACCAGTGTATGTGAATGCTAAACGAGCAGAACCTAAAATACCAGAGATAACGATTAACATCAATGGCTTGTTCTTAAATAATAATTTAAGGTTGTGCTTGAGTGATGGTGGAACTTCTGTAGATTGATTTCTTTCTCTTGTATTAACGAATCCAAGATAGAAGAGAGGTACAGCAACTACACAGCAAACAATAGCAGAGATGAAGTAGATGTATTGCAATTTAGTTTGCATATCTGCTCTAACTGCTTCAAGTGCTGCAGATAGGTCTGCACCAGAGAATGATGTAGCATCTGCTGCAACAAAATCTGTTTTTTGTATTAAAGGAAGAACCTTGTTGAATGCTTCTGTTAATTTTGGAAGGTATTCATTTCCTGCTGGAAGATTTGCTATCCAACTTCCTATATCACCTATGCTAGTATAATCGATTGCTCCACCTTCAGCTATTGCAGCATATTGAATGTTTGTAATCAAGTTTTGATATACACTTACATCACCAGCTTGCATTGCTGTTAAGTTAGATGTGATTTGTGGTACTACGATTGTTACAATACCAGCACCTAATGTACAAATAAGACGAGCAATGGTTAAAAGATTTCCACGTCTATATGTGTCATTAGACATTGCTGTTGAAAGTCCCCAGTATGGAACGTCACAGATTGTATAAACAACAGACCATAATACATACACAACACTAATTGCCGCAAATCCACCTGCTTGTCCTGCTTTGGCGTACCATGGCAAGAAGCAGAGAATTGTCATTATAGCAATTGGTATTGGCATCCATTTAAGATAAGGACGACATTTACCCCATTTTGTACGTGTTCTATCTACGATAGAGCCCATGATAGGGTCGTTCAATGCATCGAATATACGTGCAAATAACATTAAGAATGCTACCCATAGAGCAGGAGCACCAATAGCATCTGTCATGAAGACCGTAAGATATGAACCAACGATTGTACAGATAAGGTTTTGACCAAATCCAGCTAGAGAGAAGGATATACCTTCTTTAGGTTGAAGTTCACCATCTCCAGGAGTGGAACCGAAAAGCTTATGCAGAAAAGATTTCTTTACTGCAGGTGTGTTTTCTTCGTTTGCCATAAAAATTCCCCTTTTATATTAATTTTGTTTTTTTGCTTTTTTGTCTGCCTTTTCATTTTGTGCAATGATGAGGGCATATGTTTCTTCTAAATCTATGCCATTAGAAATATTGTCATAGATTTTCTTTTCTTTCTTTGCTTTAACCTTTTGTGCAATGATTGGAGCTAATCCAGCAATTGCCATTACAACTATACCAACAACAAGAGCAGCTGAACCTAGGTTCATTCCAAGGAGTGCAAGTGCTATAGAAAGTACTATTATAATTATTCCAGGTATTGCAGCGAGTTTAAGGTTCTTTACTAAGTATTTTCCACCCAATGCTCCAAATAAAGCATATACAACACAACCAAATGCATTGTTTAGATATCTGTTGTTTTGTATCCATGTTTGAAGTGGAGATGCAGCAAGTGCAACTACGATAACGAAGACTATTAAAACTGTAACTAATGAGCTAACAGCAATAGCAATTGTTGCAACTAATTCTTGTTCTTCTGAACCTTGTTTTGTTTCGTATATTTCATGTGCCTTTACAACACATGGGATTTTCATATTAGCTAGGTTACCTGTAATGAAAGCAAGATACTCACCACTAGTTCCAAGCATTGGAGAATAAATAATTGGTTCTAATAATCCAGATGCAAGGTTGATGAAGAGTAATGTGATGACACCAGCATTAGCAAATACCTGCCAATTCATTGTGGCTTTATAGAAAATACTTATAACCACAGGAACCATAATAATGAGAAGTAATCCAGACAATGTCCAAATACGTCCCATGAGGTGGAGCTTAATATTGTAATCTAAGGATGTCATTCTTTTTTCTTTAGCCATAGTCCACCTCCTTTATATTACTGCTTGCACAATTCTAGCACTTGTTTGTGCAAGTGTTGGATCCCAGCCATTCTTTTGTGCATAGAAACTTATAACACCAACTACGAACATTGCAACCAACATTGCAACTGGTACGGATAAGTCTGCTAGGAATTTCATTTTTGGATTCTTCATTAAGAATTCAAAGAAAGCCATAATAATTGCAGCTACAACAATTGCTATGAGATTGTAATAGCCGTAAATGGTTTTCATATTTGAGATTGTTTCTCCGTTAACCTCAGTCTTTCCAAAGACTGTGGATATTGCCATAGAGAAGTATCCAAGAATTAAGCCAATGAAAACTATGGAGAAAATTAAATCACCCATATTATTCTTTTTGCCTTCGTCTAACATCTCAACTTCAGAACCTAAATTAAGGGATGCAAGTTTGGAAAGCTTTGGTTGTAATTTCTTAAATACTGTAGATACAAATAATGGACCCCAGATAATACCAACTGTCATAATAACTGCAATTGTTAAGAATTGGTCTCCAGAAATACCACCACTATTCATGATTGTTGTTAATCCGTTTTCTGTTCCAGTAATTGCATCTGCAGCACCGCCAGCCATTTGTGCTTCGTATTGAAGTGACCCAATAACGGAAAGTCTAATTGCAGGGAATGCTATACCTAATGCACCAACTAGTGTTACAACACCAATACCAATTCCTATAGCAGGAAGAATAGAGAATGAAATAGAAGAAGTAATAACCTTCTTGATTTTTCCCATATCCATATTGAGTTTTTTGGCTCTTAAAACAGAACGGACTAAATAAAAGACAGATTCAAAAGTAATGAAGGCAACAATAGCACCATATAATAAATACATTACCCAAGAATTAAGATTGGCTACATCGCCTAAAATTGTACTCATATTTCTCCCTTTTGTTTTTATTAAAATAAAACTTATAGAATAATTTTATATTATGCGTATGTTTTTTTCAATATGTAAGATAATTTTTGTTTTTATTTTAAGAGCGTAGTTGTATAATTAAACTAATTGTTGGAGGTGGATTATGCGTATCCATATGATAGAAAGAGAAGAAGCAAAAGGAGAAGTACTTGAATGTTATGATGGCCAAGTTAATGAACATGGCAGAATTACTAACATGAAAAAGACACTTTTAAACCATGTACCATCATTTAAAGTCTTGATGGAATGGTACCCATTAAAAGATGAAGTTGCAAAGGTGGTTGGAGAATTCTCAACTTATGTATATGCCCATGCAATTTCTACACAAAACGAGTGCTTGATTTGTTCAACCTTCTTTAGAAGAATCATTAAGGACGCTGGCAAGGATCCAGACAATTTAGAATTAACAGATACAGAAAAATTATTGGTTGAATATGGTAGAGCATGTGTTAACCATCCAGCAGTTGTATCCGATGAATTATTTGCAAGAATGAAAGAAAAATTTAGCGAAAGTGAAATAGTTCTTTTAACGGCTTTTGCAGGTATGATGATAGCAACAAATTTAATTAATAGTGCACTTGAAGTGCCACTAGATTCATATTTAGATTATTACGTAAAGAAATAGAAGGTAGTTATGGGAGAATTCGAAAACAAAGTTGTATTCATAACAGGCGCAGCAAAAGGACAAGGGAAAGCCGTTGCTTTAGCATTTGCTAAAGAAGGTGCAGATATTATTGCTTTTGACCTTGCAAAACCTATTACATATCCAAGATATAATTCAACAACATCTCAAGACTTAGAAAATCTCAAAAAAGAGATTGAAGGATTAGGAAGAAAGTGTGTTGTATATGGTGGAGATGTAAGAGTAGAAAAAGACTTAACTGAGGCAGCAAAGAAAGGTGTTGAAGAACTTGGCAAAATTGACGTTTTGTTCGCCAACGCTGGTATTTGTGCATATGCTTTTGCTGATGAAATGACAGAGTCTGAATGGGACAGCATGATAGACATTAACCTCAAAGGTGGATGGCTTGCTGCAAAGGCTTGTATCCCATATATGAAAGAAAAGAAGAGTGGTGTAATAATATTCAATTCATCTGTTGGTGGATTAAGAGGAATGAGAAGATTAAGCCATTATGCAGCTTCTAAATGGGGCTTAGTTGGTTTAACAAAATCTCTTGCAATAGAACTTGCTCCATTCAATGTTAGAGTTGTAAGCTTACATCCAACTGGAGTAAATACTCCAATGAATGATGGCTTAGCAGAAATGGAAGGCAAAACTCCAGAAGAAATCGCAGAAGCAAGTGCAGGAAACCTTCTTCCAGTTCCTTGGATTGAACCAGAAGATGTGGCAAACTCTGTATTGTTTATTGCATCTGATAAAGCAAAATATATTGACGGAAGTCAATTTGTACTAGACGCAGGATTATTAACTAGATAAGCAACCATACTCCATTGCAATTTGGAGTTATCGAAATGATACCAACCCTAATAGTTGCCTTGATAACATTCATAGCAATTACGGTTTCAATAATATTCTTCCCAAGTGTAAAACTTAAAAGACAAAAGATTGGGACATATTGGGTAATAGCTCTAATTGGGGCTATTTTACTTTTATTATTTAGGTTGGTGCCAATTAAAGAGATATGGACAACATTGACATCTGATTCTTCTATTAATCCATTGAAGATATTGGTATTGTTCTTATCTATGACATTCCTATCTATTTTCTTGGATGAAGTTGGACTATTCCATTATCTAGCAAGAAAGGCTGTAAAGGTTGCAAAAGGAAACCAATTTAGTTTGTTCATAATCTTCTATCTACTTACAGCAGTCCTTACAGTTTTCACATCCAACGATATAGTTGTTTTAACACTAACACCGTTTATTTGTTTCTTCTGTAAGAATACAAAAATTAATCCTATACCATACCTAGTAGGTGAGTTTGCGGCTGCAAATACTTGGTCTATGATGTTAATAATTGGAAATCCAACAAACATATATCTTGCAACTTCTGCAGGTATTAATTTTGTAGAATATTTCAAAGTTATGTCTTTGCCAACCTTGGCTGCTGGTATTGTACAACTATTATTAATCATCCTTATTTTCTATAGAAAACTTAAAAAGCCATTAGAGCCACAAGAGGATACCTTCGAAATCCAAAGTAAAGTGGACTTGGCAGTTGGTGTAGTACATCTTCTTGTTTGCTTAGTATTCTTAATCATCTCAAGTTATATCCATGTTGAGATGTATATGATTTCTGCAATATGTGCTGGATCTTTGCTGATTTACAACATAATAATGAGACTTTGTACTAAGAAACATTGGAGATATGTTGTAGATTCTATACAAAGATTGCCTTGGGAACTTATTCCATTTGTCCTTTCTATGTTTGTAATTGTTGTTGCTTTGGAATACCAGGGAATAGCGCAAAAAATGGGAGAATTTCTAGGTTCTAACCATACGGAATGGACTTATGGTGCATCTTCATTTGTGGTTGCAAATATCATAAATAACATCCCAATGAGTATCTTGTATAGTACATTGCCAAACGGATTATCTGGTGTGGCATATTATAAGGCAGTTTATGCATCTATTATAGGAAGCAATATTGGTGCATTCCTAACTCCAATTGGTGCCTTAGCTGGAATTATGTTTACAGATATAACAGGCAAGTTTGATGTTAATTACGGATTTAAACAATTTATTAAGTATGGTCTATTGATTTCAGTACCAACTATTGGTGTTGCATTATTAATAATAATGTTTTTAATTTGATTTCTCTAAATTGTTGCATATAACATAGTGTAGTGTTAAAATATATTCAACCCTAATAATATTTCTATGGAAGTTGTAGAAAACTGTGCGTTAAGTGCCAAAGGAACGGGGGGTGTCCTTGGACGAAAAGTTGCAAACTTGCGGTACAGATTTCGCTCCCGCTTCACTTGCGAGAAGTGCTTCCACTAAGGGGAGGTGCTTCGTGATTTATAAAGAAGCTCTAAACTACATTATGAATATTTCTAGACTAGGCTCAGAATATGGGCTAGATAGAATGCAATTGATTTGTGATTCCTTTGGAAACCCAGAGGATAGTTTAAAGTTTATTCACGTAGCAGGCACAAATGGGAAGGGAAGTGTAACAGCATATCTTACATCCATTTTAAGATGTAATGGTTATAAGGTTGGCACGTATAATTCTCCATACATATACAATTACAGAGAACGTTTCTTAATCAATGGAGAAATGGCTTCTGAAGAAAAGATTGCCAAGTACTTAACACTAGTTAAAGAGAAAATAGATAGCATACAAAAGAAGAATCCAAAGTACTATTTAACAGCCTTTGAGATTGAAACAATAGTAGCGTTCTTGCTATTTAAGGATGAAAAGTGTGATATCGTTGTCCTTGAGGTTGGTCTTGGTGGAAGATTAGATGCAACTAATATTATTAAGAACAAAGAAGTTGCTGTTATTACTCCAATTGGATTAGATCATTGTGCTTTACTTGGAAATACTTTAGGTGAAATAGCAGGCGAGAAGGCTGCAATCATAAAAGACATTGCTGTTACATCATTACAAAGCAACGAAGTTATGCATGTAATAGAGAAACATTGTGTGAAACTACATCTAGCTCCTGTTGCTGTGGTTGTTTCAAGAGATATAGATGCTGGACAAGTTATAGCAATTAATGGAGAAATATACACAACACATCTCTTAGGTGAATATCAACAGGAAAACCTTGCAATAGCAATTGGAACAATAGATGTTCTAAAAGAAAAAGGTTGGAAGATAGATGAAGAGTGCACAAAGAAAGGTGTAGAGGAAACCAAGTGGGCTGTACGCTTTGATGTCAAGAAGGTCAATAATAAATATGTTATCTTGGATGGCTCACATAATCCACATGGTGCAAAATCCTTGGCATCAACTCTAAAGACCTATTTTCCAAATGATCAAATACATTTTGTTATAGGAATGCTTAGAGATAAAGATATGAAAGGTATATTGGAAACGTTACTTCCATTATCTTCTAAAACAACATTTATACAGTCTGATTCTCCTAGGGCAGCAAGCACTGAAGAGCTTGTAAATTTAGCAAAGGATTTGGGGTATAAATCAAGCGAAATTAAGGATATAAATGAAGCAATTGAGCAAGAAATAAATAGCAATGTAAAAGTGGTGGTAATTTGTGGTTCGCTAACACTTTTTGAAAAAATTACTAGGTTTATATAGCACAATCGGAGGTTTATCGTACAAAAATGCAAAAAAAATTAGATAAGAAGAAAATTGAGAAAGCAGTAAAAATGATACTTGAAGCCATAGGTGAAGACCCTAATAGAGAAGGCTTAGTAGAGACCCCACAAAGAGTGGCAAGAATGTATGAAGAATTAACCGCAGGATATGACCAAGATCCCAAAGATTATCTTTGCAGAACATTCCAATTTGATGGAGAAGATGTTGTCTTAGAAAAGGATATAGACTTCGCTTCAACTTGTGAACATCACCTCATGCCTTTCTTTGGCCATGTACTTATTGCATATATACCAGACGGAAAGATTGTTGGGCTTAGTAAACTTGGTAGATTAGTAGACTGTTTTGCTAAACGTTTGCAAATGCAAGAAAGATTGACAGAGCAGATTGCTGATGCCGTATTTACAGAATTGAACGCAAAGGGAGTTTTAGTTATAATAGAAGGTGAGCATACTTGTATGACAGCTCGTGGAATAAAGAAAGTTGGAACCATTACAAAGACTATGGCTACACGTGGTTATATGACTAACGAGTTAATAGACCATATACTCCAGCTTGCTAAATAAGGGAGAATTAATATGATTATTGGAAAGAAAGAATTTACAAGTGGTACTCACATAATGGGAATACTTAATGTTACAGAGGATTCCTTTTATGAACCAAGTAGATTAAAGGGAGATTTAATCGAAAGAGTATATTGTATGATTAGAGATGGTGCTGAGGTTATAGATATTGGTGGACAATCAACTAGACCTGGTGCTGAAATTATTAAGTCTCCTGTAGAACTTGGTAGAGTATTGCCAGTTCTTAAACAAATTAAGAAACATTTTGATATTCCTGTATCTATAGATACATTCTATTCCAATGTAGCAGATGTTTGTTTGGATAATGGTGCAGACATGATTAATGATGTAACATGTTTCTCAGATCCAAAGATGGCAAAAGTTATTGCAGACCATGATGCATCTGTTTGTATTTGCCATAATAGAAGAAATTCACCTAAGGATAAGAAATTGATACCAGACGTTTTGGAAGGCTTACAAAATGCAATAGATAAAGCTAGGGGCGTAGGTATTAAAAAAGACAAAATCCTTGTAGACGGGGGTATTGGTTTCAACCATAACTCAGGTGAAGATTGGGAATTATTATTAAAGTATGGTCAACTTAAATCCCTAGGATATCCTATTCTTCTTGGTACATCTAGAAAGTCTTTCTTAGGTGGACAAGTTGAAGATAGATTAAATGCAACAGTTAATACAACAGCTCTTGCAACAAAGAAAGGATATATGTTTGTAAGAGTTCATGATATTGCTGAGAATAAGGCTGCAATAGATGCTTTATCTTATGCAATGGAAAAACCAGCGGAGCCAGAGAATCCAGAAGAGAAAAAAGGTGTTTCTCTTTATGATCTCGTTACAGACGTTGAAAGTGGCACAAAGAAGGTAGACCTTGAACAACCAGATATCATTTCCGAAGAACAACCAGAGCAACCTGTTGAAGAGGTTAAGGAAGAAGTCGTTGAAGAAGTACCAGTAGAGGAAGCAGTAGAAGCAATCTCAGAGGCTCAGGATGTAGAAACACTTCAAGAGGAAGTCAAGAAGAAGGTAGATTATAAACCTGGCAGAGGACTTCCTATGAGAGAAGGTATAAAGATATCACGTTTTGGTAGTGATGACGATACAGATTATTCAACATACTAATGAAAACATATTCTAACAATGCACATATTATTATAAAAGGTCTTGAAACAGAGGCATGTCATGGTGTTAACCCAGAAGAGAAAAGAATACCTCAAAAATGGGTTATAGATATAGACATGGCTGTAGATATTTCAAAGGCAAGTGAAACAGATGATTTAACTAAAACCATTAACTACGCATCTGTTAGTAAGTTTGTTGTTGCATTCTTTCATGACAATTGTTTTGACCTAATTGAGACTCTAGCAGATAGATTATGCCAAGGATTAATTGTGCATTATGGGCTTATAAAAGAAGTTGCAGTTGAGGTTAAAAAACCAAATGCTCCGATGTCTCAAACCTTTGACTACGTATCCGTTAAAGCGAAGAGAGAATGGGTTAAATGTTATATAGCATTGGGCTCAAATTTGGAAGATAGAGGTGAGCATTTAGATAATGCTGTTGAGGCTCTACAAAACACAAAAAATATTAAGTTCATAAAAGAAAGCAGAAGAATTAATACAAAGCCATATGGTGGTGTTGCGGATCAAGAGTTCTTGAATTCTTGTGCTGAAATAGAAACTTGTTTAACACCAAGAGAACTTCTAAATGTTTTGCATGATATAGAAAATAAAGAAGGAAGAACCAGAGAAGTACATTGGGGAAATAGAACACTAGATTTAGATATAATCTACTA
>CAMZEU010000028.1 GCA_947305865.1 uncultured Clostridia bacterium
AATATAAAGGAAATTGGAGGAGCAAATTTATGAAGAGTATCGCTGATATCATGAAAATCAGAGATCAGATGCAATCTGAAATTATCATGCGTGACAACACAGATGATAATAAAGAGACACGTATCGTAGTCGGAATGGCAACATGTGGAATTTCTGCAGGTGCAAGACCAGTCTACAACACCTTAATAGATGAAGTTGCAAAACGTAATCTTAAAGGCGTAAAAGTTACAAGAAGTGGATGCTTAGGCATGTGCAAACTTGAACCAATCGTAGAAGTATTCGTACCAGGACAAGAAAAAATCACATATATCCATGTAGACGCAGAAAAAGCAAAAAAGATCGTTCAAGATCATATCGTTAATGGAAATGTTTGTACAGAATATCTAATTACAAACGAATAGTAGCAGGAGGAAAATTATGTTTAGAAATACAGTTTTAATCTGTGGTGGTACTGGTTGTACATCTAATAACTCACCAGCTGTTGCTGCAGAATTCGAAAAGCTCATCAAAGAAAGAGGGCTCGAAAATGATGTTGCCATAATTAAGACAGGCTGCTTTGGTCTCTGTGCAAACGGACCAGTTTGTGTTGTCTACCCAGAAGGCGCATTTTATTCATTCGTAAAAGTAGAAGATGTTAAAGAAATCGTTGAAGAACACCTCATTAAAGGTCGTTTAGTACAACGTCTCCTTTACAAAGAAAAGAGTGAAGCACAAGCTGAAACAGTTCGTGCATTATCTGACACAAACTTCTACAAGCAACAAACTCGTATTGCACTTCGTCTTTGTGGTGTTATTAACCCAGAAAACATTGATGAATATATCGCATACGACGGTTATCAAGCATTAATCAAAGTATTACAAACAATGACACCTCAAGAAGTTATTGATGTTATTAAGAACAGTGGACTTCGTGGAAGAGGCGGTGCTGGATTCCCAACAGGATTAAAGTGGCAATTCTGCCGTAATGCAGTTGGCGATGAAAAGTACATTGCATGTAATGCTGACGAAGGTGACCCAGGTGCATTCATGGATCGTTCAGTTCTCGAAGGCGACCCACACTCAGTTATCGAAGCAATGACAATTGGTGCTTATGCAATTGGTGCACATCAAGGTTACATTTATGTTAGAGCAGAATACCCAATCGCAGTTCAAAGATTAAACATTGCTCTTAAACAAGCAAGAGAATATGGACTCATTGGTAAGAACATTTTAGATACAGGATTTGACTTTGACTTAGACATTCGTTTAGGTTCTGGTGCATTCGTATGTGGTGAAGAAACAGCTCTTATGACTTCTATTGAAGGTAAGAGAGGTGAACCAAGACCACGTCCACCATTCCCAGCAAACAAAGGTTTATTCGGAAAGCCAACAGTATTAAATAACGTTGAAACATATGCAAATATCTGCCAAATCATTCTTAAGGGCGCAGACTGGTTCGCAGCAATGGGAACAGAGAAGTCCAAAGGAACAAAGGTATTCGCACTCGGTGGAAAGATTACAAATACTGGTTTAGTAGAAATCCCAATGGGAACACCATTAAGAAAGATCATTTATGATATTGGTGGTGGATGTCCAAACGGAAAGAAACTTAAGGCAGTTCAAACAGGTGGTCCATCAGGTGGATGTATCCCAGCATCATTAATTGATACACCAGTTGATTACGAATCACTCGCAGCAATCGGATCAATCGTTGGTTCAGGTGGTATGATTGTTATGGACGAAGACAACTGTATGGTTGATATCGCAAAGTTCTTCCTTGAATTCACAGTTGATGAAAGTTGTGGTAAGTGTACACCATGTAGAATTGGTACAAAGAGATTACTTGAATACTTAAATAAGATTACAAGTGGTAAGGCAACAATGCAAGATTTAGACGATATGGAGAAACTCTGTTACTTCATTAAAGCTAACTCACTCTGTGCTCTTGGACAAACAGCTCCAAACCCAGTCTTATCTACACTCAAGTATTTCAGAGATGAATACATTGCACACATTCAAGACAAGAAGTGTCCATGCCATGTATGTAAAGACTTAGTTCAATACACAATCACAGATGCATGTAAGGGATGTACATTATGTGCTAGAAACTGTCCAGTTAAGGCAATTAGTGGAACAGTTAAAGAAAAGCATACAATTGATCAATCCAAGTGCATTAAGTGTGGACTCTGTATGACAAATTGTAAGTTTAACGCAATCGTTAAAGAATAGTGAGGTGACTTATGGCTAATATGATTAAAGTAAATGTTGATGGCATTGATGTAGAAGTCGAAGAAGGTACAAAGGTTATTGACGCTGCTTTCAAAGCTGGTGTCAAGATACCAACATTATGCTATCTTAAAGGATTAAATGAAATCGGAGCTTGTCGTATCTGTTTATGTGAAGTTGAAGGTGCAAGAGGATTAGTAGCAGCTTGTGTATATCCATTATCAGCAGATCCAAGATTCCCAGTAATACATATCAAAACAAACACTCCACAAATTAGAGAATATAGAAAGAGAACAATCGAGCTCTTACTCTCAGACCATAAGAAAGAGTGTTTAAGCTGTATTCGTAATGGCAACTGCGAACTCGCAGAATTAGCTAAAGAATACGATGCAGACTATCATGCATTTGAAGGCGGCGAAGTATTGGAATACCCAATAGATGATTCTTCAGCAGCAATTATCAGAGATAACAACAAGTGCGTTCTTTGTAGACGTTGTGTAGCAGCTTGCCGTGAATATCAATCTGTTTCAGTTATCGGTGCAAACGGAAGAGGATTCTATGCACACATCGGTAGTGCATTCGAAAAGAACCTTGGTGACACAGCTTGTGTTAACTGTGGACAATGTATCGTTGCATGTCCAACAGGTGCTTTACATGAAAGAGATCAAGTTAATGATGTTCTTAAAGCACTTGCAGACCCAACAAAGTATGTTGTAGTAGGAACAGCTCCATCTGTAAGAGTAGGACTCGGTGAAGAATTCGGAACAGAAATTGGTGCAAACGTTGAAGGAAAGATGGCTGCAGCATTAAGAAGAATCGGATTCAAGAACGTATTCGATGTAAACTTCACAGCAGACCTTACAATTCTTGAAGAAGGAACAGAATTTATCGGCAGAGTAACAAAGGGTGGCACATTACCAATGTTAACATCCTGTTCTCCAGCATGGATTAAGTTCATGGAACACAACTTCCCAACAGAATTAGACCATCTCTCATCTTGTAAATCACCACAAGGAATGTTTGGTGCAATCTGTAAGACATATTTAGCAGAAAAACTTGGAATAGATCCAAAGGATATGGTTGTTGTAACAATCATGCCATGTACAGCTAAGAAGTTCGAAGCAGGCAGACCATACATGAATGCAGCTGGTGAAAAATATCCAGACATTGACTACGCATTAACAACAAGAGAACTTGCAAGAATGATTAAGAAGATGAACATCATCTGGGATACACTTCCAGAAGAGAAGTTCGACACACCAATGGGTGTTGGTTCTGGTGCAGGTTTAATCTTCGGTGCAACTGGTGGTGTTATGGAAGCAGCATTAAGAACAGTTTATGCAGTTCTTGCTGGAAAAGAAGCTCCATCCTTAGATTTCAAAGAAGTTCGTGGAACACAAGGAATCAAGGAAGCAACATATACTGTACCACTCAAAGATGGTGGGAAAGTATCTGTTAATGTAGCAGTTGCAAGTGGTCTTGCTAATGCAAGAAAGTTAATGGAAGAAGTAAAAGCTGGAACAAGCAAGTATCATTTCATTGAAATTATGTCTTGTCCAGGTGGATGTGTTAACGGTGGTGGACAACCAATCAAGACAGCATTCGAAAGAAATAGCAAAGATATTAAAGAAATCCGTGCTAATACAATTTACAAGATGGATGCTTCTTATGATTTACGTGTATCACACGCTAACCCAGAAGTCACAGATATATACAAGGAATACTTTGGAGAACCAAACAGCCATAGAGCACATGAAGTACTCCATACCAAGTATGTACCAAGAGACTTATTCTAATACAATTTCCTAATTTAAATATAAAAGTAGAGGGTTGTTAATTCAGCCCTCTATTTATTTGTTGTTTAACACATATGATATCATATGTAAAATGTAAAAAAATTATTATTGAACCAGTTCTTTCTTTTTGTGTTTCTTAAATTTAAACTTTCTTAATTCAGGTGTTCTTTCAATATGTAATTCATGTCCTTTATTTCTATCTATAACAACTAATAGGGCAGGTAATATAAATATTACAAGTAGTGCAGATATTAGTGAACCACGTGCAATAAGCGTACAAAGTTGTTGAACTATTATGTTAGAGCTTACTATTGCCACGCTGGCGCAAGCTGAGCCCATAATCAAAGCAGAAGTCGTGATTGCCATTGCAGATTGTGTGGTGGCCATATAAGCCGCCTGGCGAGGTTCAAATCTCTTTCTAAATTCTTTGTATTTCGTAGAAATAAGAATTGCATAGTCTACCGTTGCACCTAGTTGTACAGCTCCAATGAAGATGTAACACATGAAGTTAACTGTACCACCATAGAATATCCATTGTGTTAAGAGATTAATCCAAATACCTAATTCAATAACAGCAACAAGGATTGTGGACATCTTAATAGAACGGAGTGTAAATAGCAATATTACAAAGATAATTATGATGGAAATAATTGAAACCCACATATTATCTGTTGGGGTAACCTGTGCGAAGTCATATGCAGCCTGTGAGAAGCCCGTCATATAAGTTTTACCATAATTTCCGAATAATTGCTTAAGGGTAGTGTTAACATCTTCTAAGATGGCAAAGGATGCTTGAGATTCTACATCGTATTTGGTATTTATGCCAATAGTGTAAATTGTATAACCATTTGAGATATAATTATTTACCATACTCATTTGGCTTAAGTCTATACTATCTAAGTCTATGTTTTGAAGATTTGCTAGGTCTGATGATGTAATCATTCCTTCTTCAAGCATAAAGAGTGCAAGACCACCTATACCTTCTTCTTCAACATTATGTTCGCTTGCATAAATAAGAACCTTTATTAATTCTTCTGAGGTTAGTTCTACTCCATATAGATTATATGTTTTGTCTTTGTCTAACATTGCAAATAATCCAAGGGTATAGGATATGTCTTCCTTGTTTTCAAGATTATTTAATTTATCAAGTAATTGGTATTGTTCACTTATATAATAAGTATAGGTCTCATTCCCATCTTCATCTTTCTCAAGTTTGTATAGAGGAACTGCAACCATAGATTGTTGCTCCATAGCTGTTGCCATATTTTGCAATGTCTTATATTCTTCGGAAGCTGGCTTACTCTTCATGAAGTGTACATATGTGTAATCTAAAGACCATGGAACGGCATCTACATTAACTAGCAATGCAAAAATGAATACTGGCACAAAGATTAATACAATAACCCATCTATATTTAATAGATTTCTTTACTGGCGTGCGGTAATGGTAATCCAAACATTTGTGAGCTGTCTTAATACGAGCCTTATCTAGCATTAACATTAAGCATGGTTGGAGAAGGACAACTGTTAGGAAGGATAAAATAATACCTTTTGCAACAGATAATCCTAAATCTGGACCAATGCCAAATTTCATAACCATTAATGCAAGTAAACCACCAACCGTTGTTAGAGCAGAGGATAATATTGCTTTTGTTGAAACTGGTATTGCATTTGCAAGAGCTGTTCTTGGATCTGGAGTCTTTTGTAATTCTAATCTGTACTGGTGCAACAAGAAAATTGCATAGTCCATAGTTAGACCTAATTGTAAAACCGCAGTACATGCAAATGTTACAATAGATGTACTATTAAATAGTGCATTTGAACCAAGGTTCAAAAGAATAGAGATAAGAATTGTAAATAGAAGAACAAATGGCTCAGAAATTGAGTTTGTTGTGGCTATTAAAATAATAATAACAAGGGCAACGGCAATTAGGGCATATTTCCAGAACTCATTCAATGTATTAGTGAATAAGTCTGCAGCTTGGCCTGTCATACCAGCAGTGTAATAATTTTCTTTGCCGAACTCTCTATCTAGTACTTCTGCAATTCCATTATATGAAACAAGAGATTCTTTTGCAGATGGACCATGTGTTAGTGTAACTAAAATTAAATGGTTTTCTCCATCTGTAAATATAGAATGCATCTTTTGATATTGCTCATCTGTTGTTTCCATTAAGCCGAAATCAACAATTGAATCTATATCTCCTTCCCAAATCAACATAGAGATGCCATCTACTTTCTTCATATTTTCAACGGCATTTTTAAGTTTTTCTATGTCATTTGTTCTTAAGCCAATTTCAATATCACCATGTACACCAAAGTTCTTGGACAGAAAGTTATATCCATCTGTGGTAGAATAACCGGCAGGTAGATAAGAGGAGATATCATAATTAACCTTTTTAATCATCTTTGGCAGGAGTACACATGCCAATACTAAAAGAGCCACAAATACGATGAGAATGATGTATCTGTATTTTACAACTTGTTCACCAAATTTCATTTGTGACTCCTTTAAATAATTAATTATTTAGCAGTTTTCTTTTTCTTGAGAAGAATCACAACAACTGCACATGCAGCACCAGCAACTACAATAATTGGTACTACGATACAAACTGCGAGAAGAGCATTATAGTTCTTAACTTCAAGTTGAATTGTATCTATATCAATTGATTCGCCTGTCTTTGTGTTAACTGCTTTAACTTCTACATTTGTCTTAGCACCATTAACTTTGATGTCATTAAGAGAATCATATTCTTTGCCATCTGCAACATAAACAACCTTATATCCAAGTGGTACTTCAATCTTGTATTCTTCAGATGTCTTCTTAGATGTGAAACTTGCAGAGAATGTCTTTCCTAATGTTCCATTTGCATCGATTACTGAATCCTTAATCTTTTCTACAAGTTGGTTTTCGATTTTAACCATTTCATAGTTGCCTTGTGAATTTTCTTTAAATGTGTATCCATCAATTGTTACTGAATCTCCAGAAACTGTTATTAATGCAAATGTTTGTGTGTCTAATGTGTGGAAGACGGATTCACTTGCGTTTAGAAGTGGTGTGGTATCTTCGCTTTCTTTGTATTCATAGAACTTTGTTCCCATTGTTCCAAGAGTTACATAAAGAACGCCGTTGCCAGTTGTAACTTTTCCGTCTTTATCTAATTTGTTTGTAATAGAGTATGTGTGATCATGACCACTGAATACTATGTCTACATTGTTATTCGCAAAGAGTGGAACGAGTTGTTCTTTCATCTTTAAGATTTCTGGATCTTTTGTATGTGAACCACAAGAGAACATAGACTTGTGCATTAATACGAATATATGCTTAATAGAAGCATTATTATTTGCAGCTGCTAGTTCAGATGTGAGCCATTGAAGTTGTTTTTCTCCAAGACCACCACTGCTTGTTGCGTCATTTGTATCTAATACAAAGAAGATTGAATTGCCGTAACTGAATGAGTAGTATAATCCTGTTTCTCCAGTTTGTGGATAGAGAGCAGGGTTTGGAGTGGTGTAATCAAAGAACCTGTTCATCATATAACTCTTGTTCTCGTGGTTGCCAGATGTTACGAACATTGCATTAGTAGAGAAGAAGTCTGATGTGAGGTCAAATGCATATTGCATTTGTACAAAGTTCTTTGAGTTATCTGTTACATCACCAGCATTAAGTACGAAGGAATAATTACTTATTATTGCTTCTAATTTCTTATTAGTTTCTTCATACATATATGGTGTCATACCTTGGATATCTGCTATTGCTAAGAATGAGAATTCTGTAGCACTAGAATCTGGTGTGGTGAATGTAAGCATGTCTGTATATGGTCTATATTGGAATGAAATTAAGTTATCTGGACCAGCTTTTGGTTGATATGTTCCAGAAATATTGTATCTATATGTAGTTCCTGGTTGTAATCCTGTAATAGTTACAGTGTGTTTATTCCAATATTCAACGCCATTTGTCTCATAGTACATTTCTCTATCTAAATAAGTAACAGGAACTTCTTCTTTGTTAACTTCTTTGAATACTGGTGTATGTGTTATACATACAAGACCTAAATCTATTAATGGATAGTAGATAGGTGTTGCAACTGTAGAAATGCTTACTTTTGTTCCAGACTTTGTCATTGCCAATAAGTTGTCTGAATTTGGAACCATTTGACTTGGGTTAAAGAAGCTCTCATTTTCTTCAACTTTTTCAATCAATGTTCCATTTAAATCATATAGAGCAAAAGAAGTGAAGATTTCTTCATTTGTATAGTAAGTAATTGTATATGTTGTGTCGTTTTCGAAGTGACCATTGATAATAGATGGATACATTCCGTTTGTTTGAGTTGGAATAGCATCATCTTGAATAGTGGAAATATATGTATACTTGCCACCATTGAGATTCTTATCTGTAACAAGCATCTTAGGTACTTTAGAATTTGTTGGATCACCATAGTCTGGCATATCATCTGTTGCAAATCCTTTTAAGATAGCATCAGCAATTCCACCAATACCAACATAGAAACTATCTACAAGATATGAATCCAAGAATGTATCTAATATAGAGTAGAGGTCTGTTCCAGAAAGTGCAAATCCAAGAGATTCATCAAGTAATGTTAAGATTGTTGGGAGTAAACCATTGATAATACCAATTGGTCCAAACTTTTCAACGTTGATTTCAATTTGGATATCTTCATCATCTCCTATAACTATATCTTGTACTAATGCAAGCAAGTCATTGAGTTGATCTTTTTCCATATCTGAAAGATCATTTCCATCTTCATCTTTTGTAAGATTATATGTGTGGTTGAGAAGTTGTTTGAGTAAACCATTATCATCCAAATAGAGTGGTTTAAGTAATCCCATTACTAAAACTTCAACAAATGAACCATTTAAGCATTGTGCACTGAAGTCTTGAACAGCAGCAACAAATCTTGCACGGTATGCTGGGTCTGTTGGGCTATTTACTACATATTCTGGAGATGTTGCAGAGAACGCATAGTCTTCTCCTGTTCCATAGTATGTTGCAGTTGTAATTTCAAGACCAGCAGCATGAGCTTGAGCGATGAATCCAGCAATTTGTTTTAAAGACATCTTGCCGATTGAAGCATCTCCGAACTCAACTGATACAATCTTATCTACAACAGCATATAAATATTGAACGAGGTCATCATATTTTACGCCGTCATATGTGTAGTCTAAATCGTATCTAATTTGTTTAATTAAAGACATTGCAACTTTGCCAAGTAATTCGGCATATGGTCCAATAACAGCAACACCTGCTATAGATCCATCTGGTGCAAATAAATCTCTAACTGAATTTAATAAATCGTTAACCATCTTGTCTGAAACAAAGTGGCCAACAACTCTGTCTATTAATTGTAAGTAAATAATTTTGTTGGAGTAGTCATTATAGCCAATAGCTTTTTCGTTATCATCTATAACACCATTACCATTTAAATCATAAGCAAATGTTTCAAGAATATCATTCTTTAGAATGAACTTTTCTGCAAAACCATTTTTGTTGGATACATTTGTCTTATATCTTTCAATAGAGATGTAGTGCTTTGGTCCGTAGTAACTAATCATTGAACCAGTTTCTAAGTCATAGAATGTTTCTCCTTCTGCATTTGTATAATATGCAACGTCGTTTGCATGCATATGACCTGTGAAGGAATAACGAATTCCCATATTGAGGAATCTCTTTACAAGGTATTCATAGTAGTAAAGAGTGAAGTCTTTAAGAATTTCACCTTCTTTGTCCCAGTGTTCTAGGAGGTTTTGGTGAACTGTAACCATAGCTGTGAATTCATCACCTGTATCAGCAGCGGCTGGTAAACTATTCATTACAGATTCCATCCAGTCTACACAATCTATAGAAATCTTACCACCGGTTTCATGGTTAAGTCCTGAGTCAACATAAACTTCGCCACCAGCAGCAACAATATCTTGTGCTTGTGAAAGTGTTAATTCTGTGAAGCCTTTACCATATTCAAATTTATAATATGTCTTTCCGTATACTGGAGTTGGATCAGCTGCAATATATGGTGTGTAAGCCTTCTTCTTTGCAGCCTTACGGAATGAAGCATCTATTCCAAATAGGATATAACTATAATTTGTTGAGTCTGTTAAATAGAAGGAGAGAACATTAAGCTTTAAGTCTTCTTCGTCAGCTTCTAACTTAGCATATCTTGCTCTTCTTTGTTCTCCTGTCATTGTGCCATTGTTTACACTAATATATTCAAGGTCTTCATTATAATAATGAATATCATAGATATTAGCATTGTTGGATTGTACATATTGGCCATAGAAAGGAGTTGTAGTATATTGAACAGCATTCTTTTCGTATGTTGTCTTTCCAGCAGTTACAAATCCAGCAGTAAGTGCTCTTTGTGCTGGTGTATCTGTTGTTGCACCATAGTTTGTAGACCAATGGCTTTCTGGTAAAACTGTAGATAATTGTTCAATAGTATTATTTGGATATCCAAGACCACTAAATACTAAAGCAAATTCTGATGCTTGAAGAGCAGTACTCTTATATGACTTTCCATTGTCTTTTGTGTAGTATGCACCGCTACCATTGAATAAGTCATGGTTGCCAGGTACACAAACAATTTGGAAGTTTTCATATCCAGGTATTGTTCTAATATCATTTTGTATTAAACGAAGTCTGTTGGCTAAGTCTAATAATGCATCTTTTTCACCATTTTTAGAAAGGTCTCCAGATGCAACAAAAACTTGTGGCAATTCTCCGTTTATAGCTGCTTGGAACATTTCTTCGCAAGTTGCATCAAAAACAGCAGCGGATTCTTCAACAAGCTTTGTATCACCAGTTATTGAGAAATAGAATTCACTGTCATAATATTTTGCAGTGTTTGTTCCATAGTCAGCTGGTGTGTATCCACGTTGGTAAGGGAAGTAGTGAAGATCACTGAAATGTCCAATAGTAACTGTAGAGAGTTTTGTCTCGGTATCTTCAGCAAATGCTACGCCATTAGACATTATTATTCCGAAACTAACGCAAAAAGCTAACAATAAAGCAATAATTAGAATAAAAGTAATGCTTTTATAGCTAAGTTTCATAATTTTTCTCCTTTTAAAATATTTATACATAATTATTATATTTTTTAATAATTCAATATTCAATGTACAATTTTAAAAATATGTTTATAAAACATAGTTATTGTAAAAAATCACAAAAAATAGTAAAATTGTCTAGAGGTATAAATTATGAGTATGAAAGACAAAAACGATTTAACAATTTGTGAGGCTAGATATTTAACTTCATACGCTTCAGATAAGAAAAAAGAAGCCAAGTTAGTAGACAAGAAAGACAATGTAGTAATACCAGGAACAGATTATGCACCAAACGCAAATTATGTGTATGAGTGGATAAAGACTTCTCTTGGTATTTTAATTTGTTTCTTTGCTATTTTATCTATTGTATTTGCTCCAGTTGTTATTAGAGCGGCACATATGGAACACGGATTTATGGGCGCAAACCAAAAACCAGGTGCAGTGTATGACGAAGTAAATCAAGGATTTGATTACTCTAGTGCAAATAGAACTATTATGATTGATCCATCTACAGTAACAAATGAAGATGATATTAAAGAACTCGCATATAATTTATACCAAATTGGAAATATGGGAATGATGGTTGCTCCACATAGTGCATATTATTCTGAAGGATATTCAGATGCAAACACTATGGGTACAGTTCTTCCATTGTTATTCCAATTGACAGATATTAGGGACAACACTACAGGTGAAGCATATAGATTAAAGTATCAATCATTAAGAGAAGTTTCAGATGATGAAGATGTTGGTTTTGTAATTTCATTATTCGCTGGAGTTGGTGGTGTTGTTAATGCAGAGAGAAGATATTATGTTGCTGGATATAATACAGCACCATTAATTAACTTCCAAAAGACAATTGCTGCTACACTTGAAGCTGAATATGATTGGTCTAAGAAAATTAATAATGAAGAATTAAAAGAAAGACAAGAAAGAATGGAAAATCCAATCCCATATACCTCAGCTGCAGTCCTTAATGGAGATGCCTCATTAGTAGGACAAAAGTTTGGTGCATTTGAGATGGAATATAAATATCTTAAAGATTTTGCTCCTCTTGCTAACATCACAGTTGGTGGCTTGAATTATGCTAACATCTTTGGGGATGTAGGAAATACATTGATTCCAGTATATAAGGATTGTGTAGACTTTAGAGATGAAGGTGCAATAGTTCCTGGAGTAAGTATGGGAAGAGAAATCTCATACGAAAAGACAGACCAACACATATTCTTCAGCAAAGATGCATCTATGAGTGTTTATAACAACATCAAGAGCGCAGAGGTTACATACACAGAAGAAAGTGAATTTGGCGCAAACGATGGTTTCTATACGGTAAAGATTGAAGTAGATTGTAGTGTAAATCCTACAACAAAGAATAACTATACATCCGCAGACACATGCTGGGCATTAAGAGATTCACAATCTGCAGGAACAGATATGGCAAATTTCTCAAAGATTGAAATTACATTTGAACTTTGGGATAACGGATATTTCAAGACCTGGAACATGGTTGAAGACTGGTATGTAGAACATGCATATCGTGGAACAATGCACATTGGTGAAATGGGTGCTGAACAAGAATATCATGAAATATTTACATATCTTGATATAGACTGTGGATTAACAGGAACAGATAGAGATTACTGGACAGCATAATAAAACCACCCAATTAGAATGCCGAAAAGTTATATAGCCCTTACAAAATAGTAGGGGCTATTGTATTTATTTAATATGAATGCTAAAATATAGTTAATCCTGCTGTGTGCGTGATGGTGTATGTAATGGGAACCTCACGTATATTTTAGGAATTGGACGTTCGTATCTTTAATGTCATGCCTCCTTAGTAGTGGAAGACAGCGATGTGCGACTTCATTTATCCACCTGTTGATTTTGCAGGTTATAAACTGCATCACACGGCATGTGCGGGAGAAAAAGAAAATAAGCCTAGAGTAATTCTAGGTTTTTCTTTATTAAATAGTTGCAAAAAGAAATTTTTTTGTGTAATATAGCAATACTTTAATGCCCGCATGGTCAAGAGGTTAAGACACCACCCTCTCACGGTGGAATCTAGGGTTCGATTCCCTATGCGGGTACCAAGATAATCCATCTAGATATAGGTGGATTTTTTTATTAAATAATTTGAATTATTATTAGCTATATGTTACCACTTTTTATAATTTATCAATAATGGTTATATATAATGCAACAAACATCTAATTTATATGTGTTATTAAAATGCAAATTACGTTACCACTTTTGAAAAAAATATAAAAATGGTTACGTATACTTGATTTTATCTCGAAAAAGCAATAAAATTATGTAGAGGTATTTAGTATGAAAATATTTAAAAGAGAAAAATATTTATCAAAAATAAGAGGGTTTTATTTTGATAATGATATTATTAAGGTAATTACTGGTATTAGAAGATGTGGCAAATCGACTCTTTTGGAAATGATAGCAGATGAGTTGATTAAAAAAGGAGTTGAAAGCCAAAATATTATTTATATTAACCTTGACAAAAGAGGATATAAAAATATTAAAACAGATGAAGAGTTAGAAAATGTTATTGAAGAAAATACAAAAGATATCAAAGGGAATAAGTACCTTTTTATTGATGAAATACAAAATGTAAAAAATTTTGAAACCATAATTAATGCATTTAGAGAAGAAGGAGATTTTTCGATTTTTATAACAGGTTCAAATTCTTATTTGTTATCAGGTGAACTTGCGACCAAATTGACAGGTAGATATTTAGAATTTGAAGTATTTCCTTTAACATTCGATGAATATTTGGATATGAAAGAATTTTATTCTATCAATATTGATTCAAATTTGCTGGTTGAACTCAACGAATATATTATTAATGGTGGTTTCCCAAGAACGTTATTTATAGATAATCCTATTGATAAGAAAACATATTTATATGGACTTTTAGATGAAATATTCAAAAAAGATATTAGAAAAAGAGTATCTATAAGAAGAAAAGAGACATTTGAAATTGTAAAAAATTTCGTGATTAATAATTTTGGATCAGTCATAAGTATAAATAATATTCTAAAAGGATTAAAAGAGGCAAATCTAGGAATAGGTAAAGCAACACTTTCAAAATATATCCAAGCACTAATAGATGCTAAGATACTTTATGAATGCGATAGATTTGATATGAAATCAAAAAAATATTTATCAGGAGAAAAAAAGTATTATTTGGCTGATCAGAGTTTTTATTTTACATTTAATACTGATAATAGAATTAATTATGGACCAAGTCTTGAAAACATTCTGTTCTTGTATGCAAAGAGCAAAGATTATTCAATAAGTATTGGACGAATAGGAAAACTTGAATGTGATTTTATTTTAAGAGATAAATATCAAAACTATTCATATGTACAGGTTGCTTATACTATTCTTTCGAGTGTTGACACAGAGAATAGGGAATATGCGTCTTTAGAAAGTATTAGAGATAATTATCCAAAATATGTTATGACTCTTGACTACCTTATGCAAAAAAGAAATGGTATCAATCATGTTAATTTAATCGATTTTATTAAGAATAATAAAGATTTCTAAACTGCTTATTAAGAGGAGAAAAAGTTAAATGAGTGAAGTATTAAGAATTGAAAAACTTAACAAAGTCTATCCAAAGTTTTCTTTAAAGGACGTTTCCTTTACAGTTAATGCCGGAGAGATAATGGGATTCATTGGAAGAAATGGTGCAGGTAAGACCACAACATTGAAAAGTATAATGAATTTAATTCATTATGAAAGTGGTGAGATTACTGCATTTGGTACAGATATGACCAAGAATGAATTGGAGAACAAACAAAGAATTGGTTTTGCTTTGAGTGAGTTAAATTACTATCCAAATAAAACCATTCGTCAATTAATGAATGTTACAAAGAGATTCTATAAGAACTTTGATGAAAATAAGTTTGAGGAGGCTTGTAAGCTCTTTGATTTAAACATAGATAAGAAGTTGGAAGAATTATCCAGTGGTATGAAAGTTAAGTATTCTGTGGCTATTGCATTGTCTCATAAAGCAGAATTACTCATATTGGATGAACCTACATCTGGATTGGATCCTGTATCCCGTGATGAAATCTTAGATATATTTAGACAAATAGTAAAGAATGAGAACAGGGCAATATTATTTTCAACACACATTACTAGTGATTTGGATAAGTGTGCTTCTAACATTACTTATATTCATGATGGCTCTATTTTATATACAGGAACAAAGAAGGATTTTGTTAATAAGTATCTTTTTATAAAAGATAAATGGAAAAATAAAGACCTAGAAAACGAATATATTTCTTTCAAAGAATTGGATGACTACATTGAGGGATTAATTAGTGTTGATAATAAGGATGTATTTGTAAAGAATGGTATTGAACCAATTGAACCAGATTTAGAACAAATCATGATTTATTTGGAAAGGAGTAAGA
>CAMZEU010000029.1 GCA_947305865.1 uncultured Clostridia bacterium
AATGATTCTGTAGTAAATTTACCACGTTGCATCAATAGACAAAGAATTGTAAGAATTGCGTCAGATGCGTTCAAAGATAATCAAGATATTCAACAAATAAACTTCGGTAGTTCCTTTATTGAAGAAATCGGTGAATCTGCTTTTGAAGGTTGTGTTAATCTAAGTTATATATCTTTACCAACATCCGTTAAAAGAATTGGTGATTCAGCATTCAAGAATACTGGTATTGAATATGCTGTATTGAATCGTAACTTAGAAGTAATCGGAAACAAATGTTTCATGGATTGCATTTATCTTGAAACAGTTAACTTCGAAAGAAGTTGTACAAGAATCGGAGATAGAGCATTTAAGAACTGTACTAAGTTAAATAAATTGAATGGATTTACAGATTGCATCCAAAGAGTTGGATATGGAGCTTTCTCTCAACCAAGAGTACATGATGATCCGCTTTGGGATGTTAGATGGAGAGGACAACGAATTAGATTAATAGTTGAACCTCAAAATCCAAAGATTCATAGATAAATCAATTGCTAATTGTTCAATAGGTGGGATTTCCCCATCTATTCACACATATGGAGGTGTAAAAATAAAGAAATATTACAAAAGTAAAAAAATTTTGTTTAAAATTAATATTTTAGACGTATATATAAATGGAAACAAAAAAATGTATCAACGACATTGTATAAAATTAGAAGATTTAGATGATTAACGTGTCAATTTAGGCACAACCAAGATCGTATAATACAAGTAGAAAGATTAGATTGTTCTAAATACAGTCGTCTGTTTCAACTGGTATTATGTAACAAACAAACGCATATATTTAGTTCGCCTTGTTAAAGGCAGTATCAACAAAAACCACCCACAATAACATGAACATATAAATTATTATATGAGTTTTATGTTCGCTATATTAATAAAGAGGTAAATATGTTTAAAACAAAGAAATTAAAGAATAATAAATGTGTTTTGGTAAAATATGATGGAAACGAAAATATTATAACTATTCCAGAAACAATAGATGGAATGGTTGTATCTAAAATAGATAAAGAGGCATTTGCTAATACAAATGTAGAGTTTGTAGTAGTACCTGGCTCTGTAAAATTAATTGGAGATAGAGCTTTCGCAAATTGTGAGAACTTATCTTCAGTTGTTATCTTAGAAGGTGTTGAAATCCTTGGTAACAACGTATTTGATAACTGCAAAAAATTAACAAACATTAAATTTCCTGTAAGTCTTGAACAATTCGGAGATTGGGGAGAACTCAATGATGAACAACTTACAGTATGTACAAACAATGAATATGTAGTCCGTTACTGCTATGACATTAGAGTTGGATTACCAAATGTTCAAAGTGATTTAAATACAGAATTAATTAGAATTGAATATTCACAACGTCATGATGACGAAGAAGATGATTATTCAGACTTCGTAATTGAAGCTATTAATGAAGACAATTGTTATATAAAGAAGTACTTTGGTATTTCAGCTGAAGTATTTGTACCTGAATATATCAAGGGCTTTACTGTAGTAAAAGTTGGCAAAGAAGCATTTAAAAACACACCAGTAAAAGTTGTTGCACTTTCTAAGACTATCAAAGAAATTTGTGACAATGCTTTTGAAAACTGTGAGGACTTACAACGTGTCTACATGGGAGATAGTGTTGAAAGAATCGGCAATTATGCATTTGCAAAGTGTGTAGCTTTAGAAGACATAGATTTCTCTAGTGCATTAACAAGTATTGGAGATTATGCGTTTGCAATGTGTAAGAAACTTAATATCAATACTATTCCATGTGCATTACGTCATATTGGACAATATGCATTTGAGAGTTGTATATCCTTAAGAGATTTCTTTATTCCAGAATCAATAGACAAGATTGAAAAAGGAACATTTAAGAACTGTGAAGGTTTAAATGGATGTATATTCCCAAAGACACTCTCAATTATTGAAGCTGAAGCATTTTCTGGATGCAAGAACATTCAAATTCTTATGTTACCACAAGCTTTAACAATTATTGGTAGAAAAGCATTTGCTGGATGTAGAAGTCTTATTGAAGCGGTTATCCCATCCAATATTCAAGTAATTGAGAAAAGAGCATTTGGACTCTGTAGACATCTACAACGTGTCCAAATTAAGGGAGACCCATTATATGTTGCTTTAGATGCATTTGCTGTAGTGTATCCTAAAGTAATAGTAGAGACTTCATCTCCAGTAGCAATTTGTGCATGTTTGCACAACGGCATTAGTGTAAATATTCATCAAATGGTATAAAAATATGGTTAAAAAAGATTATTTTTTCACATATCCTCAACATAAGGGTTTCAAACTTAAACTTAAGTCTGAAGATGGTAGTTTTGAGATAACTGGTTATACTGGTGATGATATTTCACCAGTTATTCCTCAATTTGTACATGATACACCTGTTACAAGTATTGGATATAAAGCTTTCTATGAAACTCAAATTGTATATGCAATGATTCCAGAAGGCATCAAACGTATAGATCAAGCTGCATTCCAAAACTGCAAAGAGTTAGTCCATGTTTCATTGCCATCTACGTTAAAGTATTTTGATGAACATGCTTTCACAAATTGTGACAAATTAGAAACAATTGAAATTAACAACAATCCTGTATTAACCACTTTGGGAGATAGTTGTTGTATTATTCGTGGTACAAAATTAGTTTGTGGTTTCAAGCACTCTAGAATTCCAGAAGGTGTAGAAGAAATCAAAGACTTTGCATTTGCATGTGTTCCAATAGAAAATGTTACATTCCCATCTACATTAAAAAAGATTGGAATGGGAGCATTCAAAAACTCAAGTCTTAAAAAGTTATTCATTCCTAAGAATGTAGAAGATATTAAAGATGGAGCATTTGAAGGCTGTACAAAACTAGAAGAACTTGAAATAGAAGAGGGTAATCTCAAAGTTATTCCATCTCAATGCTTTAATAAATCTGGATTGAAAAAAGTAATATTACATAATTCAGTCCAAAAAATATTACATGGTGCATTTGGTAATTTAAAGAAAGTAGATATAGATGTCCCAGCATCTGTAGTTGTTCTTACAGAACAAGCAGGAACAACATATTCACATCTTGGATTGCCATTGCATTTGTGTAATATAAAATATGACAGACTTCCAATTGGTAATTATTTTTCATCTGTATGTAGTGTTTTGGAAGTAACTAAAACCAATATGATGAACGATGATTACAGCATAGATTGCAAAGTTGGCAACAGATTAGTTAGAACAGAATTGGATCATACTGGATTATTTAAGCAATCATATTATGTATCTAATGGAAAACCTGTAACTCTAACAGAAAAAAATGCTCCACAAAACTTCTTATACTTGCTAAAAAGCTATAACGACTTGTTAACACGATACTATTCTGAATTCAAGGATTCAATTGTTAGAAGTGATATAGCTTATTTACAAATGAAAATTGAAGAAATGGCACATAACCCTTTTATGAGAGAACCTAACCAATTATGTGCATATAGAAGAGCAGTGCAACTTCTAAGTGAAAGAAATCTAGAAGATAAGAAGTATTATCCATTATTGGATTTCCTAAATCTGGAATCATTAGAAAAACTATTAAATATAAGCATCAAACAACAATATCCAGCTTGTGGACAATTCTTAATTAACTACAAGAAAGAAAGATTTGGATTTGATGATGGATCAAGCCTACATTTAGACTAAAAATAATGATATAATGTATAAATGTTCCGTTTTTGGTACATTATACGTTGTATAATATTATATAGAGAGCAACCAATGGCATATATATTTAAAATTAATTTATTAAAAAGGAATTATATTTATGAACATTAATCAAGCAAAACAACAGATTAAGAACTCAATCATTGCTTATTTTGAAAAAGATAAGTACGGCAATTATGTTATACCAGTAGAAAAGCAAAGACCTATTTTCTTAATGGGTGCACCTGGTATTGGTAAAACAGCCATTATGGAACAAATTGCATCAGAATTAAAAGTTGGTTTAGTCAGCTATTCCATGACACACCATACAAGACAATCTGCATTAGGTCTTCCATTTATTACAAAGAAGAACTATGGCGGAGTAGAGTATGAAGTATCTGAATATACAATGTCTGAAATTATCGCATCTGTATATGAATTAATGGAAACAACTGGTTGTAAAGAAGGTATATTATTCCTAGACGAAATCAACTGTGTATCTGAAACTCTTGCTCCAGCAATGTTACAATTCTTGCAATACAAAGTATTTGGTAGACACACTGTACCAAAAGGCTGGATTGTAGTAACAGCTGGTAACCCACCAGAATACAATAACTCAGTTAGAGAATTTGATATCGTTACATGGGATCGTCTCAAGAGAGTTGATGTAGAAGAAGACTATAAGACATGGAAAAATTATGCACTTAACCATAATACCCATCCATCAATTATATCTTATCTTGATGTTAAGCCAACATCATTCTATAAGATTGAAACAACTGTAGATGGTAAGTCATTTGTAACAGCAAGAGGCTGGTCTGATTTGTCAGATATAATGAACTTATATGAGCAAAAAGGCATTAAGATTGATATAAACTTAATTAAGCAGTACTTACAAAACAAGCAAATCGCTGGTGAGTTCGCAGCATACTATGACTTATTTGTAAAATACAAGTCAGATTATCAAATCGCATCTATCGTATCTGGTAATCCATCTCAATCTATTATAGATAGAGCAAAGAAGTCCAAATTTGATGAACAAGTAGCATTAATCAGCTTGTTAGTAGATGCATTAATCAACAACATTGAATCTGTAACAGTTGTAGAAAAGAGCATCAAATCAGTTATCGAAATGCTCAAACCATTAAAGACTTCTTTAACAACACAAACAACTGGAATCGTAGAGAAAACTCTCAAACAATTCTGTGAAACAACTCATAAACAAATTGAGAAAGACCAAAAAGCATCTATGATTTCCAAGCTTGCAAAGAAGAGTGCACTAGAATCAATTGTGTATGCAGAGAAGTTGTTAGATGTAGTACAAAAGAGTAATACAGATGACAAAGCAACTTATGAAGTTGTAAAAAAGATTGTAAATTTTGATGCAGATAAATGGCAACAATCCTGTCTTGAAGCATCTCAACAATTAACCAATGTATTCCACTTTATTAGTGATTGCTTTGGTGATGGTGCTCAAATGACAATCTATATCACAGAACTAACAACAAACACAGTATCTGCAAACTTTATTATGTATCATGGTAACTCTGAATATACAAAGTATACTCAAAAGTACAACATGACTGAACGTGTACAAGATATTGAGAATCAACTCAAATTATTATAAAAGGATTTATCTATGGATTTAACAAATTTAGATAATAAAGAAATTAAAAGTCACGTTGCTAAGCAAATTGTTGAATTGGCAAAAAGCAAAATACTTTATGATATGCGATACCTCGATATCGCTATCATGAAGTTAAACAACGTCAAAGAATTTGATTGCATGCGTGATATTAATGGTAATGCTCTTTTTGGTTCTTTGATGACCAATGGTAATGATATCTTTTATACTTCAGATTTCATTATCGAAAGATACAAAGAAGGCACAATTACCCAATCTGCAAGAGATTATTTACATATCCTTTTACATTGTATGCTAAAGCATATGTTTGTAAGTGGTGTAAATCCAGAGATTTGGAATATTGCTTGTGATATTGCAGTTGAGAATATCATCTTTGATATGAATCTTCCTGGTTTCTACACACACAGAACAGGTGTTATTAACAGTGAATTACAAACCGTTAGAAGAAATGTCCCTGTAATGAATGCAGAATCCATATATCAATATTTAATCTCAAAGCAGAATAATAGAGTGCTGATTACCAAGTTGTCTCAACTTTTTAAAGTTGATGATCACCTTCCTTGGTGGGTAAGAGCATATAAACTTAATGTTGTTGGTGTTTCAGCTGTTGCAATTACAGAAAAAGAAAACAGTAATAATAAGGAAGATGGCTCAGGCGAAGATAGTGAAGATAGCCAATCTCAAAGCCAACAACAAAGCCAAGGCAAAGGTAATAGTAAAAATAAGCAACAACAAAATCAAAAACAAGGTCAAAAAGGTCAAAGTCAGAATCAACAAAACCAAGATGATGACTCTAATGATGAAAATGATAATGACCAAAGCCAAGAACAAGAGCCTGGTTCTGGAATGAGCATTGTAACTGGTAAAGCAGCCGAAGATTTAGAAGAATTCCTTGGAGCAAACTACATTGATGGAAATGAACAAGAATGGAGTAATATTTCCAAACGAATTCAAACAGACATTGAAACTTTCTCAAAAGATAAGTTACAAGGAACTGGTGCTGGTGCTTTCATACAAAATCTTCAGAGAGTAAACAGAGAGAAATATGACTATACAGCATTTCTTAAAAAATTCTCATCTCTCCAAGAAGTTATGAAGGTAAGCCAAGACGAGTTTGACTATATCTTCTATACATATGGACTCAAACTCTATGACAAAATGCCACTAATTGAACCACTTGAGTACAAAGAAGAGAAAGTAATTAGAGACTTTGTAATTGCAATTGATACATCTGGATCTGTACAAGGTGAAATAGTACAAGCTTTCTTAACTAAGACATATAATATTTTAAAGTCTAGTGAATCCTTTAATAAGAAAGTAAATATCCACATCATCCAATGTGATGCAAAAATACAAAGTGATACAGTTGTAACAAACTTGCAGGAATTAGAACAGCTCTTTTCAAAGCTAAAATTAAAAGGTTTTGGTGGTACTGACTTTAGACCAGTATTCGACTATGTCGAAAAGTTAAAGAAAGATGGTGAATTTACCAAGTTGAAAGGCTTAATTTACTTCACAGATGGATATGGTACATTCCCAAATCAAAAACCAGATTATGATACAGCTTTTGTATTCATAGACAAAGACGATTACAAAAATGTTGAAGTCCCTTCATGGGCAATCAAAATTCTTCTTGAGAGCCAAGAGATTAAAGATATGAAATAGCAAACGTGTACATTTGGTACACATCACCATAAATTTATAGTTAAATAAATTATATTTATTTGGAGGTTGTATGTTATATACATCATCAGGTTTAAATAAGCTCTTAAAACAGCTTAATGACGAATGTGAACGTATAAAATCAGTTGAAAAAACTGTGTTCACATTTTGCGCAGCAATCAGTGAGAAGTTAGAAGATGCTCGTCCAGAGTATGACTATGCTTCATCACAAGCAAAGATTAAAGAATTAAATGGTAAAATCAGAAAGATTAAGCACGCATTAAATATCTTTAATAGCACAACTGTTGTAGATGGTTTTGACATAACAATTGATGAGATGCTTGTATACATCCCACAGTTGACAAACCAAAAGAACAAACTTAGTGGCATGATTAACAGACCAAAGAAAATCCGTAAAGAACAAGACAGATATGGCTCTCCAAAGAGTTACGTGGAGTATGAGTATGTTAATTATGACATTGATGAAGTAACTAAAGATTTTAATGAAGTAACAGAATTACTTTCTAAGGCTCAATTAGCTTTAGATTCAGTAAACAACAAAGCATTAATTGAATTAAACATTTAATTTCTTATTTCCATATCTAATTATTTATAGGGCACCCCTTTCTGCAAAAAGTTTGGGTTCAAGGATACAGGTTTATTGTTATTTCAAACCAGTTATTATAGCAATGCTGTTATGTTCTTGCGTTTAAGGTTAAAAAGAAAAGAATAGATCTCGCTCAATAGACAAATTAGATAAAAAACTTTCTAGAGTGGTGGAAGTATACGGTTATAAACCATTCTTTATCTTCCTTTTTATAAACAAATCATTATAAATAAATTTATATATCAATAGGTTTATGTGTCAATTTTGAAACATATAAGGTCGTATAATAGAAGTAGAAATAAAGGAGATTTTTATGGCAGAAATTAAAGAAATGTTCCCACATATTGCAGGTTATAATAATATCAAGAAAGAAGGCAAGCAAATCATTGATATCTTGTCGAATCCACAAAATTTCATCAGCAAAGGTTCTTATATCCCACGTGGTTGGTTCCTCTATGGAGACCCAGGAATGGGGAAAACCAGATTTGTTAAAGATATTGCAGAATATTTGGATTATAACATCATTGAAATCAGTTCATCTGAAGCAATTAGAAGGAATCTCAGCACAAATGAAATGCTTGTGACTGGGTTTGATGAGGCAATTGAACAAAAAAGATGCATCATCTTCTTGGATGAATTGGACAGATTGTGTGGTTATGACAGATTCGACTATGCAGTCAGTGACAATTTGGAAAATCAAAAAATCTTGCTCCACAAATTGGATGAAATCAAAAATATGAATGGTATTGTTGTTTTTGCTACAGCAAATCATGAAGAATATTTGGACGAATCTGTTTTGAGAAGTGGAAGATTTGATAGACACATCCATTTCCCAGACCCAACAGCATCAGATAGAGAAGAATTGGTTAATTATTTCTTGGGTGATGTCCCAGTTGCAGATGATATTTCATTGAATGACATCGTTAAGACAACATGTGGAAGCTCATGTGCAGAAATTGAGTCCATTATTAACGAGTCAAAAATCTTGATGATTTCTAATCATTTGGATTCTATTGATTATGAATCTTTCAATTTGGCATATAACAGAATCACCAGAGAAGACATTGTTGAAGAAAATCCAGAAACTGGAGACAAGTTGAAATATGTTGCATATCATGAAGCTGGACATTGTGTCGCTGCATATTTGCTTAAACCAGATGCAATTAGAGAAGTCACTCTTTATCATCAAGGAGAAGGCGTTGCTCAACTCTCACTCGATTCAGAAGATGGTTGTGTTTATACACAAGAAGAAATTGAAAAATTGATTAAGATTGCTTTCGCTGGTTATGTTACAGTTCCAATCATGACAGGAACATATACTTATGGTTGCGAAGGTGATTTGGACAAAGGAATTGGGTTGATTAACTCAATGATGGATAGTGGTTTTTTCGGTGTTAGTTACTCAGTTTGTAGAAGAAGTGAAAATTCACAGTTCAAATATGATAAAATGACAATTGAATTGACTGAAAAGTATTGTGACCAAACTAAAGAATTGTTGGAATCTCACAAAGATATGATTGAAAAGTTGGCACAAGAACTCGTGAAGAAAAAGAAACTCGCTAAAAAGGAAATCTTTGAAATCTTTAAAAATTAATACTTAGCATTTATTTTACATAAAATAAGTATTATAATACTCCTAGTTATTGGTGTTTTTGCACCGGCTAGGAGGTTTTTATGTCCACTAGACAAAGATTCAGTATTTCCATTGTTGTAGGGTTAGCCCTTATTTTAGGTTTAGTATTATTAATTAGTTTGGAAGGAAGTGATGGTATAGCATATGCTTCAGACATAATTTCATCTATTACAAATACAACATGGAATTATAATGGAAAACTTGCTAGCCAAAATTATTTAATAAATTATTTTGATGGATATGATGATACATATATAAGTTCCATTACATACTATGACTCAGGAATGCAAGAAATTTCTGAGCCAAAAGATGTGGGAGCTTATTTTTTTACTATAACATTTACAGACACATCTACATATGGTCCAACTCAAATAACAATTAATACAGCTGAAGTAACTGTAGAATTGAGAGATAAGGAATACACATATGGAGATGCTTATTCAACAGATATTTTTGAAATAGATTATTTAGGTATTGCAGAAGGCGAAGATGAATCCGTTTTTACTAATCAAGGTACAATAACTTGTGCCTATTCTTTATATGATCCTGTAGGGGAATATGATGCAAGTATTAGTGGATTTAGTGCAGATAACTATACATTTACTTATATAAATGATGGTAATGCGACATTAAAAGTCCTTCCTGCTCCAGTTACTATAACAATTCATAATAAATGGTCTATTTATGGAAATGCTATAGTTCCTCTTACAGGCCAAATTTTTTCTGGAACTATATACAATGATGATGAAGTATATGAATTGAATTCAACTGTTACATCTTCATCTCCTGTTGATATCTATGATATCATTGGTACAGCAACCAATAATAATTATGCGGTATCTTTTAGAAATTCTAATGGCTCTAATCATCCTGGAACTTATGTTATTCAAGAAAGATACATTACTATTACAATAGATAGTAAGTCTTCGCAATATGGAGATACTCCTCAAGAATTAACTTATACTGTTACCGCTGGAAGCTTAGTTGCAACAGATGAGGTTCCATTCGTTTTATCTTGTGAAGTAACAGCTAATACGGATATTGGTGGATATGATATATTAGGCCAAGAAACAGGAAATGATAACTATGTTATCACTTTCCAAAATGAGAGTGAATCATATACCGTTACAAAGAGAGAATTAGAGATTACTGTAGATAACCAAGAAGGATATTATGGCAATTCACAAGTCAATTTGTCATATACAATTACATCCGGAAGTATTTATAACAACCAAGACATTATTTCTTTAACTTCAGGTGTAGGGAATACAACAGTTCCTGGGACATATCCAATTTACGGACAACTCAAAGATAATGCTTATAAAGATAATTATAATGTAGCATTTACAAATGGAACTTATACTGTAAATCCAAGACCAATTACAGTAATTATTAACAACAAATCTTCTGTGTATGGAAATACATTAGCATCATTAGATGCTAGTGCAGCACAAAATACACCATTGGTAAATGGAGATTCAATGGATGACTTAGTATCCTTAGAGATACAAAATATGACTAATGAAATTGTTGGTGAATATCCAATATATGGTACAGATATTAGTGAAAAATACACCATTACTTTTGAAAATGGTTTATACACAATTACACCTAGACTTGCAAATATTATTATTTATAGCCATACAACAGAGTATGGTACAGCTTTAGAAGAATTGACTTCAGATTACGAAGGAATATTACCACAAGATGAGACTTTGAATATATATTCAATACACTGTGGTGTAACTACATCTCATAATGTTGGAACTTACACAATTACAGCATCTTCTAACTCACAAAATTATAGTGTTGCATATAATCCTGCAACATATACAATTACACCAAAAGATGCAACTGTAACAATAAATAATAAGACTTCAATTTATGGTGAAGATATTGTTATTCTAACATCTACAAGCACTGGCATTTTAGATGCAGATAAACCATTTGCATATAAGGTTCTTTGTGATGTTTCTAACACTTCAGATGTTGGAGATTATGTAATTAGTGGTTCAGCTTTAACATCCAATTATAATATTACATTTACAAATGGAATATATAAAATTACTCCATTAGGAGTAACAGTAACTATACAAAACAAAACAAGCCAATATGGAGACACCATAGCAACTCTTACAGCAACAGATGATGGCATCCTTGACCAAGATATTGGAACAGCTTACACATTAAACTGTGCTGCAACGCAAGGCTCTCAAATTGGTGTTTATCCAATTACTGGTACAACAGTATCTGGCAACTACGAAATTACATTTGTAGATGGTGAATATACTGTTACACAAAAAGTAATTGAACTTTCATGGTCTAATGTTGAATTTGTTTATGATGGAACAGAGAAGGCTCCAACAGTTCAATATAGTGGTGTACTTGCATCAGATGTTATTAATTTAAGAGTAACTGGTGCACAAACCAATGCTGGTGAATATACTGCAAGTGTAGAAATAGATCCAAATCCAAATTATTCATTACCAAATAATGCTGAAGTGCAATTTATAATTGCAAAAGCAGCACCAAAGTTTGATTTAACAAATGTGGTGAAGACATTTGAATATGATGGATTTAATCACTCTGTATATGGCATTACCGGTACAGGTGCAATTACATACAAGAACAATTCATTCAAAGAAATTGGCAAATATACTGTAATTGTTAGATGTGCAGCTTCAGATAACTATTATTCTGGAGAAACATCTGTAACAGCTGAAATTACTGCTCCAAAAGATGTTGAAGTTGTAGACAATAATTCTTCAAAGAATACTAATGCTAAGAGTGCAGAGCAGTTATTACAAGAGAAAGAGGTTAAAGAAAGCAAGATAATGGGTATTGTTATTTGGGCAATAGCTGGCACTGCATTATTAGCTATGGTTCTTGCTATTATAGTGTTTAAGACTAAGAAAAAATAAAATTTATCTATCTTTTTTTTGGTACAACAATGTATTGAGTTACTATATTATACATAGTATAATATACTATATACAAAAAACCGAAAAAGGAGTTTTTATATGAAGAAGTGTATCACTTTGCCTAAGGATATTGCGTTATGGAATGATTTATATTATATATTATTGACTTGTGGACAAAAATAGTATATAATTTAGACATAATTAGGAGGCAACATATGCATATAGTTCCAATACGTGATTTAAAAGATACAGTTAAAATTGAAAATTTATGTTCAGAAACAATGGCACCTGTTTTTATTACAAAAAATGGTTATGGTCGATTAGTTGTTATGGATATAGAATGTTATGAAAATCTTATCAACCAAATAAATGAAGCAAAAATTATTAACGAGGGAATAGAGGATTATAACAATAATAAACTTGTGGAAGGCAAAAAAGCACTTGAAGATATAAAGCAAAAACATGGCTTGTAATTATTCTTTCACTAAAATAGCTATAAAAGATTTGGATGATATAATCACTTATATCTCTCAAGATTTATCTAATGCTAGTGCAGCTAAAAAGTTATTTGATCGAATCAAAAACACAATAGATAGTTTGTGTAAATTTCCAAAATTATATAAGGTTGTTGAAAATCAATTCTTAACGAGAAAAGATGTTAGAAAAGTTGTTATAGATAGTTATCTTCTATACTATATCTATGATGAAAAAAATAATTTATTAATTATTTTACGTATTGTATATGGCAAAAGAAATCAAGAAGACATATTACGTAAAATATAAAACAGCATTGAAAAAAAATATACCTTAAATTATAATTTAATTGAATTAAATAAGGGGAGAATTATTATGATTCAAAAGAAAGGTTTATCTTTAATGGCTAAGACCATCATTTCAATATGTTGTTTCTTAGCTGTTTTTGTAACAATGGTAATTGTTGTTTCAGTTAAGAAGGGTGCTTATGATCTAGCAGTATCAGACATCATCGTTTCTTTGGAACCAGGTGCATACTTATCACATAACACATTTGCTTTCTTCTTTGAAGCATGTGGAGAAACACCAATCTATTTGCTTGCTGGTTTATCTATGGCTATTTTAGTTTGGTTCTTCCATAAATGTTGTAAATTCCGTCCATGGAACGAAATATTATCTGTTATAGCAGGATGTTTAGTAATCCTCGCTTTCTGGTTCTATTTCAAGACAATAGTAGGGTATGTAATGGATCATGTTGTTGGATTTGGATGGAAAGAATGTACCGGAGTTTATGATATTACTAAATCAGATGTTTTAACTTTAACATTACTTGAAGTTGCTATGGCAATAGTTGCAGCAATTTGCTTAGTATTTGCATTAAAGAATGTAAAAGAGGAGACATTAAAGAAATTAGCAAAATGGGTTCTTGCATTTGTAATTGCAGCTGCAATAAGTGCTGCTCTCATTGAAATCATTAAGAGACCAATGGGACGTATGAGATATAGAACAATGAACTTCTTAGGAGATACAGAACACACAGGATTCACTGCATGGTATGTAAAGAATGGAAAGAGATATGGAGATGACATATATAAATATATGGCAGACACACATGATATGTATAAATCCTTCCCATCTGGACATACAAATGCTGCTGGTACAACATATGCTTTAATGATGTTGCCTGCAGTTCTTGGAATTAAAAAGAAGGGAATTAAGGTTATTTGTTGGGTAGCTCCAATTATCTATACAGGTCTTGTAGCTGTTGCAAGAATAGTTGCTGGTGCACATTACTTCTCAGATGTATTATTTGGTGGAACAATTTCATTCTTATGCGAAATGCTCACATACGAGGCAATTATTTGCAAGTTCAAACATTTCAAATGCTTTAAGAAAGGATATGTAGATCCAGATGAGGCAGTGGAAAGTTCGGAAGTAGTTGTTCTAGAACAAGATGCTGATAAAATGTAAAAGTTATTATTTATAATAAAAAAGAGACTTTGGTTTAATTACTGAAGTCTTTTTTTTAAATTGCATTATTAAAAGATTTTAAGTTATAATTAATCCATCAAAATTGTTCGGTGCTTACATGAAAATAGATTCAAAGATAATCAAAGAGAATAAAGAGAAATTTATAAGAATAATTGGTAACTATATTGGAAAATATAGATATATGTTAATAGGCTTTGCTGCATTAATAGCAATAGCAGCATTGGCACTATGTATTTACTGGGAATTTGACGAGGTTAGTTTTGGAGTTGTCTGGGATTATGTCTATTTAGGTGTACATATTGGTTTCTTATTAATTTCTTTGCTTTTGATTGTTTTGCTGAGTTTAAATAAGTTTAAGAAGATAAGCAACTTTGCTACTGCAATAATTAATCACATATATGCATTCATTTTAGTTGCTCTTGCAACAGTATTATGTATTTTGGATTTATCTCATGGTGAATCTCCAATGTTATATATTACTGCTATAGTTACAGTTGCTGGTTTGTTTGTTGTAGACCCAAAGTTTTTCTTGATATTAATATCATTAACAGCTTTGGCAATAGGTTTATATTCTATCCATGAACCATACGCTTTCTTTTCGGACAATTATGAGATAGAAACCATACTAATTTCAATTGCATTCTTATTTGCTGTATTTTTAATTTGTTTGCATCATTACAACATTATTAAGAGAGAATATAAGGCATTAAGTGAATTGGAAAAGCTTACATATTATGACGAATTAACAGGATTGTTGAATGAACGTTCATATATGTTAATGGTAGATGAAATAACAGATCCAGACAAACCATTTAATGAAAGATTTATGATAGTCATGATGGATGTAAATAATCTTAAGGCAACCAACGATTTATATGGTCATCATTTTGGATGTCATTTAATAATTAAATGTGGACAAACTTTACCATCCATTTTCCCAACATCTAAGATATACCATGTTGGGGGAGATGAATTCATTGCAATAGTACAAGGTGAAGACTTGGAAAACTTTGATGAAAGAATGAAAGATTTCGATAGCAAATTATTGTTCTCAGAAATTACTTATGAAGATAAACCTATTATTCTATCTGTTGCAAGGGGATATGCAGTTTGTGAGCCTGGTCAAAGATACCAAGAAGCATATCAAGAGGCAGATGAAAAGATGTATGCTTTCAAACAAGAGATGAAAAAGAAATACGATATTCACATTAGACAATAATTGTATTAAATACCTAGGGGAATTTAGTTTAATAAAAAAAATGGAGCTGGTGAGGGGAATCGAACCCCTGACCTGCGCATTACGAGTGCGCTGCTCTACCGACTGAGCCACACCAGCATGAAAAACATTATAGCAGTGGATAA
>CAMZEU010000030.1 GCA_947305865.1 uncultured Clostridia bacterium
TAAGCATGATTTATCTGATATTGTTGGGATATTAAATGAGCAGAAAAAGAAAAGTATGCCGATTACATATGAGATGATTGATATAGCTATTAGGGAATTGTATGGTTCATGGGATGTCGTTTCAGAACATGCTAAAGAGTTATTAACAAATGCTTTAAATATTGAGGATTATACAAAACTTTATGAAGAAGTTGATAGTAATGAAAAGAATATAAAAGAGCAATTGCAAGAATTTAGAGATAAACATCCAGATAAGGTGAAAAGTAAAAAGGCAAATGAGATAATAGACATTATCTTGAACACATATGATAAAGGAAAGAAATAATCACTTTTATTTTTGCGCGATTTCGTATATAATAACTATTAATAGTTAAATGTGGAGAGATTACATGAATCCAGTAGAATTAATAAAGTTTGATAATGGTTTAACACTTGCTCATTTATACAATCCAAATGTTTTAACTGTAGGCATTATGTTTACTGCTAGAGCTGGTTTGTTAACAGAGAAGCCAGAACAACAAGGTATCTCACACTTCCTTGAACATTTATCTTTTAAAGGTACAGAGAAGAGAGATGCTTATCAAACAACTTTTGAATTAGATAAACTTGGCGCAATGTCAAATGCATATACAACAAAACAATGCACATCATATTATGCTTTGAGCTTGGCAGACAAGGCAGATGCAATTATGGATATCCTCTCGGATATGTATTTCAATTCTGCTATTAAAGAAAAAGAATTTAATAACGAGAGAAAAGTTGTATATGAAGAAATAAAAGAATCTAAGGATGATAACGCAGATATAGTCTATGATGCCGTGTGTGGTCTTTATTTCAATGGTACACCTTTGGGCAAGGAAATACTTGGAACAAGAAAGACTTTGTCTAAATTAACTCCAGAGGACATTAAAGAGTATAGAGACTCACATTACACAGCAAATAATACAATTATTACTATTTGTGGAAATGTTAATAGACAAGATGCAATAGAATTAATAAAAAAATATTGCTTAAATTCATTTAAGAGAGATAATATCGTATATCCTATCCAAAAAATAAAAACAACTAGTGGTGTTGTGATTAATAAAAAGGATATACAACAAAACTATCTAGAAATATTCCTTCCAGGGTTCGATTCAATGGATGACAGAATTTTTACTCTTAAAGTGTTTAGAACTATTTTCGGTTCAGCATATTCTTCAAGATTGTATCAACAATTAAGAGAGAAGAAAGCACTATGTTATTCTATTAACACAAGTGTAGTATCTTATCAAAATGTTGGAGCTTTTAATATATCATCTTCATTTAACGCAGATAAGACAGAAGAAATGTTGGATGGAATTTTATCCGAATCAAAGAAGTTCTTAAAGAAGGGCATAACACAAGAAGAATTAGATCTTGTTAAAACACAAGTTAAGACAGCATTTGCATTTGGACAAGAGAGTAATTCATCTATGATGAAAGCAGTGGATAGTTCAGCATTCTTTGGAGAAGCTCTAGACTATAATGACATCGTTGCAAAGTATGACAAAATAACCATAGATGATGTTATGGATGTTGCAAAATATGCATTGGATTATAGTAAGGCAGCTATATCATTATTAGGAAAAGATATACAAGTAGATGTAAAGAAAAAATTTGGATTATAATAGGAGAGCATTATGGAAATAGATAAAAATAAGATTAAAGAAGCATGTTTAAAAATTGGTGCAGATGCAGATAAATTAGATACAATTTTTGCTATGCAAAAAGCATTGGATGATGATATCCAAAAGAATAGACATTTAGATGGTATTTCTATGGAAGAGTGGATACAAAAAGAAACACTCGCAATGCTTTCAGAACTCGCAGAATTACTTGCAGAAGTAAACTTCAAATGGTGGAAGAATCCTAAAGAAGTTAACATTGATAATGTTAGAGACGAAATAGTAGATATTCTTCATTTCTTTGTTGCAATGTGTTTAAGAAGTGGAATGTCATCTGAGGAATTGTTCTCCAGATACCTTTTAAAGAATGAGGAAAATTTCAAAAGACAATATGGAACATCCACCAAAAAAGGCTATGAATTAAGCGAAATGAATAAGCAAAAATAGTGTTTCATAAAACTTAATTATTAATTTTTAGAACTTAAGTGAGTTTAATTACTCACTTATTTTTTACTTTTTAGGTTTTAACCTATTGCAGAAAAATTGTTTATATGCTACAATATTTTAATGTATTAAAATAGTTTTACATATAGCAAGGAGAAGTAAATGAACACAAGAAAAGTACGTGCAAATACAATACAAAGAGTGATATTTGGCATTCTTTTTATAATCGTTGCACTACTCATGGCACTTTCTTCTTTTGGAGCATTTTCTAACGTAGGTTTTGCAATAAAGAGATTCTGGATTGGTTCATTTGGTTTAGCTGGTTATGGTTATTCTCTTGCTATGTTAATTCTTGGTGTAACCTTTGTTTTTAATATCAGAAGAAAGAGATCCGCAAAGAATTTATTAAAGCATATTTCATTGTTTGCAGTTGCAATTTGGGCATTACACATTTATACAAGCTCACCACAAATGATTGGAAACGGATATGGCGCTTATTTAAGGGAAACATATTATTCTGGCTCCACAGCTGGTGGTCTTATATTTGGTATCCCATCTTGGCCTTTAATGAAGGTTATTACTCCAGTTGGTGCATTAATTGTTGTAGCCATTGCTTTCTTTGTATTGTTATTCTTCGCATATATCTTCCCATATTTGCGTCATAATGTAACATATTCTTCAAGTTCAAAAGAAACTGGTAAGAAACAAAAGAAAGAGAAGATAGACTTAACATCAAGCCCAACAATTACAACATTTAATCCAAATGGTGGTACACAAGCCATTACTATAGATGTTGCTGGAGCAGATTCAAGACTTGCAGATAAGAATGCAGTTGGAGCAGATGGTTATACACCTATGCAATCATCTTCTCAAAATATTCTAAATGAGACATTGCAAAATTATTCTCAAACTGGATATGAGGGAAGTGGCTTCCAATCGCAACAAGATATAGCAAAAGAATTATTATTTGGAGACAATCCTTCTCCAGATTTAATGGAAAAATATAGAATTGCAGGAGACCCATCTCTTGGATTGAATGATGTTGGTTCATCTTATGGTGCTCCAAAGAGAGCAGACTTTAGAGAAAAACTTGGTTGGGATGAAGAAGCATTAAAACAAGAATTTATGTCTAGATATACAAGCGAACCTCCAAAGGATGTTCCAAATTATACATTAGACGATATAGTGGCTGCTAACAAGCAAGAAGAGGAAGAACGCCAAAAGAATAATGAGAACAATGGTGAATTGCCATCCTTCTTTGATTTAAAAGCAGAACAAGCAAAATTATTCAGAGAATTAAATGCTCCTAAACCAGCAGAGCAAAATGTTGTTGTTCAACCAACACATAAGATGGAAACTCCAGACATTAATGCTGCACAAGCAATGGCACAAGATACCACTGCAACATCTGGTTTAAGGGGAGTAGTAAATAGAGCAAAGAACGAAGATTTATATAAGAAGCCAGAGGAAAATACAGCTAATGATGTTGAGGCTGAAGCATATGTAGAGCCAACAACACCAAGAAATGCAGTACAAGCAGATAATGTTAAGAACGAAAAGGTACAAGAAACAGTATATCCTCAACAAGAGCCTATTAGAAATTACTTCACAAATGAGCAAGGGAACAGAGTATTACAAGAGAATGCAAATAAGGACAAAGCTCCTCAAGTTGCACCTCCTCAACCTGTTGCACCAGCACCACAACCACAAGTTATTGTACAACCAGTACAACCTGTATATATTCAACAACCAGTTCAGCCGGTTTATGTACAACAACCTGTACAACAAGTACAGCCAGTACAACAACAACCAGAACAATTATGGCCACCAGTTCCAAAGCCAGCAACACCAGCTGCACAGCCTGTTGCAAAGCCTGTAGAACGTAGTTCTATTTTAGATAGACCTGTTGGATATACAGATTTTGAAAAAGAATTAATAGCTCAAGAAAAAGAAGAAAGAAAGAAGAGAGAGTCTATAAAAGATAGGAAGTTTGAAAGGGCTGTTAAAGAAATGGAGAAGATGGGCAAAGAAGACCTTGCAAAAGCTCCAAAGCCTGTTCAAATTAGTATGGAACAAGTACCACCAAAGAAAGTACTTAGACCATATAAGAAACCTCCTGTTACATTATTAGACCCACCAAAGCCAATTGAAGACCAAGGGGAAGATACAGCAGCATTAATTCAAGTTATTGAAGATAAGTTCGCATTCTTCGGTATTAAGTGTAAGGTTATAGATACTACAACTGGTCCAACATTCACACTATATACATGTAATGTAGATATGCCAAAAGGAAGAACTGTTAGCACAATTCAAAGTTACGAAACAGATCTTGCTATGGTTATGGAAAAGGAAAGTGTACGTATTCTTGCTCCAATTCCAGGAAAGAATGCAATTGGTATAGAAGTTCCAAACAAGAAGAGGTCTATTGTTACATTCAGTGAAATTGTAAATTCAGATGAATTTAAGAATAAGGGAACATATGCAATTGGTATTGGTAAAGACTTATATGGAAAGATTCACGTATATGATTTCCCTAAGTTCCCACACATTCTTATTGCTGGACAAACTGGTGCAGGTAAGAGCTGTTGTATAGGTACACTTTTATGCTCTTTGCTTTATAAAGCAACACCAGAAGAATTAAGACTAATCTTGATAGACCCAAAGAGAACAGAATTCGGTGCATATAATGGCATTCCACATCTTCTTACAGATGAAGTTATCTGTGATGTAGATAAGGCAATTAGATCTCTTAACTGGGCAGTAAATGAAATGGTAAGAAGAGCAGAGTTCTTACAACAGAACCATTGTAGAGATATAGATGAATACAACAAGAGATGTGAACAAGATGGATTAACAAAACTTCCAAAGATCTTAATAGTTGTAGATGAACTTGCAGACCTGATGCAACTTGGACAAAAAGCAGTTGAAGATGCAATTAATAGAATTGCAAGACTTGCTAGAGCAATGGGTATTCATATGGTACTTGCTACACAAAGACCATCTGTTGACGTTATCTCTGGTACTATTAAGAATAACCTTCCAACTCGTATTGCATGTAAGGTTACATCTCAGTTCGATAGTAAGACAGTTCTAGATTCTATTGGTGCAGATAAGTTGTTAGGATATGGAGACTTATTATTCAGAGATCCAACAATGAACAATCCAGCACGTATTCAAGGTGCCTTCATTTCTAATGAAGAAGTTGCAAGAATTGTTGAATATGTTAAAGCAAATAACGATACAGACTTTGATGCCTCCATTAAAGAAGCAATTTGGAATGAACCAAAGGAAGAAACTGCAGATAGAGATGATGGGAAATCAAAGAAGCAAAATGATGGCGGACTAGAAGAAGATGTAATAGAGGCTCTTAAAGTCGCAATGGAAAGTGAAGAGGGCTTATCTATTTCAATGCTTCAAAGAAGACTTGGATATGGTTGGCCAAGAGCAGCAAAAGCTTTTGATAGAGCAATCCAACTTGGAATCTTCGGACCAAAAGATAATAAGAGTAGAGTAAAACTCACAGTTTCCAATGATGAAGTTTGGGCTATTATTAATAAAGACCAAGACGAAGATGGAGACGAATAAAAAATAATTTAATATAAATATTAAATGCTCACAGAAAATGTGGGCAATAATATTATAAAGGGACAAAATGAGAATAGGTGTAGTGTCGCTAGGCTGTGATAAAAATCGTGTAGATACAGAGAAAATGCTTTCTCGTTTAATATCTGCAGGTCATACCTTTGCTAGAACAGAGGAAGAAAGCGATATTATTATCATCAATACATGTGCCTTTATAGATAGTGCAAAGAAAGAATCCATTTCAGAAATATTTAATGCTGTTTCTTATAAAGAAAAAGGCAAGAAGGTTATAGTCACAGGTTGTATGCCACAAAGGTATTTAGAGGACTTAAAGAAGGATATACCAGAGGTTGATGCATATCTCGGTGTAGCAGACTATGACAAAATCGTTGAGGTTGTAGATAAAATCACAAAGGGAGAGAAGTATGCTTGTATAAATGGAGGAGATTCATTTATATCCAAGAGAATGCTTACAACTCCATCTCATTATGCATATTTAAAAATTGCAGATGGCTGTGACAACTTCTGTTCATACTGTGCAATTCCATATATAAGAGGAAGATATCGTTCCGAAAAGATGGAAGACTTAATTGCTGAGGCCACAAGACTATCAGAAGACGGCGTAAAGGAGCTGATTCTAGTTGCACAAGACGTTACCAATTATGGCAAGGATTTATCTAAAGATAAAAAACCAATGCTTATACAGCTTTTAGATGCTTTGTGCAAGCTAGACTTTGAAAGAATTAGATTATTATATCTAGAACCAGATTCAATAACAGATGAACTCATAGAAAAAATAAAGAGTGAGAAAAAGATTTGTAATTATGTAGACATCCCATTCCAACATGCATCCAATTCAGTTCTTAAGAGAATGAATAGACATTATACAAAGGAAGAGATGGTTGCATTAGTTAAGAAACTAAAAGATGCAGATATTACAATTCGTTCCACTTTCATAATAGGCTTCCCAGGAGAGAGTGAGGAAGACTTTGATGAACTTAAAGACTTTTTAGCTAATGCTAAATTAGACTACACTGGTTTCTTTGCATATTCTAAAGAAGAAGGAACAATTGCTGCAAAATATGAACAATGTAATGTAAAAGATGTAAAGAGAAGATTAAAAGAAATCCAATCTTTGCAAAATAATATATTAAAGGAAAAGAATAAGGCTTTAATTGGTTCTGTTGTTAAAGTTATATCAGATGGTATAGACTATGACACACAATCCTTTATAGGCAGAAGTGAAAGGCAAGCACCAGATATAGATGGACAAATTTATTTCACCTCCACAGAACTAGTTGAAGAAGGAAACATATATGATGTTGAGATTACCTCATACAAGGGATCTTACTTATTTGGAAGGGCAGTACAATGAAAATAACACTAGCAACTAAGATAACAATATTAAGAGTATTATTAATAATACCAACAGTAATTTTATATATTCTTGCATTCTATATAGAGGAGGCAAAATTAGCTTTGCTAATTACATCCTGTGTGCTGTTTGCAATTCTTTGTGCTTCAGACTTTATAGATGGAGCAATAGCAAGAAAGACAAAGACAGTTTCAAATCTCGGAAAGTTTCTAGATCCATTAGCAGACAAGGTTGTAATTATAGTTATGCTTTTCTTAATGGTCTGGAGTGCACAATTCCTAGAAAGAGGATATATATTATATCCACATGATGTTTTAGTTCTTGCAATACTTGGAGGGCTTATAACAACAAGAGAATTAGTTATCTCTATATTCAGAGCTGTTGCAGCAAGTAAGAACGTAGTTCTTGCAGCAGATATCTTTGGAAAGTTTAAGACTATATTCTTAGATGTAGGCATGACAGTTCTTATTATGGCACCTGTTAAGGCGCCAAATCCTCCATATTTCTTTGCGTGGGCAGGTACAATAATATTTTATATAGGAGCAGTACTTGCAATATATTCTGGCATTAACTATTTGGTAAAGAATAGACATGTATTTTTAGATAAAGATAAGGAAGAGGAAAAGAAAGAAGACTAAAATGGAAAGAGCTCTATTAAAAATTTGTGGATTAAGAGAAGAGGAAGTACTTGAAATCATTAAAGGGATTCCAGATAGAGATGGAATAGATATTGCAATTAGTGAAAATAACTTAGATTGCAAAATCCAAATGAAGTCTGAAACTCTTAAGCCAATTGAATTCCAAATTGTTAAAGCAAAGATATGGTCTGCCTTTGAAGACTATGCCTATGCTTCTACAGATATATCTCTCCCAGCATTAGCAGCAGAACTATTAAAGATTAATAAAAGAATAATTGCTGTTGCAGAAAGTATTACTGGTGGTGAGATTTGCTCTAGACTTTGCTCTATACCAGGAATTAGTGAAAACCTTTATGAAGGAATTGTTTGTTATTCTAGATTCTCTAAGATGGCAAGACTTGGCGTTTCTTCCTTAACACTAGCCGAACATGGTGCAGTATCTGGAGAAACAGCACGTGAAATGGTGTCTGGATTAATTAGAGGAAAGGCTCCAACATTTATAGGCTTGGCAACCACAGGTTTAGCAGGTCCAGGCGGAGATGAAGGTAAGCCAGTTGGTCTAGTATATATAGGAGTTGGGTCTGGAGATTTCATAACAACTTTTGAAAAACATATTAAGGGCGAAAGAAATGAAATTAGAGGAGCAGTTACAAATCTTGCTCTGTTCTACCTTATAAGATATCTCAAAGGTGATATTTTAAGGCTATAATTTTCAAAAACTTTTAATATACCTTGAGAAAAACCTATCTGTGTCCTATATTTGGGACACGTTTTTTATTTTTATATGTTATAATGAAACCAAGAAGAAAAGCCGAGGTGATATAGGTGAAACGCAAGATTATTGTTAATGACAAGAAGACTGGAAAAGTGATTGAAGGAGAAGTAACAGTTAGAGCCTATGACCACTTCCAAGGCCAACTTAAAAACCCACACATTGTGAGAAGAAACAAAAAGAAATATTGCAGAAAGCAAAAATATAAAAATGATTACAATTTATAGGAGAATATAACAATGGCAACATCTGAAGAAAAGAAAAAGAATTTAGAGCAAGCCCTTCAACAAATCGAAAAGCAATTTGGTAAGGGAGCAATTATGCGTATGAACGGAGACATCCAACCAATAGATGTTATTCCAACTGGTTGTTTACCTCTAGACATGGCATTAGGAGTTGGTGGTGTACCAAGAGGCAGGATTATTGAGATTTACGGACCAGAATCCAGTGGTAAGACAACGCTAGCACTTTCGTGTATTGCAGAAGCCCAAAAGATGGGTGGTATCGCAGCATTCATAGATGCAGAGCATGCTCTAGATCCAGTTTATGCACAACAACTTGGAATTAACATTGAAGACTTATATCTTTCACAACCAGATTCTGGTGAGCAAGCATTAGATATAGTAGAGAAGTTAGTAAGAAGTGGTGCAATAGACATTATAGTAGTAGACTCAGTTGCAGCTCTAACACCACAAGCTGAAATAGATGGTGAAATGTCAGATGCATTAGTTGGAACACAAGCAAGACTTATGTCCAAGGCAATGAGAGTTATTACAGGTGTTATTTCAAAAGCTAACTGTTGTGTAATCTTCATTAACCAATTAAGAGAAAAAGTTGGTGTAATGTATGGAAACCCAGAAACAACAACTGGAGGTAAAGCATTAAAGTTCTATGCAACAATTAGAATGGACATCAGAAAAGGTGAAGCAATTAAAGACGGAAGTGAAGTAATTGGTAACAAAGTCAAAGTAAGAATTGTTAAGAACAAAGTAGCACCTCCATTCAAAGCAGCATCCTTTGATATCCTTTACGGACAAGGAATTAGCAAACTCGGATCTCTTGTAGACATGGCAGTTGCAACTGGTGTTATTGTAAAGAGTGGAAGCTGGTTCAGTTACAACGAAGAAAGAGTTGCACAAGGAAGAGAGAAGACAATTGAATGGCTCAAGAATAATGCAGATTTAATTGAAGAAATCGAAGCAAAAGTTAGAGCAAATGTTCGTCCAGGTCAATTCAATTCCGAGGACTAATAACATAATAAAATAACAGAATTTGCTAAGGGTTAGGAGAAATCTTAATCCTTAGTTTTTTATTAAATCTTTACTTTTATGGGTAGAAATGGCAAAAAATCTTTACTTTTGGAGGTAAAAAAGGGGTAATAAGTAAAGATTTTAGGTTTTTTTAAGAATATGTGGTATAATATATGCCAAAGAATATTAAGGAGGAATCACTATGGACAATTATATGGTTTGGGTTTGGCTCGGTGTAACAGTACTTGCACTTGTTATAGAGTTCTCAACAACACAACTTGTTTCATTCTGGTTTGCAATAGCTGGAGGTATATGTTTGGCACTATCCTTCGTTCCAGGATTCCCATGGTGGGGACAAATAATCCTATTCGCTGGATTGTCTGTAATATTATTCTTTGCATTTAGACCTGTTGTTAAGAAATGGTTAAAGAAACATCAAGGAAAGAATACAGATACTAATATGGATTTAATTATTGGTATGTATGTACGTTTAATAGAAGGCGCAGACTTTGATAAACTCGGTACAGCAAAGATAGGGGATGTAGTCTGGTCTGTAAAGAGCAAAGACGAAACAGTCTTAGAAAAGGATGAAATAGTAAAAATTGTTGCAATAGAGGGCAATAAACTCATTGCAGAGAAAACTGAAAATAAATAAAAAGATATATAGGAGGATTATAAAATGATAGGTATTTTATGTTTATCCGGTGGAGCAATCGCAGGAATAGTAATCGCAGCATTATTATTCATTGCAGCAATCATATTCATTGCATGTGCTAAAGTTGTTAGACAAGCTAATGCAATTATCGTAGAACGTTTAGGTAAGTATAACCGTACACTTAATACTGGTTTCCATCTCATTATTCCTTTCTTTGAAAAAGCAAGTAAGCCAATTAGCTTAAAAGAAAAGGTAGCAGACTTCAAACCACAACCAGTTATTACAAAAGATAATGTTACAATGCAAATAGACACAGTTGTTTATTTCCAAATAACAGATCCAAAGCTTTATGCATATGGTGTAGAACATCCTATTTCAGCTATTGAAAACTTAACAGCAACAACACTTCGTAACATTGTTGGTGAATTAGAATTAGATGAAACATTAACAAGTAGAGATACAGTTAATAGCAAGATGAGAATAATTCTAGACGAAGCAACAGACCCTTGGGGTATTAAGATTAACAGAGTAGAGCTTAAGAACATTCTTCCTCCAAAAGACATCCAAGAAGCAATGGAAAAACAAATGAGAGCAGAACGTGAAAGAAGAGAATCTATTCTTAAAGCAGAGGGTGAAAAGAAGAGTGCAATTCTTATTGCAGAAGGTGAAAAGGAAAGTAAGATTCTTAGAGCACAAGCAGATAGAGAAGCACAACTCCTTGCAGCAGATGCACAAAAGCAAGCAAGAATCATGGCAGCTGAAGCAGAGAAGGCAGCACTTGTCGCAGAAGGTGAAGGTAAAGCAAGAGCAATTGAGCTCATTAACAATGCAAAGCCAATTCCAGCATATGTAACTCTTGAAGGATTCGAAGCTCTCAAGAAAGTTGCAGATGGAAAAGCAACAAAGATAGTTGTACCAACTGAAATTGGTAATGTTACAGGACTTCTTGCAAGTCTTAAAGAAACAGTAACAGAAGAAAAGAAATAATTATTTATAATAATTAAAGCACAAACCTCTAGGGATTATTCTCTAGGGGTTTTTTAGTGTTTTTACGCACAAATTAAATATTGACTTAAAACAAGAAATTGTTTTATAATTTACATTGACAGAGTCTTTAATAGTTAATATATAGATTATAATTATTAAATGGCTACTGATTATATATATGGAGGTCAGTGATGACAAGCAATTTATTATCATTGCTTGCTGCACTCGGCGCTGGTGGTATTGCAGGGATAGCAATTGGCACCTTCATTGTTGGAGGACTAATCGGGCTATTTGGATATAGATTATACACCAAGAATAAAATCGGCGTAGCTAAACAAGAAGCAGCAAGAATATTAGAAGAAGCAAAAATTGAAGCCGCTAACACAAGAAAAGAAGGAGTCTTGGATGCTAGGGAACAAGTAAACAAGATGAAGGCAGACTTCGAAGCAGAGACAAAAGAAAAGAAACTAGAATGGCAAAGAACAGATAACCGTTTAAATCAAAAGGAAATCTCTTTAGATAAAAAACAAGAAATTCTAGACACAAAAGAAAACAACCTAGAAAAGAAGCTCTTTGAATTAGATAGCACAAGAAAAGAACTAGACACACAAAAGGGCAAATTACAAGAAAAAGAAGCACAACTTGCAGAGGCAGAACAAAAGATAGATGCAGAGCTCCAAAGAGTTGCAGGACTCACAAGAGACGAAGCAAGTGAAGAATTAAAGAATTCTCTTATAGAAAGTGTAAAAGAAAAATCAGCACAAGAAGCTAAGAGAATAATTGAAGAAGCAAAAGACAACGCAAACAAGGAAGCACAAAACATTATAGCTACAGCAATCCAACGTTGCGCTGCAGACCAAACAACAGAGAATACAATTTCATCCGTTGCTCTTCCAAACGAAGAAATGAAAGGTCGTATTATTGGACGTATGGGACGTAATATTAGAGCCTTAGAAAGTGCAACAGGAGTGGATGTAATTATAGATGACACACCAGACGTTATAACTCTTTCAAGTTTTGATCCTGTAAGAAGAGAAGTAGCAAGATTAACATTAGAAAAACTTATTTCAGATGGAAGAGTTCATCCAGCAAGAATTGAAGAAGTTGCTGATAAAGTAAGAAAAGAAATTGAACAAACTATTAAAGAAGCCGGAGAAGAAGCATTATTTGAAGTTGGTGTTCATTCCTTAAGTCCAGAACTTACAAAGATTCTTGGAAGATTAAAATATCGTACCAGTTACGGACAAAACGTATTAAGACACTCAGTAGAAGTTGCTATGCTTGCAGCTGCAATGGCTAGTGAACTTGGTATTAATCCAAAGATAGCAAAGCGTGCTGGCTTATTACATGACTTAGGTAAGGCAATAGACCACGAGGTTGAAGGTACACACGTAAGTATTGGTGTAGACCTCTTAAAGAAATATCATGAGAGTGGAGAAGTAATTCATGCAGTTGCTGCACACCACAATGATATTGAACCTACAACAATTGAAGCAGTCTTAGTACAAGCTGCAGATGCTATATCTTCAGCAAGACCAGGTGCAAGAAGAGAATCTCTAGAAAACTATGTAAAGCGTATAGAGAAACTTGAAGAGATTGCTAAGTCCTTTGATGGAGTTGAACAATCATTCGCTGTACAAGCTGGTAGAGAAATTAGAGTTATGGTTAAACCAGAAAAGGTTGGAGACCAAGCAACAGTATTCCTTGCAAAAGAAATTGCAGAGAAGTTAGAGAACGAGCTTGAATATCCAGGACAAATAAAGGTTAACGTAATAAGAGAAGTAAGGAGCGTTGAATATGCCAAGTAGGCTTATTAAAACAGATGAAGACATCAAAAACATACTCGAAGCAGTACGTATTATAGATGTTACTTATGATAGAATCATAAATGGATATATCAAAGAAGGCATGACCGAATTTGACCTTGCTTTATTAGTATACAAGTTTGTTTTTGAAGAAGGTGGTGAGGGTATATCATTTAACACAATCGCTGCATTTGGCGAGAATGGATGTGAACCTCATCATGTTCCAAGAATGGACAAGAAACTTGAAAAGGGTATGCTAGTAACCTTAGATATAGGTGCAGTATATGGTGGACAATGTTCAGACTTCACAAGAACATTTGGATTCGGTTTTGTAAATGAAGAGCAAAAGAAAATCTATGAGATTGTTAAGAGATCTCAAGCAACAGCCGCAAGTGCTCTTAAGGCAGGATTCGGTTGCAGAGCAATAGATAAGATAGCAAGAGACATTATTGCTGAAGAGGGATATGGTGAATATTATATTCATGGAACAGGTCATGGAGTTGGATGTGAGATACACGAGGCTCCTACACTCAATACAAGGTCCGAGGAGATACTTGAGGACAGAGAAGTAGTAACTGTTGAGCCAGGTATTTATCTTCCAGGCAAGATGGGTGTACGTATCGAGGATATGTATATCATTGGACAAGATGGTCCACTCAGCAAGATAGACAGAGAACTTATAGTATTATAAGAAAAACAATTTTTAATTTTATATATAGGAGAAAACAATTATGGCACAAATAATGGCAGGCGACATTAGAAAAGGCGTAACATTCCTTTACAACAACAACATTATGGTAGTAGTAGACTTCCTTCATGTTAAACCAGGTAAGGGCGCAGCATTTGTAAGAACCAAACTTAAGAACGTTGTAACAGGTGCAGTTTTAGAACAAACATTCAACCCAACAGAAAAGTTTGAACTTGCAACAATTGAAACAAAGACAATGCAATACAGCTATACAGATGGAGATTTCTATTACTTCATGGATAGCCAAACTTATGACATGGTTCCACTTTCATATGACCAAGTTAAAGATGCATTAAACTTCATTAAAGAGAACGACTCAGTAACAGTTAAGTTCTTTGATGGAAAGGCATTCTCAATTGATCCACCAAACTTTGTAGAGTTAAAGATCACAGTCTGTGAACCAGCTTTAAGAGGCAACACAGCAACCCCAGGAACAAAGCCAGCAACACTTGAAACTGGATTTGAAATTCAAGTTCCAATGTTTGTAAACGAAGGTGATACAGTTAGAGTTGATACAAGATCTGGAGAGTACATGTCTCGTGTTTAATTGTTACTGAAAATGATACAAATTGCCTGGTCATTTTGGCCAGGTTTTTTGTTGTAAAAAATGGTCAAAAAATACCATAAAAAATGAACCAAATTTTTCTTAATTTTTACATCCATTTTTAGGGCTTATTTTGCCTCGTATTTAACGATAAAAATTGGTTGATAATTTATCCATAACTTACACCAAAATTGTCTACAAATTTACACACAACTCCTAAATTAAAAAATGGAGAAGAGGAGACGAATCATATTTGCAAAATTTAATTTGCTTTAATTACAATTGATTAGGTCTGTGAGAAAAAATTTGATGTGTCTTGGATATAGAGTGATAATTGTTGGAAGACAAATCATTCATTAAGAGCAGTTTATATTGTGCAGAATAATAGTTGTTTAACACATTAATTTTGCCCCATGTTTTATATGAATATTGTTTAAATAATCTTGAGTCGTTTTTATATAAATATCCTTAAATTTTTTATATCTAATTTTATATAATTTTAAGTTATTAATTTGATTATATTTTGGTGTTTTGTAGGGCAGTAAAATTGTTCAAAAATTAAATTGTCTAAGAAAAAGAGCCATATTACGACATAAGTGTCGTTTTTACAACATACAAAAACGGCAGTTAAAGTGCTGATTTGTATATATAAAGTATAGGTTTATGATAGTA
>CAMZEU010000031.1 GCA_947305865.1 uncultured Clostridia bacterium
CTTGACTTTACTCTTTATAAAATAATATAATTATTGGCGATATATAATTATTTATATACAAAATTGAAAATAAAAAGCGAATTAATTTGGAGGAAAACATCATGGCAAAAAAAATGACAATTGATGGCAATATGGCTGCTGCACATATAGCATATGCATTCAGCGATGTAGCCGCAATTTATCCTATCACTCCATCTTCTCCTATGGCAGAAGACTGCGATGAATGGGCAGGCAAAGGCAGAAAGAACTTATTCGGCAACACATTGAAAATTGCTGAAATGGAATCAGAAGCTGGTGCAGCTGGTGCAGTTCACGGCTCTTTAGCAGCTGGTGCTCTCACATCTACTTTCACAGCATCTCAAGGTTTATTATTAATGATTCCAAACATGTACAAAATTGCAGGTGAATTACTTCCTTGCGTTTTCCATGTTAGCGCTCGTGCTTTAGCAGCACACGCATTATCAATTTTCGGTGACCATGCAGACGTTATGGCATGTCGTCAAACAGGTTTCGCAATGCTCGCAAGTAACTCAGTACAAGAAGTTATGGACTTAGCACTCGTTGCTCACCTTTCAACACTCAAATCTTCAGTTCCATTCCTTCACTTCTTCGATGGTTTCAGAACATCTCACGAAGAAAGCAAGGTTGAAGTTATTGACTACGAGGAAATCAGACCTTTAGTAAACTTCAAAGAAATTGATGACTTCAGAGCAAGAGCATTAAACCCAGAACATCCACACGAAGCTGGTACAGCTCAAAACCCAGACATCTACTTCCAAAACAGAGAAGCTGCAAACAAATATTACAATGCAGTTCCTGCAATCGTAGAAGAAATGATGGAAAAAGTTTACAAACTCACAGGACGTAAATATGGTCTAGTTAACTACTATGGTGCACCAGATGCAGATAGAGTTATCGTTATCATGGGTAGTGGTGCTGAAGCAACAGAAGAAACAATCGACTACTTAGCAGCTAAAGGACAAAAAGTTGGTGTCTTAAAGGTACACCTCTATCGTCCATTCCCAGTAGACGCATTTGTTAACGCATTACCAAAGACAGCAAAGATCGTTACAGTATTAGACAGAACAAAAGAAGCTGGCTCACTCGGTGAACCACTCTACTTAGACGTAGTTGCAGCTCTCCAAGAAAAAGGCGTTGCAGTTAAAGTCTTAGCAGGTAGATATGGTCTTGGTTCTAAGGAATTCAACCCATCTATGATTAATGCTGTATATGAAAATATGGCATCTAAGAACCCAATGAACCACTTCACAGTAGGTATCATTGATGACGTAACAAATTCTTCTCTTCCAATCAAGGAAAAGATCGATGCAGCACCAAAGGGAATGATTTCTTGCAAGTTCTATGGACTTGGCTCAGATGGTACAGTCGGTGCAAACAAGAACTCAATTAAGATTATTGGTGACTACACAGAAAAATATGCACAAGGTTATTATGCATATGACTCCAAAAAATCCGGTGGTCTTACCGTTTCTCACTTACGTTTCGGTGACACCCCAATTCGTTCAACATATTTAATCGATCAAGCAGACTTCATCGCATGTCACAAATCATCATATGTATTAATGTATGATATGGTTTCAGACCTCAAAGAAGGTGGCACATTCTTACTTAACTCAATTTGGGACCCAGAAGATATGGACTCTCACCTTCCAGCAAAGATGAAGAACATCATCGCACAAAAGCACATCAACTTCTATACATTAGATGGTCTTGCAGTTGTTAAAGCATTAGGCGCAACAAAAGGTGTTAACACAGTTATGCAAGCAGCATTCTTCAAGCTCGCAAACGTAATGCCATATGAAGACGCAGAAAGATATATGAAAGATGCTATTAAAGCAACATATGCAAAGAAAGGTGATGCAGTTGTACAAATGAACTGGGCATGTATCGATAATGCTATTACATCATTAAAGAAAGTCAACTATCCAGAAAGTTGGGCAACAACAACTACTGGTGCAGAACCAATCAAGATGGCAGATGACGAATACTTCAGAACATTCGTTGCACCAATCGCAGCACAAGAAGGTGACAAGCTCCCAGTTAGTGCATTCGATCCAGCAGGCTTTGTTCCAACAGGAACAACTAAGTTCGAAAAACGTGGTGTAGCAGATGCAGTTCCAGTATGGGATGCAGACAAATGTATTCAATGTAACCGTTGTTCACTCGTTTGCCCACACGCAGCAATTAGACCAACTCTTGCAACAGAAGAAGAACTTGCAGGCAAGCCAGCTACATTCGTAACAAAGGCAGCTACTGCAGCAAAGGGATATCAATTCAGAATCCAAGTTTCTCCATATGATTGTACAGGATGTATGAACTGCGTAAATATGTGTATTGCTAAAGAAAAGGCTCTCACAGCAGTTCCAACAGCAAAGGCAATTGCAGACGAAGCAGCAAACTGGGAATATGCAGCTTCCTTAAAGGAAACAACAGCAGCTATCAACCAAACAACAGTTATCGGTTCACAATTCAAGAAGCCATTATTCGAATTCTCTGGCGCTTGTGCAGGTTGTGGCGAAACACCATATGTAAAACTTGTTACACAATTATTTGGTGACAGAATGGTTGTTGCTAATGCAACAGGATGTTCATCCATTTACTCTGGTTCAGCTCCAACATGTCCATACACAAAGAATGATAGAGGCGAAGGTCCAGCATGGGCTAACTCATTATTCGAAGACAATGCAGAATTCGGTTATGGTATGCACATTGCTTATAAGCAAAGAAGAGGCGTTGTAAAAGAAAAGGCAGAAGCACTTGTTGCTAATGGTGGAATCTCAGACGCATTCAAAGCAGCATTAACAGAATGGTTAGATGCATTCAACAATGGACCAGCTTCCAAAGTTGCAGCAGAAAAAGTTAAAGCATTATTAGCAGACGAAGCAAAGAGCGGCAATGCAGATGTATTATACATCCAAAAAGCTGCTGACTGCTTAGTAAAGAAGTCAATCTGGATCATCGGTGGTGACGGCTGGGCATATGATATTGGTTACAATGGATTAGACCATGTTATCGCACAAAACGAAGATGTAAATATTCTTGTTCTTGATACAGAAGTTTACTCCAACACAGGTGGCCAAGCTTCCAAGTCTACACCAACAGGTTCTATTGCTAAATTCGCAGCAACAGGTAAGAAGACAAAGAAGAAAGACTTAGCATTACTTGCAATGGACTATGGTTATGTTTATGTTGCATCTGTAGCAATGGGTGCAGATATGAACCAAGTTGTTAAAGCAATGAACGAAGCAGAAGCATACAACGGACCATCCCTTATCGTAGCATACGCACCATGTATCAACCACGGTATCAGAATGGATAAATCACAACTCGAAGAAAAGAAGGCAGTTGATTGTGGATACTGGCTCAACTTCCGTTACAACCCAGCATTAGTTGGAACAGATAAGAACCCATTCACATTAGACTCCAAGGTTCCAACAGGTGATTACCAAGAATTCTTAAAGGGTGAAAACAGATATGCATCTCTCGCAAAGATCAACCCAACAGTTGCAGAATCACTCTTCAAGAAGAACCAAGAAGAAGCAGCTGCAAAACGTGAATTCTACGCAAAAAAGGCTGAGAACAAATAATTAAAACTAACTAATAATTTGTCCCAGTCTCAAATGGCTGGGGCATTTTATACACTTAAAGATTATGGCTTTTGATATAGACTTAGTAGGAAAAATCGGATCTATGGCACTCATAGATAGAGAAAGCAATAATATTAATTATAATATTATCGCCAGACTTTCTCATGAACTCAAACCAGGAATGGTATGGGTAACTTCTGGTGCTGTAGAAATCGGTAAGCTTGATTATTATGATAGATTCGGCAAATACCTTGATGACAACACAGAAGATGCCAAAACGGACTATGCGGCTCAAGGACAACCTATCTTAATGAATGCTTATAGACAATTTATCAGTGACAAATACGCAGTAAGACAATTACTCGTTGAACATCAACATTTCAATGATGAAGAAAAGAGAAAACATCTCTATGACTTCATTATGCGCTGCCCTTCTCAAAATGCTATTCCTATCATTAACTACAACGATGCAGTTAGTTACGAAGAGAATAGAAAATGGGAAATAAATAACCTCAAAAACACAAAAGAAAAAGTAATAGAATGCATAGATAATGACGAGACCGCATCTCAAATTGCATGTCTTGTAAAATGCAAAACTTTACTTATTCTAACCGTGTCTAATGGTATTTATACAAACCCAGAGGACAGCTCTACCCTCGTTGAAAACATAACTGGTAACAACACAGACGAATTACTTGCAAACATTACAAAGATGCAAGAGTATTGTTGTGGTGCTTCTAGAAAAGGAGCAAATGGAGCAAAGGCTAAACTTGAATACATCAAGGAACCTGTAAAGAACGGTACAACTGTTTATATAGCATCCTCCAAATACTTGATAAGCGACATTCTTTCAGGGAATGCACCTTGCACAAGAATAGGTCTATAATCGTTATTCTAAAGCTATATTTTAACACTCAAGGCTTACGCTTTGGGTGTTTTTATTTGAAACACCCAATAACTTGTACAAAAATTTTATATAATATATAATAAGTATTACTATGGATAGAACTGAGTTAGATTATTTATTCACAAAGCTAATGCATGGAGATGAAGACGCTTTCGAAAAGATTTACAAAGAAACGAAGCGTGGTGTCTTCTCTTTTGTCTATTCCATTTGTAACGATTACTACACTGCAGAAGAAATGATGCAGGAAACTTATATTAGAATCCGTTCCGCAATCAACACATACAAACCAGGTGGCAATGCCCTTGCCTGGATGTTTACTATTGCCAAAAACCTAACTCTTAACGAAATAGCAAAGAGAAAGAGAGAAATCCCAACAGATCTTGAAGATCCAGCTTTAGGATATCAAGCCTCATATACTATGCCAGAGGAAGAAGAGGAAGGATTATTGGTAAGTCTTGTTAAGAAGATTTTAAATCCAGATGAACAACAAATTGTTATGTTGCACGTAGTATCCGGATTCAAACATAGAGAAATAGCAGAAATGATGCACAAACCACTAGGGACAGTTCTTTGGGCATACAATAATGCTTTAAGCAAACTTAAGAAAGCATACGAGAAGGAGATTGGAGATGAGAAATAGCGACTTCAAGAAGAGACTAAATAGTGAGTATGAAAAGATTACTCCAGATGTCTATAAGAAAATAAAAATGCATCCAATAAATCGTTTATTGGACACAAATTCACCAGAGCAACAAAGCAAAAGAAGATTTGCCTTAACTTTGGTATGTATTGCATTTGTAATTCTCGCTGTTTTAGTAGTCTCTCTCTTCTCTTACATGTTAGTCCCAGGTGCAAAAGATCCAACTTGCGAATATGTATATATCCAAGCATATCACCAAAAGGCTGGCGAGGCCGGTTCTACTCCATATGGAGTAATTATTCAAGACAACGATGCAAAATACGTTGTAAGCCTTATGAACGAGCAAGAAAAGCATTCTATAAACGTTGAGAATGTCACTATAAATAATTTGGCAGAAAAACTGGGTATTGCAAACGGAGATTCTGTCCGCTTCTCTGTTATTGCTATAAGTAGCAAGCAAGCAGACGATATGTCTTCAAGATTTGCATATGCATTTAGCACATATGCAGCAAACAAAGGCATAACAATTACCGTTGCACAATCTAGTATGCCTGTTACAACATCTCACATGGCAACATATATAAACGAAATGAATTTAGGCATATCTGTTAGTGCAAATGATTCAGTTGAAACATTAATGAACTCATATGTCTACATTGCAAGTAAAAGCTAAGAAATAAACATACTGGAGAAACGTATGAAAAAGAATAAATGGATGTTACTAGTTATGATACTTCTCATCGCCGTATTGATGGTGGTATTTGTAGCATGTAACGAAAAGAACAACAACTCAGGTACAGTTACACCAGACGATGATGATCCTGGCGAAACACCTACCATTACAACCTTCACTGTATCTTTTGATACAGATGGTTCAAGTATAGAATATGCTCCTCAAACAGTTCCATATGGTGGCACTGTTAAAAACCCTAATGATGGAGATGATTCTAAGAACCCACTTAAACCAGGATACGCTTTCAAGTATTGGGGACATTTGGAGAATGGTTCTTATGTACAATGGAGTTTTGCAACAAATACTGTTACATCTTCCATAACATTAAAAGCAGTTTACGAAGCAAAGACATATAACCATACTTTAGATCTCAACAATACAAACGCAAACTGCAACTGCACACAAGAAACTTACACCTCTACATTCGGACAAGCAGGTTCAATGCCGGTTCCAACTTGTAGAAATGCAAATGGCGAAGCAGAAGACCAATTCTTATACTGGTACTATTTAGATAGCAACAACAATGAAGTACGTTTCTCATATTGGGTAACCTATGTACAACAAACAGGTTCCTCTTCATATTCATACAACACAACATACTACACAAGAGACGGAGTTATGTATTCTGTCCCAGCAACTGGACCACAAAGTGTAAACGATTTCACAGATCCAACTAAGCCAAAGTACTATGTACAAAGCACACTTCAAGAAGCAGTTGTCTATAATATAGACAGAACATTAACACTTAAGGCAAAGTGGTTCTCACAATTACCAGACACAGTAGTAGAAGGAAACGACTTCTCTGCACACAATGTTACTTTCTTAAGTGATGGTGGTACAGATGTCGCTCCTGTAGTAGCAAAATATGGTAGCACACTTGTTGAACCAGCCGAACCACAAAAGAATAATTATGTATTTGATGGTTGGTTCTATGGCGAAGAAAATGCAGATGGCGCTATTGAATACAATAACAAGCATTACATAATGACAGAAAGCCAATTCGACTTTGATATTGGTCCAATGGATGCTTCATTTGATACAGTTAAAACTGATATAGTCCTTATTGCAAAATGGACAAAGAATATAACTATTAGTTCGGCAGCAGATTGGTATGACCTCACTACACTTATTAATAATGTAGATAAAAATTCATCAGAGCAAGAAAAGAAGGAAGTAATGGAAATACTTAGTGGCAGAATTATTATAAATAATACCTTCACAATATCTGAAGCCACATACGAAATGATTAGTTCCAAAATTGCTCCATTCTCTGGAAAACTAGAAGGCCAAAATAATACCATTATAATTACTCTTAACAACTATGTTCCAACCAAAAACAAAGTTGCTCTCTTTGAGGATTTTGCTGGAACAGCAAAGAATTTAAAAATAGCTGCAACTATCTCATTGGATACATTAGATGCAAATGATTCCAGCATCTTTAGTGGTGTTACAAACAAGGCATTCTATATTTCAACATTCGCAGCAACGACAACTGGTGCTTTATTCCAAAATGTTACTTTAGATACAGCTTCTATTTTAATATCTAGTTATGCATTGAACACATATGAAGATTATACATTTACGATTGGTGGTTTAGTTGCATATGCAGAAAATACAGAATTTACTGCAACATGGAGTGTGAGCGGTTCTATCTATGATGAAAACGGAACAAGCAAAGGTATAACAGCTGGATTATTGGTTGGCAAAGCTGTACATAGCACAATTAACCAAGGTTATATCTCACAAAGCCCAAACGGAGACGGCATTACCATAGCTCTTACTTCTAAAGGCACAATTTATGCTGGTGGTATTATAGGTTATGCAGATGCATCTCCTATGGATACAATCCGTATGGAATACTCCAATGAAAGATATGCAACAGGCAAAGTTGTTAACATTACTGCTAATGCAGTAAGAGATGCATATGCTGGTGGTATGGTTGGATATTCTCGTTATACATCCATTAACTCCTCTAACCTTGTTGGTATTGCAACAGTAAGAAACTCCATTAATGCAACTGCAACACAAAAAGCTTACGTAGGAGGCCTTGTAGGCTTAAATGAAGGAACTATTGTAAATTCATTCGCAAGAGAGTTTACCGTTCTTTCTACAGCCGCAGGAGAGGCTTATGCTGGTGGTCTTGCTGGATCATGCACAAACTCTTCTTCTACAGTTAACTGTGGTAAGATTGAAAACAGCTATGCTGCAACATTCACAGATAATGATGCTTCATTAATAGACTCTGTAAAGGCTAAAGCAACAACAGCAACTGGTAAAGCTTATGCTGGTGGATTAACAGCAAAATCTACAGGATGTTACATCTCCAAGTGTTTTGCTTATGTATCTTGTTCTGTTGATGTTGAGGCTGGTGGAGATTATATGCTTGGTTATATCACAGCAGTTAGAGATTCATCCTCTACAGTTACAACATGTTATACTGATATGAACTCAGGTTATGGAGATACATTAAATCTCTATCCAAATGTTGCAATGCGTGTAAAAGATGCCAATGGATTATATACATACAACTACCAAAACGACAACGACCACTTAGACATTAACAAGCTTGAAAAAAATGGTGCTGTAAGCACAACATACACACAATTCAAGAGTGGCAAGTTTGTTTATGAGAATATGGGATGGCCAAATGGAACATGGAAACTCTTCGACACAGTTGAAGGTACAAATGTATATACAACAACACTTCCAGAGTTAAGAGCATAAAAGATATTTAAAGATATAAAAAAGGAGGACGTCAAAATCCTCCTTTATTTTTTATATATAATATTTATTATGGAATTAGATAATACAACAAGAATATATAACTTCTTCCATCATCTGTCATATCCTTATTCATACATGATGGTTCATATGCTGTGTATTGAGATTGGTTTCTTCCGTTTGGATCATGATAGTATATACCAAGATTCATTAATTCTGAAATCTTTGCTTTCATAGTTGTTTCACTATTAACACCGGTTATACTTACTTCTATTTCTATAGTATATTTACCATTTGTTCCTACTTTAGCTGTGAAGTATTCAAGTACAGCACCTAATTGATCGCTAGTTGTAACCTTCAAAGGAGCAGATCTTGAATTTCTTGTAACTGTTGTACATTTATAGAAATCAAATGAACTATTTGCTACTGGCAAATCGGATCTAGCTTGTGTATGAGTATTGCTAATATCTGAATCTTTTAACATAAAGTATGTATATGACAGGTTCTCGGTATCTACTCCATTATATCTAATGCTTCTATCTCCCCAAGTTGTATCTACTACAAACCATTCCTTAATTGCATCATATTCACCTGTTTCGTCTGGAGTATCTACCAATACCTTATTCCAAGCATGTCCTGAAGTACTTCCACCTCTTGGTTGTTTTGCTTGTCCAGATATTCTTAAAGATCTAATACCTTCCATACCACAAAGAAGTGTGAAAGCTTTTGCCTTGCCATCACAAACAGCCTTATGGTTGTTGAATACACCTTCTAAATAATAGCCATCATAATCTAATCCACCGTTGTTATCGAACAATACACTATCGTATGTGACTTCTGTAACAATCCAATCATAGATTGCAAGAACCTTTTCATAGTCTGTCATCTCATCGTCGCAAATATCCTTTAAAACATCTCTTGCTTTATTATATAAAGCATTTAACGTAGAGTTAGCAATGACAGGTTTATAGAAGTTAGAAACCGCTCTAAATAATTGGTTACTATTATTTACTTCCATGGTCTTTGTGAAGGAATCTACTGGCAATGTCGTTCTAGTTGCAGTAGCCTTTGAATAATGTGTATCTGCTATATTTTGAACTGAGCCGTCATGGGCTGTTGTCTGTGTTGGATTACCGAATACACTACTATCTGTTAATGTGAAGTTTGTATTTGAATTCCAGCTGTATCCAAATTGTCCAGCTTCATCTACCATAGCAACAACATCTTGCATATAAGTTCTAAATGCATCTTGGTTCATAGAACCACCGCTCTTAATGCTGTCTTCTACATAGTAAACAGTTTGAGATGTCATAATTCTATTTGCTATCAAGTAATTTGTTAGAGCAAGCATATCTAACTTATCTGTTATGTAATGATTGCAAACATTTCCTTCCCATTCGAATGTGTTTGTTAATACACCACTCTTTGTATCATAGTCTAAATTTGTCATTGCAACGACATTAAATGTATGACTTGGTACGTTTTGAATATAACAAGTTACTATATTCTCACCATATTCTGGTGTAAAAGTTAATATTCTTCCTGTCTCAAATGCAGTGCTTGTTCCGGATTTTGTACGAATTGTCCAAGTAACCTCTGCACCTGTATTTGTTCCAACTGCAGGTGTAACTACTGCATTTAATGTTACAGGACTAAATGTTGCTGGATCTGATGAAGTTGTTTGTTGTATTACTTGCTTTCCAGAAGAACCTAATGCTGTTGTATTTGTTCCAGAACCAAATTCTATTTCAACATCTTTAATCTCTAAATATTGAAGTACCAAATGAACTGAGATTTGTTTTGTTACAACCTTTTCTCCTTGTGTAAGAGTTAATGTGATATTTGTTACATCATCCCACAAATCACTTGGCGTGAACGAATAAGTTGCAACATTACTTTCCTCTGATGCCCCTTTCTTCCACGAAATGGTTACAGGAACACTTGGGTCTATCTTTGTGCTGTTATATATAGCCTTCAAGTTAACTGTCTTGTAATCAAATCTGGACATTTGAAGAATATCATTATAGATTCTTATGTTAGATTCAATTTCTTCGATTCTTAGAGGAGCATATGAGAGTTTGAAAGAAAAACTATTTGAGGATTGAATACCATTGATTGTTAACTTAATTGTATATGTAGCAGATGTATCTGGAGTTTCCACTGGAACTGAATATGTATAGACCTTGCTTGTGGCAGTATCTATTTCTTCATCTCCCTTATACAACTTCCATTCCTTTTTGATGTTGACGTTTGCACTCTTATTCCATACGGCTGTGAATACAACATCATCTCCTATATATGCAACATAGTCATTGCCTTCTTTTGTTAAACCACTTGTTAATTCTATGGATACTTCACTAACCTCAATTGTTCTTGGTTTTAATAAACCACAAGCTGAGAACGTAGCCATAATTAATAATACAAGTGCAAAGGCAAGTATTAATTTAAAATGTTTCTTTCTCATATTTTGTCTCCTCAATATATTTAGATTAATTCTTTTTAGAGTATAAAGTCAAATCTTGACTTTACCCGGTACGTTCCATAATTGCCAAAAATGGTGCTTTTTGTTAGAATAAGCAAAGGTGAATATATGGAAGATAAAAACATCGCAAACTTTTATTTAGACAACCCAATTAGTAAGGAAGAAGCACTTAATATGCTCCCTATGTCTCTTGCTTTTATTGGAGATAGTGTTCAAACATTATATGTTAGAACAAGGGTAACAATTGGCTCTAATGTCAAGACTGGTTTATTACACAAAGAAGTAACAGATGTAGTTAAAGCAGTAAGCCAAGCAGATGCTGTTGAAAAGTTGCTTCCAAAATTCAACGAAGATGAAGCAGATATATTCAGACGTGCAAGGAATTGCAAGATACAAACATCTGCAAAACATGCAGAAATAGCACAATATAGATATGCAAGTGGCTTCGAGGCAGTACTTGGTTATCTATTTGTAACAGGGCAAAAAGAAAGACTAGCAGAATTTTTAGATTTTGCTTTTGAAATTGAATCCAATAAATAAGAGGGAATTATGGTAATATATGGAAGAAATCCAGTAAAGGAAGCTTTAAGGTCTGGACAAACAGTTGAAAAAATCTTTATACAGAAAGGATTAAATGATCCTGGTCTTGCCAATATATACAAATATACAAAAGGCAAGCAACTAGTAATCTCCTATGTAGAAAAAGCAGCATTGGATAAGATGTGTGAGAAAGGAAATCACCAAGGCGTTGCCGCCACAGTTACTGACTTTGAATACTCCTCTGTAGAAGATATTGAAAACCTTGCAAAAGAGAAAAATGAAGACCTAATGGTTCTTGTATTGGATGGAATCAACGACCCACACAATTTAGGTGCTATCATAAGAAGTGCCGAGTGTTTTGGTGTACATGGAATTATAATTCCAAAGCACAGAAGTGTAACCGTAAATGACACAGTTGTTAAAGTAGCATGTGGAGCAACAGAACACATTATGGTTGCAAAAGTAACAAATATTAACGACACTATAAGAACACTCAAAGAACACAATGTTTGGGTATATGCAACAGACTTTGACGGAAAAGCTCCTTCTACCGTCAACCTTAAAGGAAATATTGCATTTGTTATTGGATCAGAAGGAGATGGCATATCAAAGCTTACAAAAGAGTTATGTGATGACACATTAACCATACCACAATATGGTGAAATCAATTCACTTAATGCTTCTGTAGCGACAGGTATTATATTATATGAGGCTGTTAGACAAAGAAGATGAATTATAAAAACTACACAAACGACCAAATAAAAGAATTAGTATTAAAAGCACAAGGTGGAGATGAAAAATCTAGAGACACCATTCTTTTGGCATATTATCCATTAGCAAAAGCTCTAGGTGTAAAATATAGAAACAATGCTGTTCATGAAGATGATGCTACATCTGTTGCTTGGATTGCATGCAATAAAGCAATAGACAAATACACAACTAATACAAAAGCCAGCTTCACTACTTTCGTTAGCACATGTATGCGTAATGCAATCTTTGACCTGCTTAGAAAAGAAAACAAATTTACCGAGAATACCGTTGAAGACGGTGATGATATTATCTCGCAAATGGATGATATGGATGCATTAGGAAGCATGCCTACCAATGAAGAATTTGATGATGAATTAATGAGACTTGTCATGGAAGAGTTGGACAAATTATTCACCAAAGATGAGCAATATATTATCAAACTTCATTTAATGAAAAAGAAAATTAATGAAATCTGTGCTAAAGCACAAAAAACAACCGATGAAGTAAAAAAGGTTATTAGAAAATACAATAGGAAACTTTCTGATATCCGAAAAAAATTGAAAAACTTATAATTATTTATCGTCAGTAGGGGGCTCGTATTTGTAGCCCTTTATTTGACTCTCAAAATTTCTTCTAACAGCGAGAATATATTTCTGTCTTAATATCTTTTGCTCTTCCCTTTCCTCATCCGTTAGACCTTCTGGAGTCTTAGATTTTCTTGCTAACTCATTTATTCTATTTATTTCTTCTTGAGTAACATACATATTAAGTCCTCCAGTCTATTGGTGTCATACCATTCTTTACTAAAAACTCATTTGTCTTAGAGAAATGTTTGCAACCAAAGAAACCATTATATGCAGACAATGGAGATGGATGTGCACATTCTAATACCAAATTCTTTGATGTATCTATTAAATCCTTCTTACGCCTTGCAGGAGAGCCCCAGAGCAAGAATACAACTGGTTCCTTCTTATCGCTCAACTTTCTAATAATTGAGTCTGTAAGGACTTCCCAGCCTTTGCCTGTGTGAGACTGTGGTTCATGTGCTCTAACACTCATTACTGTGTTTAATAAAAGTACACCTTGCTTCGCCCAGTTAACAAGATATGGAGATGTGTTCTCAATTCCAACATCATCTTTAATTTCTTTAAAGATGTTTATTAAAGATTTTGGTGCTGGGACTCCCTCTTTAACAGAGAAACAAAGACCGTGTGCTTGTCCTGGATTATAGTATGGATCTTGTCCTAAAATAACAACTTTAACATCTTCGTATGGTGTATATTTTAGGGCATTAAAAAGGTCATGCATATCAGGATACACGGTGTATTTCTTATATTCTTCAATAAGAAATTTTCTTAAAGACAAATAGCTCTCGCTATTAAAATCTTCCTTTAATATTTCATCCCAACTATTTCCAATGTTTACCATAGTTATTTTTCCTTCTTGTATTTTTCATATAATGAAAAAACATATAATGGTGATTCCCCGTATAAACCTGTTTCATCATCATCCAGTAATGCGGGTATATTAGAAGCATATAATCTATCTCTTGCCTCACCAATTGATATCTTATATTTGTCTGCTATTAATTCGCTAACCTTCGTTATGATAATTGTCTTTGCCAATATGTGTTCCATTATTCAACCTCATAACTATTAACAAAACTTATACCCTTTAAAGATTCTTCACTACAAAATGCAATTTGAGAATTGATTTTTTGGAATTTTAGTCTCTCTAATGCATCCTCTTTTTTTATTATTCCATCTATAACGAACAAAATTGTTTCACCTACTTGGTCATCTGCTATCTTTCCTTCTACCACATCGTATCCATGTTTATAATTGCTATTTGTTCTACATTTTATAACCATGTCTAGCCATTCTAAATCCGGATTATCGAAACACTTATATTTTATATTTGTTGTATCCTCATTCCACTCAAAAACACTTACGATAGCAGAAGCACTTTTATTTTGTCTTTGTTTTCTTTTGGCCATTCTCTCTGCTTGATCTTTGATTGGTGTTAAATAAAATGCAAAACCAAAATCTCTACCACGTTCACTAGCGATTATCTTTGGATCTCTTACCTCCACATCTGAACCATGATACAAAATCATGCACGACCTCCTCCTAGCAATGATGCTATGTAATCGTTTATATATACTGTTGACATACCATGCAAATCTTCATAGTCATTTATCAATTCGTTGATAACACCTTTTTCGCACATCTTTTTATAAACTATATCACTTCTTTCATTTGTATAAGAAGCATATTGCTCTGTACACATAATGACGAATCTATTGATTTTCTTATCCATTTTAGTGTTTGCTCTAGTTGCTCTGTCTCTATTATTATTTATATCTTCATTATCTAGGGATAATGATATGCCCAAAACTTGCATAACTCTAAACAAAGAATTGATTGTATAATTACCTTCTCCGTTTTCTATTGAAGAAAGTGTTGCTCTAGTAATATCGCTACTATTGGCAACATCTGACATTCTCATATTTAATGACAATCTTTTTTCTCTTATTCTATTTCCTATTCCCTGTATATTTTCCATACTTCTATTATATCATTTTAAAAGATAATGTCAAATATATTATACATTATTTATATATTGAGTTTTAAAAAACCACCCTATTAAGAGTGGTCTTTTTAACTATTAGTTGTTGTCTTATTTTGCTCTGTATGGGAGTAATGCCATTACACGAGCTTTCTTGATAG
>CAMZEU010000032.1 GCA_947305865.1 uncultured Clostridia bacterium
CCTTCAAGTTCTTTAAAAAGATTGTTAACTGGACGTGAACCAAGAGAAAGAATTACAACATCACAATCAATGTGATCTGGATCACCAGTTACATTAATCTTTCCTTTCTTGAATTCAACAGGAGATACAACTATTCCCTTGTCATCAATCTTATCAAGTTTATGGCTTGTTACAAACTTGGTATTATTTGCTTCAAGTTTTGGTATGCAATCTAGTCTTAATTGGAACCAAGTTGTTGGAGCAAGTTCAGATGCCATTTCAACAATTGTTAAATCATTGTTCTCGGAAAGTAATTCAGCTGTTTCTAATCCTGTCATACCAGAACCGATAAGAGCAATCTTTTTGTCCTTAAGGACAACTTTTCCTGTTAAGATATCTGTTGTTGTATAAACATTAGCATTTCCAACACCTTCAATAGATCTTGGTTTAACAGCTGTTGCACCTGTTGCAATAATAACTGCATATGGTTTATATTCTGCAATCTTCTCTGGCGTTGCCTCAACTCCAAATACTAATTCAGCGCCATTCTTCTTTGCGGCTGTTTGTAAGTCTTCACAGCACCATGCAATCTTTTCTTTGTGTGGTGGCATTGAAGCAAGTGTTAATTGTCCGCCAACTTTGTCTTCTTTTTCAAGGACAATTGGTTTGAATCCTCTTCTGCCAAGCATTTCAGCTGCCATTAATCCACCAGGACCTGCACCAACGATAACAACTACTCTTCCGTTACCATCTTTTACAAGACCATCGGTATAGAATTCTTTTTCAGAACCAACTGTTGGGTTAACAGAACAGAATGCATGAGAACCAATGTAAGCATTATCTTGCATACTTTGTATGCAGTATAAGCAACAAATACATCTCTTAACATCTTCTGGATGCCCACTTTGTACTTTTTCTACCCAATGTGGATCTGCAATTTGTGGTCTACCAAGAGATACGAAATCTTGTACATTTTCTTCAAGTAATTGTTCTGCAAGTTCTGGAGATCTAATTAAGTCTGCAGCAAGAAGTGGTATTTTAACTTCTTTTCTTACAGCTTCTGCAAGATATCTTCTCCATCCACAATCAAATGATGTTGGTTCGAGCCAATAATTGAATGTATCATATGCTGCTGAAGAAACGTCTATAGCATCTACACCCATTGCTTCAACTGCTTTTGCAATCTCTACACCTTCTTTTACTGTATAACCTTTACCTGGTTTGCCAATCTTGTCATACATTTCATCTATTGTTAATCTAACAATAATTGGATAATCTCCACATTCTCTTCTAATTCCTTCTACGATTTCTTTTAAGAAACGAAGTCTGTTTTCAAATGAACCACCATATTCATCTGTTCTTTGGTTTGTATTTGGAGATAAGAATTGTTGAATTAAATATCCGTGTGTTCCATGAAGTTCTACACCATCTACACCAGCTTTCTTACATCTTACAGCTGCATCTATGAATTGTTGAATTACTTCTTTAACTTCTTTGTGAGAAAGAGCTCTAACCTTTCCACCAGCAAAGAAACTAGGTTCACAAGCACTAGCAGAAACAGATGCTTTACAGATATTGTGTCCCATTAAGAAATCTTTTACCTTTGGAACTAATTTATATAATGTTTTTGAATAACCTTTCCAAATCTTTTGCATTTTAATGCAAAGTGGAATTGTTCCTACAGCTAATCCAACATTTTGTCTGCCTGGATGATGTAATTGAACAAAGAGTTTTGCGCCATGACTTTGAATACGTTTTGCGAATTCTGCCATAGGAGCAATGTGATAATCATGAGACATTGCAAGTTGTGCAAATGCAGCTGCACCATGAACATCATTTACTCTACAAATTTCTGTGATTATTAAACCTGTACCACCTCTAGCTCTTTCTTCATAATAATCCATTAACATTTCGGTTGGTTTGCCATCAAATTGCCCCATTCCAACTAACATTGGAGACATTACTACTCTGTTTTTAATCTCACAATTGCCAATTTTGAATGGTGTAAAAAGCTTGTCGTACATAAAAAAATCCCCTTAAAAATTTTTATTTTTATATTTTTAATATAATTCCACGTAAAATTATAGTAAAACGTATCTCAAATTGCAATATTAAGGGCAAAAATCATAAAAAATGTTAAATAAAATTAAGTTTGCTTAATTTTGCAAATAATACCTAATTTTCAAATGATTTGCCTATTATACTATTTGCGAGTATAATAGATAGAACTGAAAAGTTGGAGATAAAACATGAATATAGTTATAGTAGGCGCAGGTAGTGTTGGATTAGAACTAGTTGAACAACTCATTCGTGAAGGTCATAACATTACCGTAATCGATAGCGAACAAAAGAATGTACAAGATGCTGTTAATCGTTTCGATGTTAAAGGTCTTGTGGGAAATGGAGGAAGTTTAGATACTCTTCTAGAAGCTGGAGTAAAGGAATGTGATTTATTCATAGCCGTTACAGAAAAAGACGAAATCAACGTTCTTGCTTGTATGGTAGCAAAAAGTATTGGTGTTGAATACACTGTTGCTAGAGTACGTAACCCAGAATATACATCAATGGCAAATGATAAAAACAACATTGGTATATCTCTAATGGTTAACCCAGAATATCAAGTTTCCGAAGAAATTCTTAATATATTACAACTCCCTTCAGCAATTAATATCCACAACTTTTCAGAAGGCAATGCAGACTTAGTTGAAACAAGGATAAAAAGAGACAGCATTTTAAATGGCGTTGCACTTAAAGATTTGCATCTTTATATTAAGCAAAGAATTCTTATTTGTGCAGTTTTAAGAAATAATGATGTTATTATTCCAGATGGTTTCTTCAAACTTAGAGAGGATGATATCATTTACTTCACTGCAACAGAAAGAAATATTCGTTCCCTATTCCAAGATTTAAAGATTAACCAAAGAACACGTAAGGTATTTATTGCTGGTGGTTCTAAAATTACATACTATCTTGCAAAGGGATTAGATAGAATCGCATACAACGTAAAAATCGTTTCTCAAAATAAAGAAGACTGTAAAGTTCTTGCAGATAACCTCAATTATATTGATGTTATTAATGGTGATCCATCAGACCAAGCTTTGCTTAACTCCGAGGGATACAAGAATGCAGACGCATTTATAGCCCTTACAGATAACGATGAGACTAATATCATGCTTTCTACTTATGCACATTCTAGTGGCGTAAGAAAGGTTATTACAAAGGTTGATAATGATGCTTATTTAAGAATGACATCAAACACATTAGATACAATTATCTCAACAAAGTTATCTACAGCTCAACAAATTGTTACCTACGTTAGAACATTCACCGGCGAAGAAGACAATATTGTTAAGAAGATTTATAAAATTTCTGATGACAAAGCTGAAGCACTCGAATTCACAGCTGGTGAATCATTCGGTGCCCTTAATACTCCTCTTAAGGATATCAAGTTCAAAAAGGATGTTCTTATTGGTGGTATTATCAGAGAGGGTGAATTCATCATCCCTTCTGGTATGGATGTAATCCAAGCAAAAGACTTAGTCATCGTTGTAACAACAAATAATATTTTTGATGATTTGAATGATATATTAGGATAGGATATGAATTATAAATTAGCGATACGAATCATTGGAATAATTTCAGATTTCCTAGCAGTTGCCTGCTTTATTTCATTAGGACTTGCTCTTGATGAAGATATAAAAATAGTTTATATGTGGGCAATAATGATTGCTGTACTCGCTGGCATTGGTATTTCCACAATATTACTTAAGTACTTATCAAAGAAAGTTGATGTATCTTCTCTTAATGCTAAAACAGGTTTCGTAGCATTAGGTATTTGCTGGCTATATGCTTCAATAATTGGTGCTATACCATTCATGTTCTATCATATTCCTGGAATTGAAACATTTGCAGATGCATTCTTTGAATCAGCATCCGCCTTCTCTGGCACAGGTGCTTCACTTGCAACAAACACAGATGCAATTCCAGATAGCTTACAAATCTTTAGAGGAATATCTCAATGGCTCGGTGGTATGGGTATTGTTGTTCTTATTACAGCATTACTTGGTAAAGATGAATCTATCTCTTCACCTATTTTCAATGCCGAAATGCCTGGTCCATCTAAAGGTAAACTCGTTTCAAAGTCTAGAGTTAATGCAAGAATTTTATATGCAATCTATATCGTAATAACAGTTGCTGAATTCTTATTCTTATACATTGGTTCACTTTGTGGTGCTGGTTCTGGAGAAGGACAACATCAAATGACTTTATTTGATTGTATCTTCCACTCCTTAACAACAACAGCTACTGGTGGATTCTCAACAAGATCATTGTCTATTGGTTATTATAACTGTCTTTACTATGAAATAGTAATTACTGTCTTTATGTTTATCTGTATGACAAACTTCAACCTCTACTTCATTATAATGAAAGGTGGATTTAAGAATGCAATTAAAGATGAAGAATTTAGAACAATGATGTTATTAATCATAGTTAATACATTTGCAATTGCATTAACTGTCTTCTACACAAATACATACTCAACATTTAATGATGCTATGAGATATGGTACATTCCAAGTTGTTGCCACTATGTCCACTACTGGTTATGGAACAGCTAACATCTTAGATTGGCCACTATTCTGTAAGGTATTATTACTAGGTATGATGTTTATTGGTGGATCAGCTGGTTCTACATCTGGTGGTTTAAAAATTTCAAGATTTATTATGTTATGTAAGTCTGGTTTCAAAGGAATTAGAGCAACAGCATACCCTAACAGAGTTATCTCAATTAAAATGAATGGAAAACCTGTATCTGAAGACTTATTACTTGCTACAAGAAACTACTTCTTAACATATACACTTATATTTGTATTCTCTGTTGGTTTAATTTGTTTATTACCACATGGTAATAATAACTTCTTAGACTTATCTATTTCTGTTGCAAGTTGCTTCAACGATATTGGTCCTGGTGTATTTAGCGATTTACATTGGGTTTCAAAAGTTATCCTTGCATTTGATATGTTAGCAGGAAGATTGGAATTATACCCAATATTACTACTCTTCTACGCAAGAGCTTGGTCTAGATTCTAATATCTCATATATTGAATATTTAATATTACAAATATATAATTGATATATCAAATCAAGAGGTTTTTATTATGTGCTTAAATAAACTTATAGACAAATTTTGGGCATTTATCGCAGAACAAGACAGACAAAGAATCGAAAAAACAGTATATCCAGAAGGTGTAAAAGCTTATAAAGATATTCCATATTTAGATGATGGAGATGAATATCATCTTTTAGATGTATATGTGCCAGAAAATAAAGTTGGACAAAAGATTCCTACCATGTTAGATATCCATGGTGGTGGTTGGTACTATGGCAAGAAAGAAATTAACCAAGAGTTCAACTACATTATGGCTCTTAAAGGCTTCCAAATCATTTCTGGCAACTATAGACTTGCAAGAGCATATACTTTAAAGGATATAGTCCAAGATGTCTTTGCGCAGCTTAAGTGGATTGAAGACAATGCTGAGAAATATAACTTCGACTTAGATAACTTAGTTATCTGTGGAGATAGTGCTGGTGGTTGGCTCGCAGCAATGACAGTAGCAATCATTAAGAATAAACATCTCCAAGAAGTATATGGTGTATCCTCTACACTTAACTTCAAAGCTGTATCTTTAATTTGTGCTGTTGTAAACCCAACAAGATATAACTGGCCTATTCTTAGCGCATACCTTAAACCATTATATGGAAAAGGATATACAAGATGTGGATTTTATAAAGAATCCAACTTCCTAAAATATATCCCAGAAGATATGCCTCCAATATTTATGAATACAGCAAAAGGAGATATTTTCAAGAGTGGTAATATTGCATTATATAAAACCTTAAAGAAAAAGAACTTTGAAGATATGGTATATATGTATTATCCAGAGAAATTAGAAGGAGAACATAAAATAGAACACGTATACAATATTCTTAACCCATACTATGATGTTTCAAAAGAAACAAATGATAGAATGGCTGAGTTCTTCTTGGAAAATTTAAATAAATAATTTTATTTAACAGTTAATAATATAACTACTAAAATTACAATGGCTAGTATGGAAGTTAAAGATAGAATCCATACTAGTCTATTTGTCATCCTCTTATTTTGGAGATATTCATTAAGATTAGCAACGGATACTCTTTCTTCGCCATGATCTGTATCTAGAATTAGTTGTTTGGACTTCACTATCTTCTTAAACTTTTCTTCATCTATTCCAAGATATTCAATAGCATCCTTAATTGATAAATATTCTTCAACATTCTTTCCGTTTTCAACATTATAATGATTCTCATTATATTTAAGGACTTTTTCTTCAATTAATGAAACAGCTGTACCACTAATTAATGGTGCATTGCATTTGAAGAATGTATTTGTTATCGGATTATAGAAAGAAACATACTTGACTTCTTTTAATGTTGGATAAATTGAATGTTTGCTCATTACATAATAAATAAGCAATTCCAATGTTTCTTCTATACTTGGTTCATTCTCACTAAAAGACAAAAGTAAAATGCTTTCATTAGTTACAAATGGAATAGTTCCTGTATCTACAGCATCTGTATATCCACCTTCTAATGTATGGTTATATATAATCTTAGAACCATATCTTGCCATGAAAGACATTATTCTATTGAATAATACCTTGATATTTTTAATAATATCTGAAGTTATTTCTTTCTCATCTAAAACTCTATATTCAGTTACAGACTTTAAGCAATCTTCATAATTTGCGAGATGCATTGCTGCAATGATGGATGTATCATCCAAACCTGTAACCTTTTTAGCTAAAGATTTTGCTTTATTCTCTTCTCTTATAAAGGATGCACCTAAAAAACTATTATCAAAAGCAGATGCAGCATCTCTCTTTAAGAAAAATCTAACCAAACAATTTACAGTACTAAAAACAATCTTTTCCATCTTTTGAGGAATCTTTGTTAATGAATTAGCATCATTAAATCTATTTCTCTCAAAAATACTAATTGGAAGAAGACCATTTTTAGGTTGATGTATATCGGCTAGTATATTCTTAACAGATGCCATATGTGCTCCTATTTATATTCGATATGATTTAAAACATCATTTGCATGTCCACCTGGATTACCTCTTTCTAAAGAAATATTCTCAAAATTGAGGCAAAGTAATTCATCCCAGTCATTAGTTGTTGTTGGTGTTAAAGCAACTCCGTTTAAATAAACTTTTTTATCTGCACCATATGTGCTCTTATCCTTTTTAATGTATACAGTCATTGAATTATTCTTAGTTACTTCAACAGTTGTACATACAACACCATTTCTTTCATCTTTACCTAAAATTCTTGGGCTAAATGAAATACATACTGCGTAATTTGAATGGAATGTATCACCTTCTGCATCTGCTTCATTTTCATAGTAATAAATATGATCACCAACTACATTGGCTGTATAGTATACATATCCTTCATTATCAAATGAAACCCAAGCACATGGAGTTACACCACTTATTCCATTACATGCGGTAAAGGAAACTAAAGTACCAAATATAAGTACGAGTGTCATTATTAAAAATAGTTTTCTTTTCTTCATGTTACACCTCTGCACTTATTATATATTATATTTTTTGTTTTTGAAAACAAAAAAATTAACTATCCAATTTAAATCTATGCAATTTTTATTTACACATCATAATTCACCAAAAATGTGTAATTTATCTATAAACTAAAAATAAAAATGGTGGGGATAATTGGGATCGAACCAATGACCTCATGTATGTGAAACATGCGCTCTAACCGACTGAGCTATACCCCCGTTGCTGAAAAAAGCCATGTGTATTTCAACATGGCCTATTCTTTTGTTATTGTGCTTTATAAGCTCTCTTTCTAGCAGCTTCTGCCTTCTTCTTACGTTTTACGCTTGGCTTTTCATATGCTTCCTTTTTACGGAGGTCACCGATGATGCCATCACGAGCACACTTTCTCTTGAATCTACGAATAGCGTTTTCAAGTTGTTCGCCTTCATTAACCTTAACTGTTGACATCTTTATTCACCTCCTCGGAACATATTTTGTAGTACACATATTATAATAATTTATAATTATTGTCAAACGTATAATTAATAATTTTAGCCCATTTTATCGGTAAGTTGCGCACCACCGAGAATATGAATGTGTAAATGTTCTACACTTTGACATGCATCTTTGCCTTTGTTAGAGATAAGTCTGAATCCTCCATCTAATCCTAATTCATGTGTCATTGTAGATAACTTCTTAATACATCTTGCAACTAAAACAGCTTGTTCATCTGTCATCTCAATAATGTTTGCAAAGTGTTGCTTTGGTAATAATAAAAGATGTACTGGTGCTTGAGGTGCTATGTCCTTAATAATTACCATATCTTCATCTTCATATACCTTTGTTGATGGGATATCACCCTTAATAATCTTACAAAAAATGCAATCTTCCATATCTATTTCTCCTTAAAATTATATTTCTCCAAGTACACCATCTTTAAATAAAGATGTAACCTTAACTTTAAATATATCCCCTTTGACTCCATCTTTGCAATATACTTTTACATAATTGTCTGTATGTCCAACCCAATATCCATCTTCTTGAGTCTCTGGAATATATTCTAGTTCTAATCCAATTTGCTTATTGAAATAAGCATTTCTTAATTCTTCTTTTAGAATAGACATTCTCTTTTGTCTTTCTTCTTTAACTTCTCCATTAACTTGCTTCATCTTTGCAGCAACTGTACCATCTCGCTTGGAATACGAAAAAACATGTATGTCTGCAAACTGAACTTTTCTTGCAAAATTAAGAGAGTTTTCAAATTGTTCATCTGTTTCTTCTGGGAATCCAACAATTATATCTGTTGTAATTGCCGCATTTGGATAGTATTCTCTAATTAAATTTACCTTTTCAAGGTAATCTTGAGATTTATAATGCCTATTCATCTTCTTTAATGTGGTATCATCTCCACTCTGTAAAGATAGATGAAAATGTGGACAGAACTTCTTCAATTTTTTTGTTGCATCTAAGAATTCTCTGTCTATTACATTTACTTCAAGTGAACCAAGTCTAATTCTTGCATCTATATCTTTTAGTGCTAAAACTAAATCTTTTAAAGATAATCCTAAATCTTTTCCATATGCAGAAAGATTAATGCCAATTAAAATAATTTCATTTGTATTTTTACTGTTTTGTTCACACTCTCTAACAACATCCTGAAGTGCTTTAGATCTAATGTGTCCTCTAACATATGGTATTAAACAATATGAGCAATAATTATCACAACCATCTTGTACTTTAATATAATGTCTTGTCATTAAAGATAAGGCATCTGGTGTGTTTTCATACTCTCTTGGAATGTCAAAACAACTGGTTAGAATATCGTTTTTCTCATCTTTTAGGATTTTGTCTACTAATATAGAACTCTTGCCATAAGTGCCAATAATTACTTCTACATTTTCCTTTTCAAATGGCTTTGGATTATTCTGAGATGAGCATCCACAAATATAAATCTTAGCATCTGGATTATACTTTTTTACACGTGTAATCATCTGTCTAGATTTATGCTCAGCTTCATTGGTAACTGCACATGTATTTATTACATAAATGTCTGCATATCCTAATTCATCAGATACCTCATAGCCCTCATCTTTTAGACGAGCCATTATACCTTCTGAATCATATTGGTTAACCTTACAACCAAGAGATAATACGCAAACTTTCTTATTCATCATAATCTAACTCACCACGTGCATCTAAAACTAGCGCAGAAAATACTATACTTGCTGTATCTGCCCTTAGTATTCTCTTTCCAAGTGTAACTACCTTTACATTTTCTTTTTTAACAGCCTCAACTTCGTCTGGTTCAAAGCCACCTTCTGGGCCAACAACTAATGCAATGTCTGTCTCTTCGTTTAATACAGAGCAAATTGTAGCCTTATTTTCATCTTCATATGCCAGAATTGAAATCTCGTGTGTCTTTAACTTTGTTAAAAGGTCTGAAAATGAAATAGGTTCATGAATATTTGTTAAGAAGGAAGATCCACATTGTTGTGCAGATTCTAGTGCAATTGTTCTTGCTCTTTCTATATTAAACTTACTCTCCACTGTTCTCTTAGATGTAAAAGGTACAAAATCTTTAACACCAAGTTCTACAGCTTTTTGTATAACATAATCTAATTTGGAATTCTTAAGAAGTGCTGCATATAATGTTACGCCGACTTTTCTTTTGTCTGCAACAACTTCACTATCTATTTTTAATACAGCTGTATCTTTTGTAATGGATTCTATTGTGCAATTGAGTTCTTTGCCGTCATTGACACAAATAATAACTTTGTATCCAACTTTAGCTCTTAGCACAAGTGCTAAATGTTTATATGTATTACCTTCTACATATACTTTTCCATCTCTAACACAACTTGGCTCTACAAAAAATCTCTTTATTTCCATTGAAGTTTAATCCCTCTCCATTCTCCAATTGCTTGGATATCTACAACAGTTAAACCAATCTTTGTATAGTTCTCTATAACTTCATCCATTCTGTCTTCTAAAATACCAGAAATAATTACCTCTGCGTTTGGATTAAGGTGGTCCATAATAAATGGTGCGAGTCTATTTAAAATCTCGGCTGTCATGTTAGAAACAATAACATCTGCTTTCTTATCTGTCTTTAATAAGTCTGCTTCTTCAACTGTTATTGTGCTTGTGTCTATATCATTAAGTGCAACATTTTCATTTGTTGCTTGAATTGCTTGTGGATCTATATCACACATATATACAGATTTGGCTCCTAAATATGAAGCAGTAATACCCAAAATACCACTTCCACAGCCAATATCTATTACATCTTTTCCTGTAAAATCTTTGAAATATACTAAACAAAGTTTAGTAGTTGCATGAGAACCAGTGCCAAAAGCAAGACCAGGGTCTAACTTTATAATCTTTTCTCCTTCTTTTGGTTCATAATCTAACCATACTGGAACAATTGTAAATCCTGGGAATGAAATTGGAGTGTAATATTTCTTCCATTCGCTTTCCCATTCCTTAGAATCTATTTCGGATGTAATTATATTAGAATATGTGAAGCCAAATTCTTTAATTCTTTCTAATTCTGCTTTTAATGGTTCTAGTTTGGTAGTCTCTACGGAATCAAACATAGAAATTAAGACGACATCTTCACGATTAACTCTATCTCTATTCTCTACATAATCCCATAAAGAACCACTTTCTACTAAATCATATAAATCGGCGGGATCGTCAATAGAGACCCCGTCTGAACCTAAATCAAACATTATTTGTGCAATGACATCACTAGATAATCTATTGCTAACCACTGTAATCTTTGTATACTTCATTACTTTCCAGTTAAATCATCAAATTTCTTCTTCTGTGGGAATTGTTTCTTATCAAAACTTACTTTGAGTTTATTTAATAAGTCTTTTTGTTCCCTTGTTATAGACACAGGTGTTTCAACATCAAGTTTTACATATAAATCACCATTGCCAACGCCTGTTAATCTCTTTATACCTTGTCCTTTTACTGTTAAAATCTTGCCACTTTGTGTTCCTTCTGGAACTTTAATTGTGGTTTCGCCTTTAAGAGTTGGAACAGTTAATGTACAACCAAGAATTGCATCTACTGGAGAAATTGGAATCTCTACCATAATATCTGCATTTCTTCTCTTGAAAATCTTATGAGGTTTTACCTTGAGATATACGAGTAAATCTCCTCTTCTTCCACCATTAATACCATGATGTCCTTCACCTCTCATAACTTTATGTTGTCCGTTATCTACACCAGCTGGTATTACAACTTTAACTTCTCTTGTTTGTTGTACTCTTCCTTGTCCATTACATGTCTTACAGTTTTCTGTAACTACCTTTCCTTTTCCTTTACAATCTGGGCAAACACCTTGAGTTCTCATTTGTCCAAGTATTGTCTTTTGGATACGAGAAACATAACCAGAGCCACCACAAGTTGCACATTGTTTTAATGCTGTACCATTCTTGGCTCCAGTTCCGTTACAGTCTGGACAGTTTTCTTCTCTTCTTATTCTTATAGTTTTTTCACAACCAAAGGCAGCTTCTTCGAAAGTAATTTCAAGTTCAACTTCAATATCTGCACCATCTGCAGGTCCATTTCTTCTTGAACTACTTCTTCCACCACCAAAGTTGTCAAAGATAGATGAGAAAATATCATCCATATTGAAGCCACCAAAGCCACCACTAAATCCTCCAAAACCGGAATTTGGATCAAATTGTGGGCCATCTTCTGAGCCATATTGGTCATAGATTTGTTTCTTTTGTGGGTCTGAAAGAACAGAATAAGCATGGTTAATAGCCTTGAATTTCTCCTCGGCTTCCTTCTTTTCTGCATCAGACTTATTTGTGTACAAATCTGGATGGTATTTTTTAGCTAGATTACGATATGCTGCCTTAATTTCTTGGTCTGAAGCATTTCTTTCTAGTCCTAATATCTTATAAAAATCTTGTTCTGCCATAATTCTCTTCTTATTGCATAGGCCCGGAGTATTTCATCCGAGCCATGTTTAGTCTATTGTTTGCTATAAATTAGTGCCACTCACCGTTGTCTCCACCATTGTTGTCATCTTGTGGACCTTGGTCTCCTGGATTTCCACCCATGTTGTTTGGATCGAATCCAGCAGCCTCTGCAGCTTTCTTCATCTCATCTGGATTGTCTTGATAGAACTTAGTGATGATTGGGTCTGTAACCTTACTTAAGTCTTTAGCAATTGTATCTACATCTTCTTTGCTTTCTGCTTTTTCAAGTTTTTCCTTTGCATCTTTAATAGCATCCTTCATTGAGTTCTTATCTTCTTCGGCAATCTTTTCACCGTTTTCATCAATGAATTTTTCCATAGCGAGAATTACATTCTCACAACCGTTCTTGCTATCTACTAAGTCTTTTCTCTTTTGGTCTTCTTCTGCATACTTTTCAGCATCCTTAATAGCTTGGTCAATATCTGCCTTGCTTAAGTTAGAAGAAGCTGTAATTGTTATAGATTGAGACTTATTTGTCTTCTTATCTAATGCCTTTACTGAAACAATACCATTAGCATCAATATCAAATGTTACTTCGATTTGTGGTACACCACGTGGCGCTGGTGGAATGTCACAGAGTTCAAATCTACCAAGTGTCTTGTTGTCTTTAGCAAACTTTCTTTCACCTTGAAGAATGTGAATGTCTACTTGTGTTTGGTTATCAGCTGCTGTTGAGAAGATTTGAGACTTGCTTGTTGGAATTGTTGTATTTCTTTCAATAAGAACTGTTGAAATACCACCAAGAGTTTCAATACCTAATGACAATGGTGTTACATCAAGTAATAACATATCCTTAACTTCACCACCTAATACACCAGCTTGAATTGCAGCACCAATTGCAACACATTCATCTGGGTTGATACCTGTATATGGTTCCTTACCTGTTAATTTCTTTACACAGTCATAAACTGCAGGAATACGTGTTGAACCACCAACGAATACAACCTTAGAAATATCACTGAACTTTAAGCCTGCATCAGACATTGCTTGGTTAACAGGACCAACTGTCTTTTGTACTAATTCAGCTGTAAGTGAATCAAATGTTGCACGTGTGATATCCATTGTAATATGCTTTGGCATACCATCTTTCATTGAGATGAATGGAAGATTAATTGTAGTCTTTGTCATACCAGATAAGTCTATCTTAGCATTTTCAGCGGCTTCCTTAATTCTTTGCATTGCCATCTTGTCTTGAGAGAGGTCAATACCTTCTTTATTCTTGAAGTCTTTTACAATGTAATCTGAAAGAGCATTATCAAAATCATCACCACCAAGGTGTGTATTACCAGATGTTGCAAGAACTTGGAAAACACCTTCGCCTAATTCAAGGATAGATACATCGAATGTACCACCACCAAGGTCATAAACTAAGATCTTTTGGTTCTTTGCTTCTTCTTTATCAATACCATATGCAAGTGATGCAGCTGTTGGTTCGTTAATAATTCTCTTTACATCCAATCCTGCAATCTTACCAGCGTCTTTTGTTGCTTGACGTTGAGAGTCATTGAAGTATGCTGGAACTGTAATAACAGCTTCTGTTACTTTTTCACCAAGATACTTCTCTGCATCTGTTTTTAACTTCGTTAAAATCATTGCACTAATTTCTGGTGGTGTATAAGATTTGTCTTCAATTGTTACTTTGTAATTCTCACCCATATGTCTCTTAATGGATGAAACTGTATGCTCTGGATTAGCAACTGCTTGACGTTTTGCATCCAAGCCAACTAATCTTTCACCATCTTTTGTGAATGCTACTACAGATGGAGTTGTTCTGAAACCTTTATCATTTGCGATAACAACAGGTTTTCCACCTTCCATAACTGCTACGCATGAGTTTGTTGTTCCTAAATCAATACCAATTATTTTTCCCATAATTCATTGCTCCTATTTATTTTCTTCATTATTATTTTCTGTTTCATCGGATTTCTTTTGTGCAAATCCTACTTTTACTTTTGCAGGTCTTATACAATTTCCATCTAGTAAATATCCTTTTGAGAAAACTGCAGTAACCTTGCCATCTAGCTCGTCATTTGCTTCACGTTCAATTGCATACATAGTTTTGACATCTAATACATCTCCAACCTTTACGTCTGCTTCTTGAAGGTTAAATGACTTTAGAGCTATAACTATTTGTTGTTCCATTATGTTGAAGCCCATTAAAGCATTTTCATCTTTGATATATTCTCTAGCTCTATCACAGTTATCCAAAACTTCTAACATCTTTTCTACTACAGCTTGGATACCTAGTTTTCTCATGTCTTGTCCATGAGATTCCATTCTCTTTCTATAGTTTTCGAATTCAGCTTGAAGTCTTTGTGCCTGTTTCTTGTTTTCTTCGGCTTCAGCAAT
>CAMZEU010000033.1 GCA_947305865.1 uncultured Clostridia bacterium
TCGTGTATGGCCTAATACCCCATCAAGGGTTCGAATCCCTTTCTCTCCGCCAGGTAGTAAAAATTGAACCCTTAATTGAGGTTCTTTTTTTATTTTAATAAAAAACATTGTTTAAAATTAATGTATATATTGCTAATATTTATATGGAATTACATTAAATCAAGGTGTGAGATGAGTAATTTTAGAAAATTAAAACCAGTAGATAATTTCTATCAAAACAATCTCTTTTATCCAATGCCTACAGTTATTATTTCTACTTTGTGTGAAGATGGCATGACTACATGTGGAAGTTATTCTTTAGTATTCCCTTATTACATTTTAGAAATTACTAGAGATGATTATTTGAAAAATACATAGTTATTCTCTTCTTGCTAATTTCTTTACTTATATTCTTTTTAATATTGTTATTACATTTTTGTTGTCTTCTCTAGAATAAGTGATTTTGTCTACCATATTTTTAACTATAGTTAAACCAAAACCACCTATCTCTATATCGTCTGAGTATTTGTCTAAGTGTTTCTCTTCCTTTTCTAAAGGATTGTAAGGCTCTCCATTGCTCTTGAAGGTCATATTTAGTGTATTTCCTAATAAAGAATAATAAACCTCGACAGAAAGGCACTCAGCTTGTTCATATGATACTATATTGTTAAGGAGTTCATCATTTATGATGTTAATTTGTGATTTTACCTTTTTATCTATTTCGCTATACACTTCGTTGAACTTATCATTGACTTCATCAATTATGGAAATATCTGGTTTTTTAAATTTAAAGTCTAAGTTCTTTGGTTCTATACGCTTAACTAATAGCATTGTTAAGTCGTCAAATTGTTCATTATCTCCAACGAATTCTTTTAGTGAATTATTTAAATCTTCAATTATTTCATCTAAAGATGAACTTGTATTTTTGTTTAGTATTTCTGTAATTCTGTCATAACCAAATTCTTCTCTGTCATCATTAATAGATTCATTTAATCCATCTGTATGTAAGAAGATAGTTGTATCTTTATCAAATGGTATTGTTTCAGATTTATACTTAAAGTCTTCCATACCACCAAGAATAAAGTTTGAATTACATTGTAGTTGTTGTATTCTGTCTTTTTTGATTATGTATGGTCTTTCATGTCCTGCATTTACAAATGTGAGTTCATTCTTCTTTAAATCTAATATTCCAACGAATGATGTAATGAACAAACTTTCTGTATTATTTGTTGTTAATTCGTTATTAACTTCATACATAACTTTTTCAAGACTATTGTCTGAGTGTAATTTAGATTTAATAAGCTCCTTACCTTTCATCATAAATAATGACGCAGGAATACCCTTTCCACTTACATCTTGAATTGAGAATGCAACATGTGTTTCATCTATATAGAAATAGTCATAGAAATCTCCACCAACTTCTTTTGCCGGATGAATGAATGCTCTTATAGAAACATTGTCATCATCATATTCTTTGTTTGGAAGAGCTTCTAATTGAATCTTACTTGCAACACTCAACTCTGCATTCATCTTTTGTTCAGTTATTGTCTGTTCCTTAATTACATTAATGTAATTAATTAAGGAGTTCTCCATAGAAACAAAAGTGTTAGAAAGAGTTCTTAATTCGTCATTTGACTTTACACCAGGTTCAATAGTTTTAATCTCTTCACCATTAGCTGAAAGGTTATCTGCAAAATCAGATGATGCTTTCTTTAATTTATTAATGTTTCTAATAATTAAGAAATGGGCACCTAAAACATAAAGAATAATTAATACAACTGATGTTGCTCCTAATGTTGCAAATTGAATTAAAATTGTATGTTGTATCTCTTGTTCAACTTTTTCATAATCATATTCAATGAAGAAATATGCAATTAAGCCCTCTGGCTCTCCAATTTTGTCTCTTTCATAAATTGGAATTGTTTTTTGCATTTTTCCATATACAGAATATTTAGAAACAACTGAACTTTCTTGATTTGGTGTTTCAGTAACTGCTATGTGAGAACCAGGATAATAAATCTCTTTAATATCTATATTTCCTACCCTGTATTCTACTAATTGAACTAAAGAAGAGGTTGTTTCATCATAATAGCATATAAATGCATTCTTTGCTCCAGATACCTTAACAGATGTATCTAACATAGATATAATATCTTTATATTTTGTTAAGAATTCTGCTAATGATGGATACAAGATAAAAGTTTCACCATATAAAGCATAAATACTAGGATATTTATTAGCATAATGATGGCGTTTATCATCATATGTATCAAATGTCTCTGGATCGTCATGATTATCTGTATAATTATTGGCGACATATTCTTTGATTTCTTTTATTTCATCGACAAAATCGCTTCCATACCAAATCTCTTCTTTAAATCTTTTATCCACATCTTCGGTTGTTTTATCTATTGTGCCATCAAATTGATCATATAATGCATTCTTATATGAAAAATAAGAAACTAGTAAAGATACAGCCATAGCTAATATGGATACAATTAGACCTAGAGTGATAATTTTTAGTTTGATGGTATTTTTCATCTTATTTTACTGACAATATATTAATAAATCCTGTTACATTAAATACTTCTTTTACTACATCATTAAGATTGTGAATTTCGAAATCTCTATCTTCTGCTGTGAATTGTTTCTTTAATGCGAGTAATACACGTAAACCTGCTGAAGAAATATATTCAAGATTCTTGAAATCAATGATAACAAGCTTCTCGGTTATTGTTTCTTTTGCAACTGCATCTGCAAGTTCTGTAGAAGTAACTGTGTCTAATCTTCCAGTTAATTCAATTGTTAAATTGTCTGCATGTGTGATTTTAATTTCCATAATTTATTCTCCTTTAATTTTTAATTCGAAAACTGTGTTGTTTAAATTTAATATTCTCATATAAGACATAGAGTCTGTTAATGACTTAATAAGTTTTATTCCACTTGTTGAGTATTCTTCGTTATCGTCAAACTCATATTGTGTTGGATCAAATGGGAGTCCGTCATCTCTAATAGTTAGAATTAATGTATCTTCATTAATCTTAAGGTTTACATCTATATATTTTTGTCTGTTATTCTTTTTATAACCATAGGTTATAATATTGTTAACAACCTCTTCAGATGCTAATCCAACTATTTGACTTTCTCTATTTGGAACGTTATTTTCCAAGGCAAAATCTGTAAGTTGTTTAGAAATTTCAGATGCATTATTTAATTCGTTATTTAAAGATACATCAAAAGTCTTAAATTCTGTTTTTTCAAACATAAATATGCTAAGAGGTTTCTTCTTAACAACTTGATAAACAAGAATAATGACATATGTAAATATCATGGCAGCTGCTTGAGTTACAACTTGTGATATTACATAACCTTCTAATCCTCTTGTGAGTAATAATGAAAGTGCTACTGGTAATACAATTACTAAATCCTTCAAAATTACATTTATAATAGAAACTGTAGGTTTGTCTATAGATGGATAGTAATTTGTTATGAACTTGTTTATTTCATATGGAATGAATGCTAAAACAAATATTCTTAACATAAAGTTTACCCTTTCTGTATCTGTACTTCCTGTATAACCAAAGATTGTTGAATATACATTTGGCAATGCAAGAATAAATACTGTGAAGAAAACTGTGACAGCTATATTTATAATATAGATTTTTCTAGTAATAGACTTCAAAGAGTAATGATCCTTTTCTCCATAGAAGATTCCACAAAGTGTTGGTATGATGTTTTGAATACCACCTGCAAATAAGTCAAAGACGAATACCATATTAGATACAAGACCGAATATGATGATATCTAAATCCTGTGTTATAGTTCTTGCAACGAATATATTAATTACCAACATTTCCACAGCTGCCAATGCAAAATTTAATGCATTAGAGGCAGATGCTTTCAATAATTCTTTTATTTGAGAACCTTTGAGCTTGAATGTGAAGGATAATAATCTCTTCTTGCTCTTCATATAGAAGAATACCGTCATTGCTCCTATAAAGTATCCTACAGGTGTAGATGCAGCTGCACCATACATTCCCATATTGAATACTTTAATAAATAGAACTTCAAGTGCAACTTTTACTACGTTTCCAATAATCAGAGTTAAGGAAGATAATTTTGGATTGTTATCCACAGCCATAAATGAACTCATTAAGAGAACGAATGTGATAACTGGATCTGTTACCATATATATAAATATATATTGGTATCCATATTCTAATAAAACTGGATCTTGTGAGAATGCAGAAGCAATTGGTCTACAAACAAAGAAACTTATTATTGTGAATATGAAAGATATTGACATACCAATAATACATGCAAGCGAGAATACTTTTTTTGCTGTTAGGATGTCTCTCTTCCCTAATAAGTTTGCAACAACTATTGAACCACCAATACCAAGTGCAAATCCAGGCAATTGAATGAAATATAGAATAGGCATAACAATTGCAGTAGCACTTAGAGCATCATTTCCTAAAAAGTTTCCAACAATAATACCATCTAACAATGAACCAAATTGCATTGCAAAAATCATCATGATAGATGGAAGTAAGTATTGATAAAACTTACGGCTAACTAATTTATCATTTCTTGTTAATTCGCTCATAAGTCATTCCTCTCAAAGAATCCTAATGTGTTCAAGGACTCAATTGCATTCTTTAGGTATTTATAGTCTGTTATAGGCCACTTATATCCTAAATGATATAAAGCCTTGTTTGTGAATACATTGTTTGTTTGTATGAATGAATGTGTATGATAATCACTGGATGAATATGAAATTAAGGATGATACTAACATACTCTTGCTTTCATCCATCATGAATTCTTTCATGGTTTCTACAAATTCTTCATCACTTACAACTTTAATATCAAATCCTAATTCATTAAGAACATAAATGATATCACCCATTTGTACACTATGTGAGTTAGCAGAATGGAATACTGTGAACTTCTTATTTGTCTTTGCAAGTAAGATAATTGTCTTCGCAACTTCATCAATTGGTGAGAAGTCTACTTCAATATCCATATTGTTTACTGGGAATTTATGTAATGTTGCATATCCCTTTAAGTCTCTCATGAATCCATTAGTAATTGAGTTAGCTTGGAATTCACCATCGCTTTCTCTGCTCATTAAGTTACCAACTCTGATAATCTTTCCATCTAAGCCATCTACACAAGCTTCTAGTACTGCTTTTTCTGCATTGAATTTGCTGTGTACATACTTATTTGATACATCTTGTCCAAAGGACAACATATTTTCAAACATTCTAAATGTATCATCAAACTTATTATCTATATTCTCACCTGCAACTGATAATGTTGAGATTTGAATAAGTCGTACATTCTTCTCTTTTGCTATTGAAATTAAGTTTGTAACACCACCGACATTTACTCTTTCTATAATGTCATCATTTGCAAAGTGTTTAACAATTGCAGCACAGTTGATGATGGTATCAAATTTAACATCCTTTAATTTCTCGCTAAGTGTTTGATCTGTTACATCTCCATCTACGATTGTTACATATTTATCTACTTCCTCAATTAATGGAGAATCGAAATAATATGCGAGTAATCCAAGTAATCTTTGTTTTGGATCTAACTTGCCACCTCTAATTAAAGCAACAATCTTAATCTTTTGGTTAAGTAATTCTTTGAGGATGTGAATTCCTAAGAATCCTGTTGCACCTGTTAATAATACGGACTTGATATCCTTTTCAATCTTTACATCGTTGATGTTATCTAAGATATTTGCATCTAATGATGGGAGATCACTTGCAACCTTTTCTTCCGCTATTACTTCTTCATGTTGAGATAATGAATTAATATGTTTTTCTAACGCAGAAATGGTTGTATATTCGAATACATCTCCATAGGAGATAGGTAAATTCTCTGTTAATGCTAGCATTGCTACCTTAGAAGCGCTTAAAGAGGTCCCTCCTAATTCGAAGAAGTCATCATCGATACCTATATCATTTTTACCTAAAGCTTTCTTATAAATCGCTACAAGCTTCTTCTCTAAGTCTGTAGATGCTTCCTTAATTACTCTATCTTTTGTTGCAACTTCACCTTCTGGTAATGCTTTTTTATCAATCTTACCATTTGGTGTTAATGGGAATTTATCTATTTGCATCATGAATTTAGGAATCATATATGGTGTTAATGATTTTGCCATATGCTTTGTTAAGTCATCCTTATCCACTTCTTTGCTTGCAGTAAAGTAGGCAGCAAGATAATCTCCATCAACAGGATTTGCCTTAACCATAATGTAACTTCTTGTAATGGTTGGATATGAGTTGAGAACCTTTTCAATTTCATCTAATTCTACTCTTAATCCTCTTAACTTAACTTGGTTATCCATTCTTCCGAAGTATTCAATATTCCCTTCCGTATTATATCTTGCTAAGTCTCCACTTCTATAAGCTCTTTGTCCATTAAGGTCTATGAATACTTGTTTTGTCTTTTCTTCAAGACCAAGATATCCAATACCTACTCCATCTCCAGCAAGAGTTAAATCACCTATTGCAAGAATTGGTAATATATGTCCAGCCTTATCTAAAAGATAAGCACGTACATTTCCAAGTGGTTTACCAATTGTTAAGTACTTATCTTCAACCTTGTGCATTGTACAAGTAATAGTTGTTTCTGTTGGACCATAACCATTATTAATAACAGCTTTCACTCCAAGAGATTTAATTCTTTCACATAACTCTGGAGATACAGATTCAGCACCCATATCTAATACTTGGAAGTTTCTTAATGCACTTACAAATTCATCTATATCTAACAAGTTAGAAACGAAGGATGGCGTCATGAACATAATGTTTACACCATATTTCTTTAATGTCTTAGCAAGCAATAATGGATTTTCAATTTCTTCTTCACTTGCAATAACAGCTGTATAACCATGTGAAAGAACTATGCATTCTTCTTGTAATGATGCATCAAATGAGAATGAAGCAAATGAACAACTTATTACATCACCCTTTATTAAACGATATTCACCTGTTGCATAGTTGTTACCATCTTGTACATAGTTAACTAAGTTGTGGTGAGAAATCATAACTCCTTTTGGTTTTCCTGTTGAACCAGATGTGTAAATTACATAACAAAGTGATGATGAAGGAATATCTAATCCTGGGTTTGTTACTTTCTTTGAAAGTAATATATCCTCTATTGCAAATGCTTTAACCTTTGTTGCCTTGATTAAGTCCTTCTTTTGTTCAATTATAGCTTTTGTTGCAACTACAAATTTTGTCTTTGAGTCTGTAATGATATATTCTACTCTGTCATCTGGATATTTTGGATCAATTGGTACGAATGCACCACCTGATTTAATAATACCTTGTCTTACAACATATGCTTCAGCAATTCTTGGCATTAACATTACAACTGGTTCTCCAATTGCAACACCTGCATCTATTAATGTATGTGCAACTTTATTTGCAGCTTTATTGAATTCAGAATATGTATAACTACCATTGCATCCAATTACTGCAACCTTATCTGGATTCTTTTCTACTTGAGCTTCTACAAGTTTATTGAATGAAGTATCTGGTACTGGAATATATGTATCATTGAACTTCTCATATAACATCTTGTCATATTCCGTTAATAAGTTTATATCTTTGATATAACTCTTTGTTAATAACTCATTGAGAACCATTTCAAATAGACGTTTAAATGATTCCATTGTGTCTATATTGTAATGAGATTCATCATATTCAAAGTGAGCACGATATTTATTGTTTTCTAAGAATACATCTATTGAGAATGCGGACTTAGGTGTTTCACTCTCTAGAATAATAGCTTCTACAGGATATCCACCAATCTTATCAAAGGTAAAGTCATCACCTTGGTATGCAAACATAACATCCATTGAGATGTCATAATCCTTTGCGATGTCAGCAAATGAGTAAATGTCATGTTCTTCTAATCCACTTAATAAATCCTTCATTTCGCTTAACTTATCTATAACCTTATCCTCTTCTGCATATTTCATATATACAGGAAGTGTCTTAACAAGCATTGAAACTGTATTCATTAATTTGGATGAATTACGTCCGTTGTAAATTGTTGTATATAATGCATCTGTCTTGTAGATGTATTTTGAGAGTGTGAATGCAAATGCAAAGTTGAAGAATGCATTAGCAGTTAATTTGTTCTTTTCTACAAATTTAACAATCTTGCTCTTATCTAAGTCTAGGATATAATCCTTGGATGCAAGTTTACTATTCTCTTTAGTCTTTAAGTCTTTCTTGAGAACATATTCACCATCTATATCTTTAAGAACTGTCTTGTAATATTCCTTTGCTTCATCTAGTTTATTTGTTGCTAAATCTTCTCTTTCTTTAAGTGCAACTTCGAATCCTGTGAATTCTTCTTTTGCAATATCTTCACCCAAATAAGCTTTGCTTATATCACTTAATATAACGGCCTCTGAGGTCCCATCACATATAATATGATGTAAGTCAAGGAATAGATAGTTATCTTTGCCCTGATAGATTTCTGCACGGTATAAAGGACTATCCAACATTGTAAATGGTCTTACAAGTTTAGATTTATCTAATTCTGCCTTAAAAATTTCAACTTTTGCATCAGTTGGAACTCTTCTTGCAAGGATATCTCCATCTACATTCATAAAGAATGTTGTCTTAATATATTCGTGGTTGTCTATAACTTTGATAACAGCATCTTTTAACTTCTTAACATCTATCTTCTTATCTAATTTGAACAAGAATGGAATGTTGTATGTTGTGCTATTTGGTTTAGATACTGATTCAACAAAGATACCTTCTTGTGTTTTGCTGATAGGATATTCACTACGAATTTCATATACTTTGTCTTGTTGTTTTCCTGCAAGGAATGAAGCTAGTTGAGCAATTGTAGGATTATCTTTTAAGTTCTTGTTATCTACAGTTTTGTTGTATTTCTTGCTTAATTTAATTGTGAATCTTATTGAAGATACAGAAGTTAAACCAGCTTCAAACACATCTGTTGTAACACCGAATTGGTCATGTCCTAAAATATCCTTAAGGATATTATAAATATCTTCTTCATCTCTATTTCTAGGATTTACTTTTTCTTCAATCTTTAATTCTGGCATAGGAAGAGCTCTCTTATTAACCTTTTGGTTTTGGTTAAGAGGTATCTTATCTAATTGCATTGTATAAGCAGGAACCATATATGGTGGTTTCTTGCCTAAGATGAAGTTATTTAAATCTTGGATGTCTATTGTCTTATCACTTACGATATATGCACAAATGAATTTAACTCCAGCAGCATCTGTAAAGTCTTTAACTGTTGCATCTTTAATATCTGGATATTCACGTATAACTTTTTCAACTTCAGATAATTCTACACGGAATCCTCTAATCTTAACTTGTCCGTCTTTTCTTCCAATGAAGTCTACCTTTCCATCTGGTAAGAATCTAACGATATCACCTGTTCTATAAATTTTGTTGAATTTTGGATCATCTGTAAATGGATTTGGAATAAATGCTGCTTTATTCTCTTTTTCTCTATTTAAGTAACCTCTTCCAACTTGTGGACCAGCAATACAAAGTTCACCACTTACCATTGTTGGTAACCTATTGAAATTCTTGTCTACTATGTAGAATTTGTAATCTGGAAGTGATTTTCCTATAGGAATACGATGATAATTTTTATCAACAAGTTGTTCTGTACAGAAAACAGTTCCTTCTGTTGGTCCATAAACGTTAACAAACTTATATCCTTTTGGTGGTTCCATCGGAACTAGTTTTTCACCACCTAATAAGAAGTATTTTAGGGATTTAAGTTCAACTTCAGATGCAAATTGTCTTCCAACTTGTGTTGTGATGAAAGCATTTGTAATCTTGTTTTCGTTGAAGTATTCACCAAGTTCAACTAAGTTCAATCTCATTTCATCTGGGATTATATATAAAGTTGCACCACTTGTAAGTGTTGGATATAAGTCCATCATATCTGCATCAAATCCATATGAAGCATATGCTGTAACTCTTGACTTTGGTCCGAGTTCATATGTTTTAATATAGTGTTTACAGAATGCATGGATATTTCCTTGTTCAAGTTGAACACCCTTTGGAACACCTGTTGTACCAGATGTGTATAACATAATGAATAAATCTTTTGGATCTGGTCTTGTTTTGATAGGTGTATTATCTTTTAAAGATAATAAAGAACTTGTTAGTATCTCACTACCAGCAAAATCATCTATAATTCCAGATAAATCATCATCTCTAATTAAGATAACTGCACTTGCATCTTGCACCATGAAATTCAATCTATCTTTTGGATATGTTGGATCCAAAGGTTGATATGCTGAACCAGATTTAATAACACCAAGAGATGCGAGAACGATAAATTCGGATTTGTGAACTAGAATAGATACAACCTTTTCTCTTCCTGCACCTTTCTTTATAAGTTCATTGGCTATTCTTGTTGTAATCTCGTCTATTTCTTTATATGTGTATTTTTTATCCTTGAATACAACAGCTGTATTGTTTGGATATTTCTTAACGATATCTTCAAATTCATCTAAGATTGTTCTGTTTAAATCTCCAATGAAAGATAAGTCTGTTTTGTTGAATGAATCTAAGAGTTTAATTTCCTCATTATCTAGTAATGAAATATCTGTTAACTTCTTTGAAGTTAGTACACTATGCATTAGGTTATCAAACATTTTAATAATGTGTTGTATAGTGCTTTCTTCGTATAAATCATTACGATATTCAAACCAAATAACGAACTCTTCGCCTCTTCTATGTAATTCGATGGTCATTTTATCTTTTCCATCTTTTCTTGTTACAGATATAAGATTCTTTGTTTGATAGAAGAAATCTCCTTGGTATGCAAACATAACTTCTGGAGCAATAGATAAATCCTTAACCATATCGGATAATGGATAAAGGTTATTTTTAACATTATTTACCAATTCATCATTTGCTTGTTTGAAGTAATCTTCCACTGTTTCATCATCTTGATATTGTAAATACATTGGGAAAGTCTTAACAAAATGTCCCATAGTATTTGCCATCTTTTCATTTCTTCCGTTGTGAATTGTAAGGAATAATGACTCGTTTTCCATATTAATCTTACTAAGTAAGAATCCGAATGATGCAAGGAAGAATGTAGATGTTTTAAGTTTTAATTTATTAGTAAAAGCCTTAACTTCACTATTTTTAATAGTGAGAGTTTTATATATTGTACTCCAACCAATCTTTTCATCCTTTTTATCTTCAATTGGTGTTGAATCTGTTTCTGTAGAAGATAATAGTTTTTCGTAATATGCTTTTGCTTCGTCATATTTTTTACTCTTTAAGTCTTTTATCTCTTGTTCAACAACATCATTTGCAGTATATGTTTCTTTCTCTAATGCTTCACCTTTTAAAGCTTTAAATAAGTCTCTTAAGAAAAGTGCTATAGATGTTCCATCATAGATTGCATGGAAAAAGTCAAAGTAAAGTGTGTATTCGCCTTTGCACTTGAATACCTTGAAACGATATAGTGGTTTTCCAACGATTTCAAATGGTTTTAATTTGATGTCGATCTTATCCACTTCTTCGTATTCAACTTCAATCTTGTTTTTTACGATATGTTTTTGAACAATACCTTCATCTGAAACAGATAAAACTGTCCAAAGATATGGATGTGCTTCAAATATTTTTTCTATTGCACTTTGAATTTGCTCCAATTTAACATTTTTGCCTAAATTGATTGCATTTGCGACATTGTATGCATCTCCACTTGTTAAAGAAGAAATATATAATCCCTCTTCTGTCTTAGATAATGTGTACATATCTTTCATAAATTGATCTCCTCAATTTGCATTTTTATATTAAAATCTTCAACATCTTCTATTGTGACCGAGATAAAGAATTCATTGTATTTTATTAGATGTGAATAATATGTTTTTCCATTGTATTCTTTTTTGCCATCATATGTAGATGGAACCTCTTTTACAGCTCTAACCATTCCTGAACCAACTGCTTTTAATAAAGATTCTTTGGATACCCATTTTTTAAAGAAATCCTCATCTTCTTTGATATCTTCGTACTCATCATCGCTCATAACAAAGCTTTTTATGTCATCTTCAATTTTTTCAACTTTTTCAATATCGATACCAATTGGTTTATCATATTGAGAAAAGATTACAAGTCCGTTTGAATGTGAGATATTGAAGTAAGTATTGGAAGATAATGGTTTGCCCTTATCACTAATGAAAAAATCCCCAACATATTTCCTTTTAAAGTATGCAGATACAGCTTCTTCTCTTTGCCCAAGTTCTGTTTTATATCTAGCTATTTTTTCTACATCTTCTTTTCTTAAGTTTGGTAAAGTCTGCAACTTATTTGCATTCAACTGTAAAGAATTATATGTATTAATAATTATTTCTTTCATTATGGAAAATATTTTACCACAACTAAATATTGTTTTTCAATATTTACATTTGCTAAAAGAAGTAGGATAATAAAAAAACCATCCCGAAGGATGGCAAATTTTAAACTTTTATTTATTATATAAATAATATTGCTAAAGCTATAAGGAATTGAGCTGCATAATATGTTACATGATTTGCAATAATTAAGAACTTGCTTTCTGGGTTCATTATTCCTTGTTTCTTGTAATCCTCTGGCTTTGAGAAGTATGTCATAGAAAGGATTAAATCTGATACTAAGAATAAGATTGATCCAACTAAGAACATAATATTTGCAGTTGTTGCTCCAAGTGTTGCACAAGACCAAATTGAATATACTACAAATGTACAAAGCAAGAATGCATAGAAAATACTTGGAATTAAGAACTTGCCAAACTTCATCTTTAATAATCCAATTGCAATTACAAAGATTAATGCAGCAACACCTATTCCTATTAACATAGACCAAACAATATTTAATTCGTGTCCTGGGAAACGGAATAATGTTGCAAGAATATAGAATATGTGCCCTAGAGCAAATACTGCCATTCCAAAGTATGTAGCAAGGTCTGCATCTTTTTCTGCATTTTGATAAGATAATCCTTTAAGATAAATCTTAAGATCTAAAACAATATCCCCTATAAATCCAAATACTAGTCCTAAAATTAAGAATATGGATGGACGAGCCATTGAGTCAATTGGTTGGAAATTTGCAACTAATGCAGAAACAGCAACTGCTATAAACATTGCAGAAACCAAAGATTTAATGCATATTGCTAAAATTGAACCTTTCTTATCTCTAAAAATACAGAATGCTATTAGAGCTAAACCACCTAAACCTAAAAATATGTAAGGTATCATAATAATTCTCCCAAAAAATTATACATCTGTTAATATTTTATCTTCGTGTATATTTTTAGTCAATATTGACTAAATGATTTTAGGTGGATATTTCTTTTCAAATACTTCAACTACAGAATACAATGTTCTATCTAAATAAGATATAGCTTCTTCTCTTATCCATTCTGGGATGCCATAATATGCCTCTGCCATTCCTCCAACAATAGCACCAATTGTATCACTATCTCCACCAATAGATATTCCGTTTCTTATAGCATCTTCAAATGATGTAGATTCAAAGAATGCTTCAAATGCTTGAGGAACTGTATCTTGGCATGTTTCATTAAATCTATATGTTGGCCTAATCTCATCCAAAGTAAAGTCTATATCATAATAATTTTTGGTTATATAATCCTTAATTTCTTGCAAAGATTTGCCTTCTCTAGCCAAGAAGATTGCAACTGCTGTTGCTTCTGCCCCTTTTAGCCCTTCTGGATGGTTGTGTGAGATGGCAGTGACTTTCTTGGATAAATCCTTTACTTCTTCTATAGTTCTTCCTGCTAAGCCACAGGCACTTACTCTCATAGCAGATCCATTGCCATAACTGTTATATGGTTCAGGATTATCTATAAAAATCCAATTGTAGAAAGAACCACCGTAACCACAGTGCGGATAATTTCTTCCTATTCCTTGCATATATTTAATTGCTTGAGAAGATAGATTCGTATAATTATCTTTGCATGACAAAATAGCAGCTGCTATAGCAATTGTCATTACTGAGTCATCTGTAAAGTATGGCTCTTCATAATCTGTACCAAATAAAGGAAAGTCCTTTGTTCTAATGTTATTAAATTCATATATTGAACCAACTATATCTCCAATAATTGCACCTAACATAATTTTTCTCCTGATCTTGTTCTTAAAATTATTTTAATTTTATGTATATGTTTATGTCAATATTAAAGGCCATTAGGATAACCTAACAGCCTTTATATTTTTGCAATATTATAATATGCAAATTATGGTTCTATTCTATGGACTTCAAAACTTACTCTCCAATATGGATTTTCTACATTAGCAAAATATCTACATTCTACTTCTACATAATAATCTGCATGTCCTTCAACATATGCATCTAAACAAATAACTGAACCATCATCATTGTTTGAATTGTCATAGAATAAGTTAGCAAATGTATCTACAGCACCAGTGTCATCTAATTTTGCACCTGCATTATAAACAGATTGTAAATATGCTTGCATTGTGTCTTGTAATAATGCTTGACTTGCTGAACGAATATCATATCTTACAAACCAATCTGGATAATCGCTATCTCTCATTTTTGAAACACTCCACCAATAACTTGTATAAATATTTTCTGGAGTTGAAGG
>CAMZEU010000034.1 GCA_947305865.1 uncultured Clostridia bacterium
TAGAAGCTGGTGGTCTTATGAACCTAATTAAGGAGGAAAACTAGCATGAAATATAACATTACATTGCTTCCAGGAGATGGTATTGGACCAGAAACAATAGCCCAAGCAAAACGAGTTTTACTAGCTATTGGAGAAAAGTTTGGACATGAATTTAACTTTAAAGAAGAGTTAATTGGTGGTGCTGCAATAGATGCAACAGGAGATCCTCTTCCAGAGCAAACAGTTAAATCTTGTTTGTCTTCGCAAGCAGTGTTACTTGGTTCGGTTGGTGGTCCAAAGTGGGATGATTGCCCAAGAAGACCAGAAGCTGCACTACTTGGAATTAGAAAAGCAATGAGTGTTTATGCCAACCTTAGACCAGCAACATTATATCCTTCCCTTACACAATTCTCTCCTCTAAAAGAAGAAAAGATTAAAAATGGTGTGGATATTTTAATCGTTAGAGAATTAACTGGTGGTATTTATTTCGGAGATAGAGGCTATAGAAACAATAAGACTTTTGGAAGAGAGGCTTATGATACAGAATCATACTCCGAACTCGAGATAGAAAGAGTTGCAAGAATTGCATATGAAATTGCAGAAAAAAGAAAGAATAAGCTTTGCTTAGTAGATAAGGCAAATGTTTTAGAATCTAGTAGACTTTGGAGAAAAATTGTCACAGATATTAATGAAGATTATCCAAATGTTGAAGTAAGTGAAATGTTTGTAGATAATGCTGCTATGCAATTATGCCTAGACCCAACACAATTTGATGTAATAGTAACTTCAAACATGTTTGGAGATATCCTTTCAGACCTCTCTGCTGCAATTGTAGGCTCGATAGGGCTTGCTCCTTCTGCTTCTATTGGTGAAACAGGTTTAGGATTATATGAAGCAATACATGGCTCAGCTCCAACACTTGCAGGAAAAAATATATGTAATCCAGCTGGAACTATATTATCTGCTGCTCTTATGCTTAGACATTCCCTTAATGCAGAAAAAGAAGCCAGTTGCATAGAAAATGCAGTGGCCTCCGCTATTAGTGATGGATTTGGAACTCAAGATATATCTGCTATGAAACAGAGTACCACTGAGTTCACAGATGAAATTATTTCTAGAATTAAATCTTAGATTCGATTAAATTTACAACGTCTTGAACTGTTTCAATGTCTGCAACATCATCATCGTTAATGGTGATGCCCCATTCATTTTCAATGTTCATCAAAGTTTCTACTAAATCTAAGCTATCTGCGTGTAAATCTTTAATAATGTTGCTCTCTGGCTTGATATCATTAGCATCTAATGCTAATTGATCTGCTATCATTCCTTTTAATTTTTCGAATATCATTTTTATTTCTCCTTTAATCTTGTCCTCTATTTCTTCCATATGTGTTATTAACATCTAAGAAGAAGTTTCTATCTATACTCATGATTTGGTCAAAAGGTACTCTAAACATCCAGTTGCCTTCTGCCACTCCAGGTATATTCATTCTTGTATCACCACCATATCCAAGTAAGTCTTGTATTGGGAATACACAAAGGATAGATGATGTCATTGCTAATGCTTTAAGTATTGCCTTTGTAGAACCGCATTGTGGGCCTCCCATGCCCCAACCAGCACCTTCGTAACCACAATACTTAAGTACATAATCTCTTGTTCCTGGATGAACTTCATAAAGCCATCCTAAGAGTGTATTGTTATCATGTGTACCACTGTAACAAACAGTGTTAACCTCGTAATTGTATGGGATATTGCAACTTGGAGTACCATCAAAACCGAATTGGAATACTCTCATTGTTGGTATACCAGTACTATCTATAAAGGCTCTGCACTCGTCATCAATCAAGCCTAGATCTTCTGCAATAAAGAATGCCTTTGGATTATCTTTCTTAAAATAATTAAGAAGTTCCATTCCAGGACCCATTTCCCAATGTCCATTCTTTGCTGTATCTGTATCTTCTGCTGGTATTGAGAAGTAATTGTAGAAAGCTCTAAAGTGATCTAATCTTAGAGCATCATACATTTCAAGGTTATGCTTAATTCTTAATCTCCACCAAGAATACTTGCTCTTAGCTTGTGCTTTGAAATCATATAAAACATTGCCCCAAATTTGTCCAACATCTGAGAAAGCATCTGGAGGAACTCCGGCAACTGCCTTTTCAACAAGGTCTTCACCTAGTTGGAATTCCTTTGGATTTGCCCATACATCTACAGAGTTTGTTGCTACATAGAATGGGATGTCTCCAATGATTCTTATGCCTTTCTTGTTTATGATTGTCTTTAATGCTGTCCATTCACGGAAGAACTCATATTGTTCAAAAACATAATAGAAAACTCTATTCTCTAATTCTTTTCTCTTTTTATCTAGTGCTGCTTTATCTCTTGCTTGAAGTGGTTTATCCCAATTTCTCCAGTTATATCCATATACTTCTGCAAGTGCCATATATAAAGCATAATCTTCTATCCAGTACTCATTTTCTTTTCTCCAAAGAGAAATCTTCTCTTTGATGTCTTGAGTTAGTCTAGGGATTACAGTATTTAATAATCTTGTGATATTGTTTCTTGCGAAGTCATAGTCCACTCTATATGGTTCACCGTAATATTTAAATGAATTTAGTTCATCCCAAGATAATAATCCGAGATTACAAAACTCTGCTGGGTTTATATATAAAGCATTTCCTGCAAATGTGGATAATGAGGAATATGGTGAGTTGCCATAACCAATCATAGTAATTGGTAAGACTTGCCACCAATGGAAGCCCATATCCAATAATATGTCTGCAAAGTTTTCTGCATCCTTGTTAAAACAACCTATTCCAAACTCACTTGGAAGAGATGATATATTACATAGAACACCAGAACTTCTATTAATTGGTGCTTTTGCCATATTAGTCCTCAACTCTAATTAATGCTGCAACTTTTACAACACCATCTATCTTTTCAATATCCTTCAATGCTTTTTGCATTGAGCTTTCTGTTGTTAAGTGTGTTACAAAGATAATTGGTAATTCTGCACTATCTTTAGCATCCTTTTGGATAACTGCATTAATGCTTACATTATTCTTTCCATATGCTGTAGAGATGTTTGCAAGAACACCTTGTACATCTTTAACCAAAACACGAACATAGTACTTGGAACTGAATTCGCTTTCAAAATCTTCATCTTTTACTTCTTTAACTTCTTCCCAAGCGAATCTTCTTGGCTTATCTTGTGCAGCTGCAAAAATAACGTCAGAAACAATAGCGCTTCCTGTTGGGAGAGCACCAGCACCACGTCCATAGAACATAAGATCTCCAACATTATCTCCGTTTACATATACTGCATTGAAGGAGCCTTTAACTGAAGATAGTGGGTGTTCATTTGGTAAAAATACTGGGTGAACTCTTGCCTCAATTTTGTCATTTATATTCTTAGAAATAGCTAAGAGCTTTAATGTGTATCCTAACTCTTTTCCATAGTTTATGTCTTCAACTTGTATATTTGAAATGCCTTCTCTGTAAATTTTGTCAATTGGAACTCTCTTCTTATATGCAAGAGAAGAAAGGATAGAACACTTGTACATTGCATCAAATCCATCCACGTCTGCTGTTGGGTTTGCTTCTGCATATCCTAGTGCTTGAGCATCCTTTAAACATGTTGCATAATCTACACCTTCATCACTCATTCTAGAAAGAATATAGTTTGTTGTTCCGTTAACAATACCCTTTATAGATTGTACTTTGTTTCCTTGTAAAGAATCTGTTAAAGCATGAATAATTGGTACACCACCAACACAGCTTGCTTCAAAATATAGACCAGCATTATTCTCTCTTGCTATTTGTTCAAGTTCTGGCCAGTTCTTTGAGAACATTTCTTTATTAGCTGTTACAACACTCTTTCCTGCCTTAAGGCATTCAATAATGAATGAACGAGCTGGTTCAATACCACCAAAGAATTCACAAACGATCTTAATGTCTGGGTTCTTTGTGATGTTAGTTATGTCTGTAGAAACTATTGCAGGATTAATGCCTAATTCATTACATCTTGCTGTGTTTCTTTCTAAGACGTGCATAACTTCTACGTCTATGCCATCATTTTGTTTAATATATTCATGTTTCTTTGTAAGAATTTCGTAAGTGCCTCCACCTACAACTCCTACTCCTAATAATGCTACACCAACTTTTTTCATAATTTACTCCAAGTTATTTATTTAAATCATATATTATTTTTAGTCCTTCAAGGGCTAATTTTCTATCTACAACATCAAAGATGTTATTTTCAACATTTGATACTAGTTCGGATAAACCCCCAGTTGCAATAACTTTAGCGCCTTGCATCTCTGGCAATTCTTTATATTTGTTAACAATATATGAAACAAGCCCTGTATATCCGTATACAATACCTGCCTGCATGCCACTCTTAGTGCTTGTCCCAACAATGTTTTCTGGTTTCAAGAGTTCCACTCTTGGAAGTTTAGCTGCAACGTTAACTAAAGAATCTGTTGCTGTTTTAATACCAGGGCTAATTGCTCCACCAATAAACTCCCCGTCTTTTGTTACAAGATTGAATGTAGTTGCCGAACCAAAGTCTACAACTATTGCAGGACCACCATAAAGCTTATATGCAGCTGCAACGTCTACGATTCTATCTGAACCTAGTTCAGATGGGTGATCATAATTAATCTTTATACCCGTCTTAATTTCATCTGAAACAACTATAGGCTTTTTATGCATATAGTATTGGCACATATGTTCAATTGTGTAATTAAGTGCTGGAGAAACAGAAGACATAATAGAACCTTCTATATCTTTAAAGCTTGCTCCAGAAGATCTTAATAAATCATAGACCATCATGCCATATTCATCTGCGGTATGAGAAGCTTGCGTAGACACACGCCAAGTGGATATTAGTTTACTTCCCTTGAAAATACCAATTTTAACATTAGTGTTTCCTATATCTAGAACTAATAACATATTTTCCCTCGCTTTATTAAAAAACTAAAATAGATTATATCAATTTTAGAGGTAATAGGCAATAATAATATATTTTGGCTATATTATTTTGATTTTTCTTGACTTTTACACCCTTATCTTTTTATTATATAAAAACTAAATTAATGAGGTGCTTAATATGGCAGATTCAAAATTAACAATGGATAAATTAGTTGCTCTTTGCAAAAATAGAGGTTTTATTTATGCTGGCAGCGAAATATATGGTGGTTTAGCAAACTCATGGGACTATGGCCCACTCGGAGTTTTATTAAAGAACAATGTTAAAGCAGCATGGTGGAAGAAATTCGTTATCGAAAATCCATATAATGTTGGTATAGATTGTGCAATTCTTATGAACCCAATGACATGGGTAGCATCTGGACACGTTGGCGGTTTCTCAGATCCTTTAATGGATTGTAAAGACTGTCATGCACGTCATAGAGCAGATAATATAATCGAAGATTATATGAAACGTAAAGGAATCGAAGAAAATATTGCATCCTGGTCTTTAGAACAAATGGAACAATATATCAAAGACAACAAGATTCCATGCCCAGTTTGTGGAAATTCTAACTACACACCAATCAGAAAGTTCAACCTTATGTTCAAGACTTTCCAAGGTGTAACAGAAGATACAGCAAATACAATTTATCTCCGTCCAGAAACAGCACAAGGTATTTTCGTAAACTTCAAAAATGTACAACGTACATCTAGAAAGAAAGTTCCTTTCGGTATTGCTCAAGTTGGTAAATCATTCAGAAACGAAATCACCCCTGGAAACTTTATTTTCAGAATTCGTGAATTCGAACAAATGGAACTTGAATTCTTCTGTAAACCAGGTACAGACCTTGAATGGTTTGATTACTGGAAGAATTTCTGTCATCAATGGCTCCTCAATTTGGGTATCAAAGAAGAATGGCTTAGATTAAGAGACCATGACAAAGAAGAATTAGCTTTCTATTCGAAAGCTACAACAGACTTCGAGTTCTTATTCCCATTTGGTTGGGGTGAACTTTGGGGTGTTGCCGATAGAACAGACTATGACCTCAAACAACATATCAATACTTCAGGTAAAGATTTAAGTTACCAAGATCCAGTTACAAATGAAAAATATGTTCCATATGTAATTGAACCATCTCTTGGTGCAGATAGAGTTTTACTTGCATTCCTCTGCAATGCATACGAAGAGGAAGAAGTGGATGGTGAAACAAGAGTTGTATTACATTTACATCATGCTCTTGCTCCAATTAAGGTTGCAATTCTTCCACTTCAAAAACAACTCAACGAAAAAGCAGAAGAAATCTATTCAAATCTTTCTAAGAAGTATTCTTGTGAATTTGACCAATCTGGTTCTATTGGTAAGAGATATCGTAGACAAGACGAAATTGGTACTCCATTCTGTGTAACAGTAGACTTTGATACATTAGAAGACAATACAGTTACAATCAGAGAAAGAGATACAATGTCTCAAATTAGAATTAATATTGATGAATTAGATTCATACTTTGCAAAACAATTTGAATATTAATATTCAAAAAAGACAAAAAAAATAATAGCATGGTTCATCGCCATGCTATTTTTATATTCACTTTTTATATTTTAGTCTATTGAAATAAGTTCATATTCTCTTGACCCAAATCCAAGTTCACTTGCTGCTTCTATTTTATGTATTCCATGACGGCTATTAACTCTTTCCATAAAGTGGTCTCTGCCAACATCTGTGCTATTTTGAACCAAATCAACACAAGCTTGATCTAATGCAATTGGGTCTAATGATGCAAGAATTCCAATATCTTTTAAGCATGGGTCTTCTGCAACGGCACAACAGTCACAGTCTACAGACATATTAACCATTAAAGAAATATATGCTATTCTTCCTTCAAAATGTTTATGAACAGCACTTGCTGCATCTGCCATAGACTCTAAGAATTTATCTTGTGGTGGCAACTTGTTCCAAAGGAAATATTGATTAGTCGTTCTTCCTGCAGAATGAATATATGCTTTTCCACGAGAAGATGCAAATCCAATGGATAATTGTTTTAATGCTCCACCAAAACCTCCCATAGGATGTCCCTTGAAGTGAGAGAGAACAAGAATTGAATCATAGTTATCTAAATGATTTCCGACATAGTCTTTTTTAATAACATTTCCATTAGGAATATCTAAAACTAAATCTGGTTCTTCAGCATCCATTAAATCTACATTGAAGAAATCTGTCCAACCATGTTTTTTAAATGTCTTCAAGTGTTTCTTTGTAGTGTTTCTTTGACCAAAATATGCTGTGTTACATTCAATAACTGTACCATTGACATACTCTATCATCGGTCTTAAGAAAGATGGCTTTAAGAAGTTTTGATTTCCTACTTCTCCAGAGTGTACTTTTACACCCACTTTGCCTTCAAGTTTAAAGCCTAATGCATTGTAAATATCAATTATTCTTTCTGGAGTAATTTCGCTTGTAGATAATACCTTTGATTTTTCCATATTTCCTTCCAAATTTACTTAATCAAGCTTTCTGCATTCTTATGTAAAATTAATTCTTTTTTTGCAGAATCGAGATTTAAACTATTTAATATGTCCAATTCAATACTTGGTTTTGACCAAGGACAATCTGTAGCAAATAAAATTCTTTCTGGACCAAAACTATCAAAAAGTTTCTTTATATGATCAGGTTTATGTGCCATATGCATTAAAGCCGTATCCACATAAATATTGCTACATCCTAGTTCTTCTTCTATGATATCGTCTCCACTTTCGTATCCACCAAGATGTGCTGCAACTATCTTAAGTTTTGGGAACATTTTAGCAACTGTTGCAATGTTTTTTGGTGCAGCCAAATAAGAACCAGGGAAAGCAACATCATATCCTGCATGGAATAAACATACTAATCCAGCCTTTTCCATCTCTTCATACATAGGATAAATTCTTTCATCTGCTGGATTAAACTTAGAATACTCTGGATGTAATTTAATTCCCTTTAAACCATAATCCTCAATTTCTTTCAAATCATCCATTACATTTTCTGAATATGGATACAAAGAACCAAGTGGCTCAATTCTATCTGAACGAATACTATTTAAAAAAGCATTAACATTGTGTACTTGCTTTGCATTTGTAGATACACCTAATGCCCATATCTTATCTATTCCCCATTCATCTATTTTTCTAAGGGTATCTGAAACCGTCCCGTTTGTGTTTGGGGTTTGATAGCATGCTTGTACCAATTTTGAAATTGCTCTTTCTGCAATAGCATCTGGGAATATGTGTACGTGAGTATCAATTATCATTGTGGAATATCTCCATTTGCATCATCAATGTTTTGAGGATTTGTTAATCTATCTAAAATTCTCTTTCCAATTTCTTCATCTGTTTCTTCAGATTCGTCATAGACAGTTGCTTTATATAATGGATCTTCAGTGAAATCTGGTGTGTCATCTTCAGAGACTTCTCCACCCAATTCCTCAATAGCTGCTCTAATCTCTAAGAACTCATTATAATTAGGTTCATATTCTTTTAAGAAACCTTGAAGAGCTTCACATCCTCTATCGTCACCATACTTTCCAATAAGTTGAGCAAATAGTGAGACATCATCTCCTCTATAAAGCCAGCTAACCAAAGCAAAATATACTTCGTCATGTCCAGGATAATTTGATAATATCTCAAGAAGCATCTTCGCTGTATCTGATGTACCATTATTTCTATATGCTTCTATCATTTCATCAACAATGTCTTCACATCCTTCAAGTAAATAATCATAGCATTGAAGTTTAATGTCATAAGGAATATGTTCATCTTGTAACATTGCAAGATTTTCTAATTTTTCTTCTCTTAAATCTGCCATTATTTTTTATCTCCTGGTCTAATTGGTTTCAAAACAACTTTCTTTGGAAACATAATTTTGAAATACTTATCAATTAAGTTTATTGAAACATTTATGTGTTTTAATTGGTCATATATGGCCTCTTCTTCCTTAATTTCATCTACTATAGAATTAGTCTTTGCTACTAAACAAGCAATCATTGCAACCATGCTTCTAGCTTTATCTAAATACTTAAGTTCTTCTCTGGCCCATTCAGTCTTGCCGTTCTCTTTAATAATAACTAATTCATCAAGAAGTTTATATAATGTTTCAAGTCTTTCATAGATCTTGTCATCGCTTCCGTAGATTATATCTCCAATTGCGCAAACAACGGCTCTAATAAGCACTAATGGGAATGAGAAAAATTTATCTTCATTCAATTTAAAGAGAATCTCTACTATTCTTCCATTTGAATTCATATATTGGCGCAAATCTCTCTTATGAAGGATTTTATCCTCTAGAAACTTCATACAAATTGCATATGGATAACTGCCATATAATAGTGCAAAGTCTATGATTTCAAATTTTGCCTTACTGTCTTCGTCTATTTCGAACAATTTATGTGCAAGCCTATCTCCGAATTCATCTGGTCCAAACATGATTAAGAATTTAATCTTTCTCATTAAGTCTGGATTTTTTTCAAATTCCTTATCTAAATCTGCCTTAGCATCATTAATTGTTTGAATGTAATCATCTTGTACTGTATAGAGATTTTTCTCTGGGAACAAATTAGTAACACCAATTCTATCATATGGAAGGATACCATCGTTCTCTAATTCATCCTTAAAATAGAAATCTATGTAATATGGACCATATTCATTTTTAATGATGCCAAAATGTCTTCTAGCTTCTTCTTTCTTGCCTGTATTCCATAATGCTTTGGCATACATCATTCTAATTTCTGCATATGGTCTAGTCTCTAATTTGGCTTTTGCCAACTTGCAAATTAATTCGTGTTCATTTAGATTAAGAGCCATCTTCAAGACTTCATATTTGCCTATCATTTGTGGCCAATGGTTTACTATTTCCATTAATACTTCTCGTGCTTCATCATGCTTATCCATAAGATAATATGCTTGCATTAATGGGATTAGTGTGTCTGCGAACATCTTATATCTTTGGCAAATAGCCACAGCACCATCATAATCTTGTTCAGCAATATGAGCATAAGCAAGACCTAATACAACAGTACATTTTATATCTGGGCTGTCTATATTTACCTCATCTATGACGTCCATAGCACCTTGTATATCGTGATTTTTAACCAATTTATCTAATTTCTTGATTTTCTCTAAACCATTAATATATGAGTTTTTAGATGGAATTACTTTGAATTTCTTACTATCTTCTTTTTCTTCTTCAACAAAATCATCGTCGTCAAAAATAGGCTCTCCATCTTCGTCAATCTTTATATTTAAAGACTCTCCAAATAGGTTTGCATAGTATTCTGCGGCTCTTATATCGTTGCGTCTTAAACTTAAATTGGCCATTTCAATAGCCATATCAACACCATGTATATCTCCACATTGTGGAGTTACAAAGGCTTTAATGCATTCAATTTCGTATAAAAGATAATCTCCAATATCAAAAAAACAGATTGCGAGTCTGTGATGAGCCTCATAACAATCTGGATCAACTTCAATGGCCTTATGAAGATAGACCATCTCTATCTCATGTGTATCGTTTTTTGGAGCCTTTCTGGCCAATTCAAGATATTGCCCAGCTGTAAGCTTAATTGGAGTATTGTTCATTATTTCTTCTTTTTCTTCTTAGGGTTTTGATATTGAACTGGTTTCTTTTTCTTTGGTGCACCTTGAGCTTGCTTGTATGCAATTTGAGTCTTCTTTTGTTCTATTGCAACATAACCCTTACATTTGTCCATAGAACGCTTAGAAAGAGCGATAAGCCATAATGCCCATACTGTATAACCAATAACTGCACAAATTACGAATACGATAATTTGCCATACCAAAGATGTGAACAATGCAGCTATAGGAGCCAAAGCTATTGTAGATGTAAAGAAAATAGCAATTGGTTGGTTGAAGATAAAGACTATTGCATTCTTAAATGCCTTTCCAAATGATAAATCATATACAACGAATTGAGGCATCATTGTCATAGGAATAGCTAAGAGTGGGAATCCAAATACAAATGTAAATACAACAGCACAATATGCTCCAGCACCGGCTGTTCCAAGTGCTTGTTGTTGTAACAAATAGAATATAGATGTTGCCATAGCAGCTACTACAAGTACACCAAATGTTACACAAATAAAGAATTTCCACCAATATTTCTTAACGCCCAAGAAGAATGTCTTAACAACTTTCTTGTATACATCTTGGAAATAAACTCTTTTTGCACAATAGAAGAACCCGGACATAAATATAGATGTCAAAATACTTACTGCTGCTGCAAGAAGCATAATTGGTTCATAAACATTCCATTGTTGTCTAGCAATAGCTAAGGATAAGTTATCTCCAATTCCTGGATAACCAATTCCTACACCTGCCATAAAGTTATATGTACCAGAAAGCACATATTTTTCAAAATCGGAGAGACCTAAGGTGATAATTAATAAAACAATAGCTGTTGAAACAATAAATATTGCTGCTGATCTAAGTAATAAGAGGAAGTCGCCTCTAACTACTTGAAATGCACGTTTAAAGTAAGTATCGGAATACTCTTTTTTAACAATCTTTTCTTTTAATCCTGCAATAACAACTTTTGTTTCTTCTTCTGGCTCTGGAGTTACTTCTGCTGGAGTAAACCAGTTCTTAAGCAAAAACTTATGCTCACGTACTACAGCACCTTGAGCTTGTTGATTTTCGCTTGCCTCTCTAATTTTATCTAAAATACCCATAGTGTCTCCATAAAGTAATTTTGTATATTTTACAATATGAAATCGGTTTTGTACAACTAAATATATATATTTATAATTGACAATTTCACGCTTTAATGATATTTTTTTTACAATAATACGTAAATTAGAGGTTTCCCTTTGTAAAATAAAGGGAACTAAGGAGATAAAAAAATGAAAAAGTACAATGTAGCAGTAGTCGGTGCAACAGGAATGGTTGGAAGAAAATTTCTCCAAGTCTTAGAAGAACGTAAATTACCTGTAGAGAATTATTATTTATTTGCTTCAGCAAGAAGTGCTGGTAAACAATTAGATTTCATGGGCGATAAATATACAGTTATCGAACTCACAGAAGAAAATGTAATGAAACTTAAAGGTAAAGTAGACTTTGCATTATTCTCAGCTGGTGGCGGTACAAGTAAAGATTTTGCACCAGTATTCGTAAAAGCTGGAGCAATCGTTGTAGATAATTCTTCTCAATGGCGTATGGATGAAAATGTCCCACTAGTAGTTCCTGAAGTTAACCCAGAAGACATCAAATGGAATAGTGGCATCATTGCAAACCCAAACTGCTCAACAATTCAAGCAATGCTTCCTTTGAAAGCATTAGATGAAAAATTTGGTCTTGAAAGAGTTGTTTATTCAACATATCAAGCAGTATCTGGTGCAGGACTTCAAGGTTACAATGACCTCAAAGATGGAATAGACCATAACGAACCACCAAAGAAGATACCAAGACCTATCGCATATAATGTAGTTCCACATATCGATGTATTCCTTCCAGATGGATATACAAAAGAAGAATGGAAAATGATACACGAAACAAGAAAGATTCTTCATCGTCCAGACTTAAGAGTTACAGCAACAACAGTTCGTGTTCCAGTATATTATGGACATAGCGAATCTATTAATGTTGAATTCAAGAAGCCATGCACAATTGAAGAAGTTATGGATTGTTTAAAGAACTTCCATAAGAACTTAATCGTTGTAGACGATAGAGAAAAAGCATTATATCCAACAGCACTAGATTCAGAAGATCATGATGAAGTATATGTTGGACGTATTAGATTAGATGACAGTGTTAAGAGCGGAATTAACTTCTGGTGTGTTGCAGACAACATCCGTAAAGGTGCAGCAACAAACGCAGTACAAATTGTAGAAGCTCTTATCAATATGGAGGCATAAGATGATATTCAAAGGCGTAGCAACAGCTTTAATTACACCATTCAACAAAGACGGCGTAGATTACACACGTCTAGACAAACTTTTGGATGATCAAGTTAACAACGGAATAGATGCATTAGTTATTCTTGGAACAACTGGTGAACCAGCAACAATGTCTTTAGACGAGAAAAAAGGCGTTATTTCCTTTGTTGTTAATAAATTAAAAGGAAAATTGCCAATAATTGTTGGTGCAGGTTCAAATTCCACAGCATCCGCAATTGAAATGTCTAAACTCGCTCAAGATATGGGTGCAGACGCATTATTAATAGTTACACCATACTACAACAAATGCACACAAGACGGACTAATTGCTCATTATACTGCTATAGCAGATGCAGTAGACCTTCCAATCATTTGTTACAACGTTCCAGGACGTACAGGTGTTAACCTTCTTCCTGCAACTTTTGCAAAACTTGCAGAACACAAGAACATCGTTGCAATTAAAGAAGCAAGCGGAAATATGGAACAAATTGAAGAATGTATCCGTTTAACAAAAGGAAAAGCTGTTGTTTATTCCGGAGATGATGGGATTACTATTCCAATTATGACAATGGGTGGCGAAGGAATAATCTCAGTTGCATCCAACGTTATTCCAGCATTCGTATCCACAATGTGTGATAAATTCTTCGCAGGAGATGTTAAGACTGCTGCTGAAATGCAATTAAAGATGTTACCTTTCGTAAAGTCTTTATTCTGTGAAGTTAACCCAATTCCTGTTAAGAGAGCTGCTGAAGAATTAGGTTTCGCAGATGGAACCATCCGTCTTCCACTCACACGTATGACAGACAAAAACGCTGAGACACTTCTCGCACAATTAAAAGAACTTAGATAATATGGTAAAAATTGCTCTATCTGGTGCGGCTGGAAGAATGTGCCGTACAATATACAAATCACTTATTGGCTCAAAGACATTTGAGATAGTTTATGGCATAGATACATTCATTCCAGATGATTTGCCATTCCCAGTATATTCAAACACAAAAGACATTAAAGAAAAAGCAGATGTTATTATAGACTTCTCAAGAGCCAATTCTCTTGACGATTTATTAACATTCGCAGTTTCTTCCAATACAAAGCTTGTTATTGCTACAACAGGCCACACAGATGCTCAAATCAAAGCTATAGAAGAAGCCTCTAAGAAAGTTGCTATTTTCAAGGCATCTAATATGTCTTTAGGTGTAAACCTTTTATCAAATCTTGCTAAAGAAGCTGCAAAATTCTTGGGTGAAGATTTTGATGTAGAAATTATTGAAATGCATCACAACCAAAAATTAGATGCACCAAGTGGAACAGCCATGACTCTTGCAGAAGATATTAACTCTGTAAGAGATAATCCATTAGTCCCTCAATTTGGCAGACATGAAACTGCACATAAGAGAGAAAAGAACGAAATTGGTATTCATGCAGTTAGAGGTGGATCTATTGTTGGCAAACACGATGTTATGTTCATAGGCAAAGGAGAAACAGTTACGCTTTCACACGAAAGTGCAAGCAAAGAAGTTTTCTCTGAAGGTGCTCTCCGTGCTG
>CAMZEU010000035.1 GCA_947305865.1 uncultured Clostridia bacterium
ATTGGTTAAATGATAATATAGATAGAATATCAAATCCAAAGAAGAAAGATGATGGCGGAGACGACACTCCAACCGTTAATATTTCTGGATTATTCAACTAATTCACACAGTTAGAACATTAAAAAAGGAGGTATCTGCAATTAGATATCTCCTTTATTTATTTGGTTTGATTATATTTCATTCTGCTGGTTTTAAGTATTCAGATATTGATTCAACTACTGCCTTTTTATTCTTTACATAGTTCAATCTAATTTTCTTTCCGTTCTTTAAATAAATCTTAATTCCATTGCCATTTGCAGCAGCCAATGTCTTTACTTTATCAACATCATCAATTGAATATGAAAATTTCTTAAATACATTTTTGCCATAAACTCTTTGATCTGTGAATGTTACCTTACTAGATTTTGCACTTATTACAGATTTCATAATCGCCAAGAGCCCTATAAATACAAGACCCCATACTCCAGCATAGAATAACAATTCATTCCATAGTGTAAATATCTTTAAAATGTAACAAACTAGCAAGCCTACACCTGCAAGAATGGATATTAGCCCAAGTATAATATCTGCCCCAAATACCTTGAATTTTCCCTTAACAATACCATGTTCCTTATCCATAATAACCCCCAGCCTTAATAAGGCTTAATAATATTTTACTCCTCAAAATGATTAAAAGTCAATTTTTGCCCTTAAAAATAGAAAAGTATGTCTTTAAGACATACTCTCCTAAATTATGTAAATAAGGTTTAATTATTTTACAACTTTATTATCTATTTCGTCCTTAATCTTTGCCAAGAAGTCTTCATATGTCATCTTACCGATGTCACCTTCTGAACGTGAACGAACTGCAATATTACCTTCCTCAACTTCCTTATCTCCAAGAATTACGATATAAGGTATCTTCAATAATTGTGCTTCTCTTATCTTTCTACCAAGTTTTTCACTTCTTACATCAACTACAGCACGAATGCCATCTCTTTGTAATTTTGCTTGGAGTGCTTTTGCTTGGTCTATAGTTCTATCTGTTAGAGAGAGAACTGCAACTTGTTCTGGGCTTACCCAAATTGGGAATGCACCGTTGTATTTTTCAATAAGGATTGCAAGTGTTCTTTCATATGAACCAATAGAACTACGGTGAATAATCATTGGGTTAACTTTATCACCATTTTCATCAATATAGAACATATCAAATCTCTTAGCTAATGCGAAGTCAATTTGTACTGTGAAGAGTGTATCTTCTTTTCCGTGTACATTGTATCCTTGAACGTCAAGCTTTGGTCCGTAGAATGCTGCTTCACCCCATGCTTCTGTGAACTTAACACCAGCATCAATTAAGATTTGTTCCATCATTCCTTCTGTCTTTTCCCAGTCCTCTGCTGTACCAATGTACTTCTCAGAGTTCTTTGGATCCCAACGTGAGAAACGATATGTCAAATCATCAGCAATGCCTAGAGTCTTTACCATATATTTGATTAAATCAAGAGCACCAAAGAATTCTTGTTCGAGTTGTTCTTTTGTACATACTATATGTCCATCTGCAAGTGTGAATTGACGTACTCTTGTTAAGCCGTGCATTTCACCAGATGCTTCTTTCCTGAATAATGTGGATGTTTCTGCATAACGAAGTGGTAAATCTCTATATGACTTTAAGCCATTCTTATAAATTGTGAATTGGAATGGACATGTCATTGGTCTTAAGCAAAGGATTTCTTCGTCTTCGTCAGATTCATCACCCATATAGAACATCTTATCTTTATAATGATCCCAGTGACCACTAATCTTGAATAAGTCATTCTTGGACATAATAGGTGTCTTTGTTAAGAGATATCCTCTTCTTTCTTCCTCATCTTCTACCCATCTTTGGAGTAATTGCATAATCTTTGCACCTCTTGGCATTAAGAGTGGAAGTCCTTGACCGATTGTTTCATCTGTCATAAATAATTGTAAGTCTCTACCAAGTTTGTTGTGTTCTCTGGATTCAGCTTCTGCAAGTTTTGTTAAATAATCATCTAAGTCTGATCTCTTTGTGAAAGCAGTACCATAGATACGTGTTAACATCTTGTTCTTTTCATTTCCTCTCCAATATGCCCCTGTTAAAGAAATAAGCTTGAATGCCTTAATCTTTCCAGTAGATGCAAGGTGTGGCCCAGCACAAAGGTCTGTGAAGTCTCCTTGTGTATAGAAAGAAATCTCTTCGCCATCTGGAATATCTTTTAAGAGTTCAACCTTATAAGGTTGTTTCCACTTAGAGATTAACTTTTCAGCATCTTTTCTTGGAAGAATTGTCTTAACAATAGGTAAATCTGCTTTAATAATTCTTTGCATTTCTGCTTCAATCTTATCAAAGTCACCTTGGTTAATTGGTGTCTTGAAATCGAAGTCATAATAGAAACCATCTTTAATTGCTGGTCCTATTGCAAATGATGCTGTTGGATAAATGTTGTGAACAGCTTGAGCAAGAATATGTGAACAGGTATGTCTATATGCTGCTTTACCTTCGTCATCGTCCCATGTTAAAACTTCAAATGTGCTGTCTTTATCAATAATTTCATTTAATGATGAAGGAACACCATTAATTTTACAAATTAAAGCTGCACGAGCGAGACCTTCACTAATTCTCTTAGCTACATCCATTGCTGACAATGGTGCGTCAAATTCTAATTGTTTGCCATCTTTTAAAGTAATAATCATTTCAAACCTCCCGCAGTAAGCCATACAAGTGGCTTTACGTACTTAAATTTTTTATAATGTGTCTCTATTATAATACTTTAAATAAAACGTGCAACCCCTTTTTTGAGATTGCACGAAAAAATTTATAAATTTTTATTTACTTATCTAATTACAAAACTGAACCCATGCATTTGGTATGGCAAGATTTTGTATCTCTTCTTTGTGAGAGCAAATGCCGGGAAATCCCCACCTACGCCTCGTTGTTGGCCATCTATATACACTGAAATTGTTCCACTCTTCTTTAATTCGTGAACGTGTTTAGTATTTTCCAATTCTTCCATTGTATAAACATTTGCACTCCATTCAATTGGTTTTATTGTTGATTCAAACTTTAATGACTTTCCACCACCAGAAAGTTCAACAAAACGAGTATCACAGTGATTACCATTTTCTTGTGGGTAGAGATAATCATGTCTGAAATCATCAACTGTGCCTTCATATTCTTTAATAAATGCACTTGTCTTTCTATCGCAATAGTTTTCATGTGGTCCTCTTCCATAGAACTTAACATTTTCCATATCACCCTTAAGTTCCATTCTAAATCCATATCTTGGAAGATCCCACAATCTATTCTTGCATCTAAGTGAAATCTTTAATCCATCTTCACTAGCTTCATATGTTGTATGAACAAATGTCATATGAGACATATGCCAATCTATTTCAACTTTTTTATCTTGAACTGTAATCTTTCCAACAGATAAAGATTCTTGTGCATGCTTGAAATAGAATACACCAACAAACATCTTTAAGAAGTTATTGATATTTGGAACATAGTCATTGTCTGTAACTGCTCTCCAGAAATTAGGTTTAATTGAATGAACCAACATTTCTTCGCCATCTTTCTTCAAAGAAGAAATAAAACCAGTTGTTAAATTAACTTTAGCTTGAATCTTCCCACAATCTAGAGTAATGAATTTGTCATCCTTAAATACAGTTTGTGCTTTAGATTCAACGTAGTCTCTTGCGATAAACTTAACAATTTCTAATTGTTCTTCTGCAACCACATGACCTGCCTTTAGACCGATTTCTTCTTCCTTAAGTATTGCCTTTATATTTATAAAGACTTCTTTATTTTGAGGAATTGTAAATGGAATATCTATAGTTGCAGTTTCTCCTGGTTCTACACTTGGCATTTCCATCTTCTTTGTTTCTGCGACTTTTCCATCTACCAACAAATCTAGTTCAAGGCTATATTTATTAAGATTTACAAACAACTTTTCACTCTTAATTTCAATCTTTCCATCTACCAATTTAAATTGGATGGTTTGATGTACTTTCTTTACTTCAAATAATGCTGGATTTGGGCTTCTATCCCCACGTACGATACCATTGAAAGCAAAGTTTCCTGCGTTTGGTTTATCTCCCCAATCTCCACCATATGTCCACTCTACTGTGCCATCTGGATGAGTACGTTTAATGGATTGATCTGCAAAGTCCCAAATATATCCACCAACCAATCTGTCATGGTTTCTAAAGTGTTCCCAATAATCTGCAAAGTTGCCTAATGAATTACCCATACAGTGTGCATATTCACAAAGCATAAATGGTTTATCTTTATATTCACTTGGCAATAACATATGACCAAATGGAGCAAATGGTATATTTTGTGAATGCTTATGTATTTTGTTGTTTGCAACATTTTCCATTTGTGTCTCTGTTGTATACATCTCAGATAATATATCTGTTGTCTTAGCATGAGCATCGCATTCATAATGAATTGGACGTGTTGCATCTATTTCAAGTGCAGCCTTCTTCATTGCTGGGAAAGCTTTTCCATTTCCACTTTCATTACCTAAAGACCAGAATAAAATACATGGATGGTTTCTGTATGTTTTAACCATATTTTGCATTCTCCAAACACATTGTGGCGTCCAAAGTTTGCTGCTTCTTGGCACTAGATGTCCTATTCCATGTGTCTCTAAGTTGTTTTCACTCATTACCATAATTCCATATTTATCACAGAGGTCATAGAACTCTCTAGAATTTGGATAATGGCTTGTTCTAATACTATCCACATTATTCTCTTTCAAAAGGATTATATCCTTCTCAGTGAGTTCTGCTGGTACAGCATGACCATATTCCGGATGGAATTCATGTCTATTTACACCATGGATTTTAAGTTTCTTCTTGTTAAGAAGAATATATGGTTCTTTTCCATCTATACTTGGTACTATTTCAACCAATCTAAATCCAAAGTTTAAGTCTCTCTTATCTATAATTTGAGGAATCTTGCTATCATAAGATTGAATAGTTACAACCAATTTATAAAGATATGGATTCTCTGAACTCCAAAGTTCAAAGTTTGTCATCTCTTTTTCAAAGTCAAAGTTAAATCTATCTTCGTGATCTAAACCTAAAAGTTTAATTTCTTCATGAACACGAACATGACCTTCCATATCTATTAAATCTAAACATAATGCACCATCCTCAATTGGTTCACCACCACTGGATGAAATATCTACATCAACTTTTAGAGTTGCCTTAGACATATCATCATTGAAAAATGCTCTTGCATAGATGTCATCAATATGTGCATATGGTATGAAAACCAGGTTTACATTTCTAAATAAACCAGAGAGTCTCCACATGTCTTGATCTTCTAGATAGGAACCTGTTGTAAACCTATAAACAACTATTCTAACCGTGTTATTTCCTTTTTTGACGAATTTTGTAATATCATATTCGGCATAGTTGAAAGTGTCTTCTGAATAGCCTACAAACTGTCCATTGACACATAAATCTGCACCAGAATTTGCCGCAAAGTTAATGTGTACTTCACTATTGATTTCATCTAAAACAAAATCCTTTTCGTAAACACCACAAGGATTAATTTGGTCATTAATTGATGGTATCTTGAAAGGATTTGTATTAATTGCATATGGATAAACAGTATTTGTATAGATTGGTGTGTCGTATCCCTTTAATTGCCAGTTGGATGGAACAGAGATAGTATCCCAATCGTTAATATCATCTTGCGCTATCAAAACAGATGGGAAGAACTTAAATCTCCAGTCTCCATTCAAAGACATAGTAGCTGTTGAACCATCTTCTTTCTTTGGGAATCCAGCACCATGCTTATCTAAAACATTTACATAGTAAATATCTTTTCTTTTGTAGCAATCCTTCATTCAGTTATCCCCTTTTATTGTTTTATTAAGATTGCACCACATTCTGGACAATCTGCAGAATCACCTGGGTTTTTAAGTTGATCTATTATATGGTCAATAATCTTGAAGCACTTTGCACAAGTTTTTCTTTGCAAATCCACTGACGTCATTTCATAGTAAACTTTTACCTTTCCATTATTAGAAAGTCTCTTATAATCATCTAATACATTTGGATCAATGCTTCCAGCAAGTTTCGCTTGTGCAATTTGATATACTTTAATATCTGATAATGCTTTTGCTCTAGCTTGATCATATGGGGCTTGTTTTTCTACTAGCGTTTTCTTATGATTAGCACGCATACGCATTTTTTCATCAAACTTTTCTTTTATTTTGCTAATCTCGGTTTTTTCTTTTTTGGCTTCAGCTTCTAGTTTGGCAATTGTTTGTGCCATATTATTTAATGCATTAGAAGTATTTTGATTTAAATTATCTAATGATGTACTTTCGGAAATTTCTTTTGCGACATCTTCATCTGTTTCTTTTAAAACAATTTCCAAATCATTTACTTCTTTTTGCAATTTTGCAAAATCCTTTTCAACGGCCATAAAAGCCACTGCCAACTCTTTTATTTCTGCTTCTTCTTTTTTGATTTTACTATCTAAATTTTTATATTCACTGTATGCATAGTCATTTGATAATTCATTTAATCTAGCTTGTATCTTTTCATCATTTCTTTGATATTCTAAAATTGCTGTAAAATCCATATTGCTCTCCTTTATGCTATTTCACTGTTTCAAAAGGTCTCTTTTGTTCAGCTTTAGCAACCTTTATTTTTAATTCGTCTTCTAAATATTTTTTAAGTAAATCTTCTACAATTATTTCACTTGCATAATGTGAATATGAAACAATTGCAAATCTGTCTTCTTTTGCATCTATATAATTGTGGTGTTTGAAGTCTCCAGATAGATAAACATCTGCATTACCCCTAGCGTACTCGTATAATTCACCATCGGAACCACCGCCACCTGTGCAACAAATAACACTCTTTATTTTCTTCTTCACGTTTGTATAACAAACAGTATCATCATTCAAAATTGTAGATACATCTTTTGCAAAGTCTGCTATATCCTTCTTTTCAATTTCAAAATAGATACCACATGTTCCATCTATTAACTTGATATTCTTTCCACCTAATAAATTTGCAAGATAGAAATTTAATCCTTTAGGTGCTTTATCTAAGTTTGTATGCTCACTAATAACTGAAATATTGTTTGCCATACACTTAGAAACTACATATCCTTTTCCAGATCTTGTATCCAATGAAGTTACTCCTTTAAAGAAGAATGGATGATGTGAAATAATAACATTTGCTTTCTTTTTTATAGCAAGTGCAACAACTTCACTTGTAACATCCAAACATACAATAGCATTTGTAACTTCATCATCTGGATTACCAAACATGAGACCAACATTATCAAAGTCTTCCTTTAATGATGCTGGTGCAAGTTTTTCTAATGCGTTTAGTACATCAATTATTTTTGTCATCTACTAACTCCTTTTTTGCAGAATTGAGTCTCTCTATTTCTTCCTTTATTCCCTTAGCATTTGTATGGGTTAGAAGTAATGTATTTAGATGCTCTAATCTGTTTATGCAATATTCTTTAAAAACAGGATCTGTTCTAAAGTTTATTCCATAATAAATTTCGTTGTTACTAGGGATTTTTGCCCCCTTCTCGGATGCGAATACAACATAGTATATTCCACCCTCTTTAACCATAGCGTCCTCTACAATTCCGTATCCATTTTCAAGTAATACTTTTCTTACTTTTTCTGGATGTCTATTTGGAGACAACACATATCTTTTATATTTTTTATTCTCAGCAAAAGCTCTCTTTAAAATTATTGCTATCTCTGTTCCGCCTAAACCAGCCATAACAAGTGTATCTACTTCGTTATCATTTAATGCATCACAGCCATCTGATACTCTACAGATTGTTTCGCATTCTTTGAATGAAGACATTAACTCATCTGCCTTATCTAGGGATGCTTTGCTTATATCCATATTGATAACTTTGTTTATCTTTTTGTTTTGATATAAGTAAGCACCAAGTTTTCCATGATCACAACCTACATCAGCAATCGAATTGCCAGTAACCATAGAAGCAACTTTTTTTAGTCTTTTGCTAAGTACGATTCTCATTTGTCTATATTATCCATATAGTCTGTAAGATACTTGGATAGAGGTGGACGGCTTAATCTCATTAATGCTTTTGTTTGAATTTGACGAATTCTTTCTCTTGTAAGATTGAATATAGCGCCAACTTCTTCCAATGTTCTTGTTCTTCCATCATCTAAACCAAATCTTAAACGTATAACTTTTTCCTCTCTAGGAGATAGCATACCTAAGACTTTGAATAGTTGTTCTCTAAGCATCTTATTTTCTGTAACCTCTTGTGGAGATAATGTTGTTGTATCTTCGATAAAATCTCCAAGATGGCTATCTTCTTCTTCACCAACAGGTGTTTCAAATGATACAGGCTCTTGTGCAATCTTTAAGATGTATTCTACATCTTTTTCAGACATTCCAAGAACTTCACCAATTTCGGATGTTGTTGGTTCTCTACCTAAATCTTGTATCAATTGTCTTTTTACCTTTCCAACACGTGCAATATTGTCTCCCATATGAACAGGTATTCTAATTAATTTGCCTTGGTCTGCTATTGCTCTTTGGATGCCTTGGCGAATCCACCATGTAGCATATGTTGAGAACTTTAATTGTCTGTTGTAATCAAACTTTTCAACAGCCTTCATTAAACCTATATTTCCTTCTTGAATTAAATCAAGGAAATTAAGTCCTCTATTCATATGCTTCTTAGCAATAGAAACAACCAAACGAAGGTTACAATTTGTAAGCTCTTCCCTTGCTCTTTCATCACCTTGTTCTATTCTCTTTGCAAGTTCAATTTCTCTTTCACTTGTTAAGAGTGGGAATCTTCCAATATCCTTTAAGTACATTTTTACAGAGTCACTGGTATTAGAATCAACTAACCCATCTAACTTCAAAGCATTATTCTGATCTTCTGCTTTAACTTCAATATTGGCCTTACTAAGAGCAGCATAAACTGTTTCCATATCATCTGCATCTGCATTAAGATGCTCCAATCTGGTCATCAATTCTTCTTCAGTAATAAAACCTTTCTCTTTTCCGAAGTTAATTAATAAATCAATCTGTTTTTGTAATAACCCTTTTTCTGTTTCCATGATTTACTCCTTCTTTATTTATATAAATAATCCATCAATTCTTTTCTATAACATTCTTTGTTCAACTTGTTAAGAGCCTTTGTCTGTATTTGACGAATTCTTTCTCTTGTAACATTGAATTCATCCCCAATTTCTTCAAGAGTTCTTCTAATGCCATCATACCAGCCAAAACGCATCTTTAATACCTTAACTTCTCTCGGAGATAATGCCTTATCCATAATCTCTTCTAAACGCTTTCTAAGCATAGCATTGTCTGCTAAATCTTGAGGAGAAATTGATACGATATCTTCAATAAAGTCTTCAATATGACTATCTTCATCTTCACCAACTGGTGTTTCTATAGAAATAGGATCTTGAGCTATTTTCTTTGCATATGAAACTTCTTCAGCTGTCATATTAAGCTTCTCTGCAATTTCAGCATCTGTTGGCTCACGTTTTAAGTCCTGAGTCAATTGTCTACTTGCTTTATGTATCTTTGCGATAATGTCTCCCATGTGAACAGGAATTCTAATAATTCTTGCTTGGTCTGCTATTGCTCTTTGGATACCTTGACGAATCCACCATGTAGCATATGTTGAGAACTTAAGGTTTCTCTTGTAATCAAACTTATCAACAGCTCTCATTAAACCCATACTTCCTTCTTGGATTAAATCTTCAAAACTTAATCCCCTATTCATATGCTTCTTGGCAATGGATACAACTAAACGAAGGTTACTATTAATAAGCTTTTCTCTAGCATATTGGTTACCTTGTTCAATCTTCATTGCAAGCTCTTTTTCTTGTTCACCTGTTAAAAGTGGAATCCTACCAATTTCTTTTAAGTACATCTTTACAGAATCGCTTGTATCTATATCTGAAATACCAACAATTTCTAATTCTGCGCTGTCTTGTTCTTTGATGGTAATATTCGCTTTTGTTAATGCATCATAAATTGCATCTACATCTTCTGCATTTGCATTTAAATAATCCAATCTAGCCATTAACTCTTCTTCAGTTAAAAAGCCTTTCTGTTTACCTGTTGCTATTAATTTGTCAATAATGTCTTGTAATACTTTTGTGCTATTCATTAATGCCTCTTAAAAATCTATATACTTATCTTCTAGTACTTTTGAGAATCTCTTGCTGCTTAATATTGAAATTTGACGTTTAGCCTTTTCAATTTCAGCACTATCTGTTTCTTTCATACAGAAGTCATTTAACTCTTTTATTCTTCTTAACAAATAAGCATCTGCTATATTCATTAGGCAATATACATAATGTGCTTTTTCTTTTTCGTAATTATTTCTAAATTTCTTTAATTCCTCATCTTCATTAATAATCTTATCTATCAACTCTGAATCTGGTATGTCTGAATAAATATCTCCAATAACAATTCCGCCTGGTGTCTTTGATTTTATCCTTGCCCATTTAATTACTAATTCACAAGTAGCATCATTAAACCACTCATCTGGCACAATATTTACATCTGTATAATCTATTCCATGAAGAATTCTATTTAAAACAAATCTTTCTGAACTAATTAACTTTTGTCTGTCCCCTTCATTTGCATTGAATATGCTTGCTTTTGTTTCTTCTTTGCTCTTTTCCACTGGGGCCGCTGCTAACTTTTTCTTTCCTTTATATCTTTCGATTTCAAAGATTAATGTTTCGTGTGCAACTCCAACTTTCTTTTGTACTTCGTTGGAATAAATTTCAATATCTGCTGGGCTATCTAAATCAGATAATGCAACGATACATGCCTTGAGATACTTTTGTCTTCCGTCTGCTGTATCTAAATCATATGCTTCTTCACAAAGTTTTAATCTATATTCAATTAAGTTCAAAGCACTATCACAATATTTCTTAAATCCTTCTGCACCTTCAGCCTTAATTACTTCGTCTGGGTCCATTCCTTTTGGAAGAAGAACTATCTTCATGTCAATCCCAGAGGCTTCAATCATTGGTGCATTTTTAGATGTAGCCTTTCTTCCTGCTTCATCACCATCATAACAAACCAACAACTTTTGTGTATTCTTCTTAATCTCTACTATTTGTTCTTCTGTTAATGCTGTTCCCATACCAGCTATTACATTAGTAATACCGGCTGCTCCAAGCGCTATAACGTCCATATAGCCTTCGACGAGGATTAACTCATCTGGTCTTATACCTTTCTTCCTATCCTCTCTCACGAAGTTTAAACCGTATATGCACCTGCCTTTTTCAAAAACTTCATTAGTATTTGAGTTTTTATACTTAGCTGGATTGCCTTTATCTTCTTCTTTATATATTCTTCCGCCAAAAGCAACAACTTTTCCGTTTGGGTCTAGAATAGGTACTATTAGTCTATTTGCGAAGAAGTCTGTATTATTTTGTCCAGATACTAAACCACATGCTTGTAGGTCTGCAACATTGTATTTTTTAAGTCTTAAATATCTTTGTAATCCATCTTCAGAAAGAGATACACCTAATCTATATTTATCTACGATATCTTTACCAAAACCACGACTCTCTAAATATGCCAAACCTGGCTTACCATCTTCCTTGTTTACAAGATTGTTATAATAATACCTATTTGCCTCCAACATTATGGACTGCAAAACATCTTTTCTTTCCTTTTTCTTTTCGTGTTCAGGATCTGCTTTAAACTCAGGCATTGTCATATGATATTGGTCTGCAAGCTTCTTTACAGCATCCATATATGACATACCTTCAATATCTCTTACAAATGTAATAACATCTCCACCTTTACCACATCCAAAACAATGAAAGTATCTTTGTCTTTCATGTACATACATAGATGGTGTTTTTTCATTATGGAAAGGACAGCAACAAACCCAGTCTGAACCAGACCTTCTTAATTGAACATATGATCCTACTACATCCTTGATATTAGCTCTTGTCTTTAAGTCTGCTAAAAATTGTCCTAAATCGTTATCCAATGCTACTTATCTCCATTAGCATATATTTATATGTCTCTACATATATATACGTAAGATATAAGGGATTTTTAACAAATTTTTTAAAAAATTATTGAATCCAGTGTAATTTTGGTAATGAACCTTCTGCCATAGCCCATGCATTTTCTGGATTTGCTGTGATGTCCATTATGTTTTTGTATTGCTTGAAGCCAATTGAATAAACTGTTCTTAATGACTTTAATGTTGTTGAAGCTGTAACTGAACTTTCTGGATAACCAGTAAGTGTTGAATTATCTCTTGTCTTATTTCTTGTTTCTAAATAAGTGTTCTCTGGAAGTGATGCATTGCTCTTGTTATAGATATTACCAGTAACCTTTGAAGTCTCTGTATCTCCATCATATAAGCAAGATCTCATTTCGTCTGAGAGAGTCAATCTTACAGCACTATAATATACGTGGTCATAAGTTACATTAGAATCTTGCTCAATATACAAGTTTGCATTAACCTTTCCAATTTGGAAGCATCCAACTAAGTCTGCATTTGGACAAATACCTGCGACTAATAATGAGATTGTATCACTTGTTCCTGGAGATGCTGTTCTTGCTTCAAATGATACATCACCAGATGAGAATGAATTTGTTATTGTTCCATCTACATAACCAACAACACCACCTGCTCTCAATGCTAATGAGCCAATGCTCATAGAGGATTGTCCAGATATGCTTCCAGATATAGCGCAGTTAAGGATTTTGATATCAACAAGTGTATCTTCTAATGGCTCAATTAATCCAACTACACCACCAGCATAGATATCTTGTTTATAACTATTTGATGCATTTGCAGATTGACATGAAAGGTTTGTGCTTACAGAGTCTATATAGCAGTTTGTTACTGTTATATCTCCTGTTGAATCATGTCTTCCAAGAATACCACCAAATGCAACTTTAGAATCAAATTTGTGTGTAGCATTATTGTCTAAGTCTAGTAACTTGTGAGATACAGAGGTTGCACCTCTAAAATAACATTGGTTAATAATTGTGTTACCACTGCTTAATCCAACGACGCCACCATATGTCATTGATGTAAACTCTGAGTCATTTAGTGTGAATGTATATGAGTTCTTGCTTCCACCAGTTTTTGCTGTCTCAATACTACAATATGAAATGTGTGAATCTATTGCTTTACCAACTAATCCACCAAAGACAAACTCTTTATTCATAGCCATACCAATTGCTTGGTATGTTATAGAACCTTTAACTTGTACATTGGTGATTGTTGTATTTGTTGCTTCACCAATAAGTAAACCAGTTGGCAAATAACCACCAGCTGATGTAATAATATCTATATCTTCTAATTTGAGGTTTTTAATAATTCCACCATCAGACTTAGAAATTAAACCCTTTGGATAATTGTCTCCACTCTCTGGCATAACAACATTAACTGTTAATCCTCTAATAATATGTCCGTTGCCGTCTATTATTCCTGAGAATGCATATTCCTTGCCACCGAATAATGGTTCAATAATTGTTCTCTTATATTCTAAAACTTCACGACCTTCTTCATCTATAACTGTTTCTGTTGTAAAATTTGTGAAATCTATATCACTAGTAAGAACATACGAAACGGAAGAGTTGGTAACGCTATCAGCGATTGCCAAGAATTCTTCTGGAGTTGAGATTGTATCAAATGTAGTATATTCGTTTCTATTAATTCTTTCTGCAGTATCGTTTTGGACTAAATAAACACCCTCTGTTCCGTAAATAGACATGACACCATTTTCATAACTGCAAATCATGTAAGTTGCATAGGTATTTTTTCTGAAAATAACTGAATTGTTTTTGATTTCAATAAATCCAGAAGTATTATCCGAAGCTTCCCACTTCATATCATTTGTGGCTTTAACCCAAACAGTTGAGTTGATTTTATTCATGTCAGCTGGGTCATTGGATGCAGAAAAGAAATAGTATCCATAATTAATACTTACATTGTTTGTCTTGTGGCAAGCAACTAGACTTAGTAAGCAAATTACGAACAACAAACCTATTAAAATTAGTCCAAATTTCTTTTTCATAGCATCTATTATATCACAATTCCGTTCTTAAAATCAATTAGCAATGATTTTACTTAACAATTATCTCGTCTCCAACTTTTACAGTTCCACCTTTTATTACTTTGGTGAAAATACCTTCTTTTGGCATAATGCACATACCAACAGTTCTTGCAACTTCG
>CAMZEU010000036.1 GCA_947305865.1 uncultured Clostridia bacterium
AACGTCGTGAGACAGTTTGGTCCCTATCCATCGTGGGCGTAGGATATTTGAGAGGCTCTGTCCCTAGTACGAGAGGACCAGGATGGACGCACCTACTGTGCACCTGTTGTCGTGCCAACGGCATAGCAGGGTAGCGGTGTGCGGATTGGATAAATGCTGAAAGCATCTAAGCGTGAAACCAGCCTCAAGATAAGATATCCCTAAAGAGAAATCTGAGTAAGGCCCCTTGTAGACAACAAGGTTGATAGGCCAGGTGTGTAAGTGTAGTAATACATTCAGCTGACTGGTACTAATAGGCCGAGGGCTTTTTTCAAAGAAATATTGAAAACCCAATAATTTAATTTAAGATAAATTTTTATCTTCGCTATGCAATTGTGAATGTTCGGAAACGAGGATTCAACCATTACCGGTGTCTTTAGCGCGAGGGTTCCACCTGTTCTCATACCGAACACAGAAGTTAAGACTCGCAGTGGAGATGGTACTTGGCTCGCAGGGGCCTGGGAGAGTATCGCGATGCCGGTTTCCACAAAGGATTCGATATGCTCGGATCCTTTTTCTTTTGTCTTTTTTTAGAAAAAATTGACTTTTTTTGCATATTAGGTATAAAATAATAGTACTTAAAAAATATTTTTTTAAAGAGGAGACTTATTATGAACAAAAAGATTATTGCTTTAATAGCAGTTATAGCAATCGTAGCAATCCTTGGTGTATGCTTAGTTGCATGTAATGCAAAGAGCTATCAATCCAAGCTTGAAAAGAAAGGATACACAGTATCTGTTTCTGAAAATGAAAAAGACGATAACAATGCAGATGTAGAATGGGTAGTTACAGCACAAAAAGGTGGTGTATTAAGTGGCGACTTCGAAGCAGTAACTATTGCAAAATATAAGAATGTTGACGATGCAAAGAAGGCAGAAAAAGATGCAAAAGATGGTGCAAATAACGGAATCATTTCTTATAAAGTATCACGTTCTGGAAAGATTGTTATTGTTGGAACAGAACAAGGCGTTAAGGACGCAAAATAATTAGCAAAATAAGTTATAAAAGTAGGCTCGAATACTCGGGCCTATTTTTATTTGCCTAAAAGTTATATTTTGAATAAAATATAGATATGAAAAAGAGTATCATTCTAACTGTTATATTAGTATTACTTGTTACTATTTGCTTGGTAGCATTTACTTCTTGTAATAGCGCTCATAATTATAAAGAAAGGTTAGAGAAGAAAGCATATAAAGTATACTACTATGACAAATATTCAGATGGTGTACAACTAATTTGGAGTACAGTTTCAGCAGCTGGACTTGAAAAAGATAAAGTTGAGTGGTCTATGTTTGCATATGATATTGCTAAAGGTGAAACCATAGTGATGATAGTTAGAATGAAGGATAAAAAGTCTGCAAAGCAGTATTATGATTATTTAAAATCTCATACAACAGAAGCAGAAAATGTTGATTGCGTTGAGATCAATAATAAAGATGTCTTATTTGGCTCTGAGCAAGGGGTAAAAGATGCAAAAGGATAATTCTAATGCAAATACCCATATGCCATGGAATCCTACGTTATACGGGCTTTTAAAGGTTATAGCATGGGGAGTTAGAAGACATTTTAAAGTTAAAGAAAGTGTTTCCGATTCTTTTAAAGAACAATTAAAGAGTGGTCCTATGCTTATAGTATGCAACCATGCATCTAATTTGGATTTTGCATATTTTTTAACACCATTCAAGAGAGAAAAAGTGAATTTTGTAGTTGCAGAGAATATGAAATATTCTAGCAAACTTTTTGCTTTCCTTTTTAAGCATTATCATATTATTCACAAGAAACAATTTTATGCAGATTTAAGTTGCATTAAGAATATTAAGAAATACTTGGATGATGGTATCTCAGTTATTATTTGTCCTGAGGGCAAAGAAACATCTGATGGTCAGACAAGCGTTATTTTGCCTTCTATTATACGTTTGATTAAAATGATGGGTTATCCGGTTGGATCTATTAAAATTCACGGAACAGGGCTTATAGAGCCTAAATGGGGATATACAACAAGAAAGGGTCCAAGTGAGGCAAATTGTGATATGTTATTCTCTCGTGAAGATCTTAAAAACAAGAATAATGATGAACTTTTTGCATTATTAATGCAAAGATTATCATTTAACGAACATGAATACCAAATTTCCAATGGTTACAAATATAAAGGGAAAAGGTATGCAGAAGGCTTGCAAAACATCCTTTATAAATGTCCGGTTTGTGGTGAGGAGTTTAGAATAACTGCCAAGGATTACACCCTTAAATGTGAGGCATGTTCATCTGAGTTTAAATATAATAGAGATGGCTCCATTGAGTCTTTGGATGGAAAGGAAATTCCTAATCGTGTAGATATATGGTCTAACGAAGAAAAAAATAAAATTTTTGAAGAAATAAAAAATGAACAATTTTTTATGGAAGATGATGTTGAACTATTTATGGAGAACCAAAAATTAAATGGTTATTCCTACATTACAAAAGGTCATATTTTTATGGACAAAAAGAAGCTAGTCTTTGATTCTGAAGAAATAGATGAGAATAATATTCAATATTTAGTAAAAGTTGATTCTAGCCAATTAGAATTACTAAAAAACAACTTAAAACATATTGAATTTGACCTTAAAAATTATAGTTCAATTGCCAATATTCCAGGCTATTCTATTGATATGTGTGACAGCACTCATGCATACCGTTTTGTTATAAAATCTAGACCAAGTAGTGCCAAGTATGCACTGGTTATTGAAGCCCTAGCTAGGGAGTAATTTACACCTATTGTGTAAAAACCGTTTATTGACACTTGATATTTGAATGTGATATAGTGTTTCTGTATACGTATAGGTATATACTTATGTTATTTAATAAAATACGTGCCTATACGCATGGAGGAAAGATGAAAAGGAAACTAGCATTATTGTTGGTAGTTGTAGTACTAGCAGTGCTAACCGCAGTTACAATGTCTTCTTGTGCTGCATTTGGTGGCAGTGGCGGTAGTGGAACTGGCAACAGAGGTACACTTGTTGAAGATCATGGATATGCAGTTGCATTAGAAATATCTTCACCAGCAGAGTCAAAATCTTCTGCAATGTTTGTAGATGAATTTGACATATCCCAAGTTAAAGCAAAAGTTCGTTTTGCAAAAGAAATCTACGATGAAGAACTTGATGAATACAAATATGAATATTGGGTAGATCCAGATTCAGAGTTCTCTTTAACAAGAGATATGATTGTTGATGAAAGAGTTCTAACAGATGTAGACTTATTAGCACAAAATAAGAACGATGTTTATGTTGCACTTGAATCTAAGTATAAGGATGCAGATGGATTCGCAATCTTATTAGAGGGTGTATTCAAACTATTCTTAAAAGAAAGAGATGCAACAGAATATTGCACAATCACATTTGATTGTAATGGTGGTGCTCCATTATTTGCAGGAACTGATAATGATGGAATGCGAAGTGTAACAGTTAAGAAAGGAACTGAATTCACATGGGCAGAGTTTATCACAACATATCCTGTAATGCCACCTACAAGACAAGCAAACATGGCTTTATTAAGTTGGGGTTCATACAATTCCTCCACAACCTCAATTGTAATAAATTCAGACATTACATTAAGAGCAGAGTACACACCAAATAGTTTACAAGTTTCCTTTGATATTAATAATAACTCCACAGATACTCTAAACAACCAAACTCCAGTTGCTCCAGATACACAAAAAGTAGCAGTTGGTGGCGGTTTTGTAGTACGTCCAAAGACATCTGAAATGGAAATCTTTAATGGTTATGATTTCGTGGGCTGGTATAAAGATAAAGCTGGCACACAACTTTGGAACTTCACAGAATCATTAGAGAAGAATGGTCATACAGATAATCAAAACTTCACATTATATGCAAAGTGGGAAGAAAGAACATTCACACTTAAATTCAACTTATTCAATAGCAAACTTAACGATAGTATTCTTAAGGCAATTGCATTAGGAACAACACAATTGGGTGATATAGTTCCAACTGTTGAAAAGTATGACTTCTCGGTTGCCGCATATGTAACATATACAAGCAATGATAATAATGTTGAGTTCATGGCACTTGAAAACAAGATTGATAATGCAACTCCTATTACATTTAAAGATAGACAAATTGTTGTAACAGATACATTTGCAGCAGGTTCATATAGCTTTGAGTATGAAGGTTCAACATATTATTTCACAGCTCCAAGAACATTTGAGGCATCTGAAAAGGGATTACAAATCGAATGTGCTCCATTAGTTATCTCATATCCTGGATTAAAATCTGGAGATTCTTACTTTATATCTGCAAATAGTTCAGCTGGAAGTATTATCTTTACATTAGGTGATACATATCTTGAAAACACTCATGCAATATACAAAGGCAGAGCAGATAATAGTTACACCACATACTTCTACTCATTCAAGGGTTGGTATAAAGATATCGCTAATACAGAAAGATTTGATTTCAATAATGGTACAACCTCAAAGAAAGTAAATATTTCAGATTATAAAGATAGCGAAACAGAAAAGAACACTTTGTATCTATATCCAAAGTGGGATTTAAATACATCCACACAAGAAACATACTTTAGAGATTATCTCTACAAGAATAGTTTAACACTTAAGACTGATGGAACAGTTAGAATTGATGGTGTTTATGATAAGAGTGCAACACAAATCACAGTTCCGGCAACAATTATGTATGATTTTGGTGATGGATTACAATCATATCAAGTAACAGAAATTGGAAGAAGAGCATTCTATGGCAACTCTAAGGTTATTCAAATAGACTTCGCAAATGATAATAACATCACAACTATTGGAGATGAAGCATTTGCATATTGCTCTAACTTGGTTTCTATTGCATACAACAAACTTACAAAAGTTGAAGACATTGGATTCAATATTTTAAGAAGTACAAAGATTCTTAATACATTTGATAGTGATCCAGCAAACAAATATTTGGTAATTAACAACATCTTAATCCTTTATACAGGTAGTGTTGAGGCAACTGTTGGCGGAAATACTGTAAATGGTAGAATTGATACAACAGATCTTCCAGCAAGTGTACATACAATTTCAACTGGAGCATTTGCGAATTTACCAGACTTATTACATATAACAATTTCTCAAAACATTAAAGTCATTGAAGATTTGGCATTTGAAAATTGTACAGCATTAACAATTGTGGACTTCCCAGTAGGAACACAAATTGAGAAAGTTGGTTCATCCGCATTCTTCAGAACAAAGTGGGTTAACGGAACAGGATACAAGAAAGCTTCTGTATACAATCCATCTGCAAGATACTACATCTTTGATTATGACGAAACACATAATTTCCAACCAGCAGCTCCAGACGAAACATCCTTCCCAAGTGGGGAATATTACGTACAAGAAGAAGCAGAAGATGGATATAGCAGTTTAATTCTCGGGCCTATCTATTATAGATATACTGGTGATACATCTGCCACAAAGACAAAGGCTGTAATCCCAGCACAAGTTGGTGGAGTTGCAATTTCAAAGATTGCTACAAATGCATTCAGTGGTTATTCCAATATTACAAATATTGAATTCGAACAAATTGAAAATATTACAACAATAGGTGCTAATGCATTCTCAGATACAGCATGGGTTTCTACACCAATTAATGCTCAAACAGCAGAAGAATTTGGTTCCGAAAGAAAGATAGTAAGCTCAGACGGATTCTGTATTATTAATGGAATCTTGGTTGAATACACTGGAGAAGTTTCTCAAGCAAGTCCATTCGTTGTAATTCCAAGCAATGTTAAGGTTATAGCAGAAGGTGCATTCTCTAGACATGACGGCTCAAGAATTAAGAACATACTCTTCTCAGCAGGAATGACAGAATTAGAAATCGAGCCATATGCATTCCAAGGCGCAGTTAACCTTACAGATATTTCATTCCTTGGCACTGATTTAGCAAAGGATGTAGTATTCTATAAAGAATCTTTATACACAGCAAACAAAGTATTAAATGAAAGCCTCAAGATTTATCTTGAAACAGATGTTCTTTCATTAGATGCATACATTACTTTAGTTAAAAATTCAAATACAACATGGAAATATGTTGAAACATTAGGAACTGAAAAATTAGTAATAGAAGCTACATCTATTAACACAAATATCATCCCAGGTAGTTATCTAATTAGAAGTGCAGCAGCAGATTCATTAGTAATTACAGATACATGGCTTGAAAGTCGTTTTGTAAGAAATATAACAACTCTCAAATTTGATGATTCTAATTTAGGAAATACAGGAACATTACTTGACACTGTAAACTTAGCAATTACAGAAAATACAAACTATTACTTCACAGTTAATGTAAGTGGTGTTGAAAAGACATATACATTCCAATCCAATATTAATGGTTGGTTATATGAAGTTCCAACAACAAATGAAGTTAAGATTTATACAAGCACAACAATTAAGAGTGGTGTTTATAAGACATATAACAATGGTGTTAATAATACTGAAGACATTGATTTAGAAGATTTGAAGTTATATGACACCAATAATGTTGAAGTGCCACTTAAGGGTGAAGGCTTATTCAGATCTTGGAAGTTAAGTGCAACAGATATTGATAGTAGCTTAAAGCAAGGTGAGTACTACTTCAAGTATTATAGTGTTGCAGATTCAACAAAGCGTACAATCTATGTATATCCAGGTATTGATGAGAGTTCATTCACATTACATGGATTATTAGACGAATATTACACAACACAAACAAGCTTGAGCTCAATTATTGCTGGTGCAGATTGTTATGTACAATTCAACTTACTCAACGGCAAGACTGGTTTGAGATATAGATTAGACAACAAGAATGGTGCAAACGAAACAGTTAACACAACAGAATGTAGCGTTTATATTCCTAACTACTCATATGCTAGAGGCTCAAATAAGTTATTAAATATTGAAATCACATATCAAGGATTCAGCGAAAAGAACAATAAGTATAATATCACACATACTTATTCATCAAAGGTTCCTGAAGTTAGTGGATTTACACAAACATCTTCATTCTTATTCCCAATCAATGGTGTAGCATCCAACAATTATTCAAGTTGTCACTTTGATTTAATTTATGAGGATGGTTCACATAAGTCCATTGCTATGGATAAGGGTGGATTCAATATCACAAAAGTATATTCAAAATCAACACATGATTATGTTGAAGCAACAGCATTTGACACAAAAGATCTTGGATTAAATACTGCTAAAGTAACTTATGGAGATTTAACAACAGAGTTAACAGTTATTTACTGTGTATATCTTGGAACACTTCCAGAAGTATTCACATATGATTATAAGATGGTCAATGGTGAATATGTTGCAACAATTACAGGTATTTCAAATGAGTACAAGAACTCATACGATTCAACATTAATGTTACCAACATTAATTGAAAACCAAGGTCATGAATATACAGTTAATGCAATTGGCGATGGTGCATTCCAAGACTTAACAAGACTTGCTGCAATATATATTTCAAATACAATTTTAACAATTGGTGACGATGCATTCTCTGGATGTACAAGCTTAAGAAATGTTTATACATTCGAAGTTGCAGAAGATAAGACAACACCAATAGTTGAACAAGATGACAATTATGAATTCTTTGTAAAACCAGGTGACGAGAAGAATATAGTTGAACCATATGAAGAAACAATCACATATTATTCAAGAGTATTCATCAAGTCTATCAACTACAAGGGAATGGAAGAAATCGTTATCCCATTTGAACTTGAAGGAAAGACTGGAACAGAAGCAGTTACAACAAATATTCCAGTATTAGATTCAAAGGGTTATAAGACAGGTGACTTCTATCAATACAATGCATCATACAAGTATACATTAATTCCAACAATTAGTTATGAACTTGTAAACGATGGAACAAATACAACACTTGAATGTATCTTGAATCCTGACACAGTATTCTATGGCACAATTTATTTGCCAGATACAGAGTATTATAGAACATTGAAAGGATTGCTTGATACATATTATCCAGATGATCCAGCAACAACAGATGTAAATGAAGGTGTCAAGTTCACAATTGAATTCTATACAGCAGATAGAAAGGGACTCCCATCAACATTAAATAAGTTCGAGTATTCTGATGGTACAGATACAAAGACAAACTGGAAGAATCTTAACAATTATACAATTGATAAGTGTTATAGAACTGGTTCAGTTGTACTTCTTACAAATTCAAATATCCCAGTTGCAGATGATAATTCAGTATATATTCCAGGAAATTATAGTGGTTCATATGAGACTCTCAACTATGAGGTTTATTATGACTATGTATTAAGATCTGTACAAGATGGATGTTACTATAAGATAATCTCTGATGGTGCAAAGACACTTTATCAACCATCTTCAATATACAATGCATGGTGTGATGTAGATAACTTATTGTTATATGCACAGGATATGGATACTGTAAAGGATAACAATGCTGCATTGTCAGATGTAGAATTAATTGAATTACGTTCTACACAAAATAACACAAATATGGCATTATTAAGCAGATATCAATTCACTGGTGGTTCAATCACAAGTAAGACATTAACATACAACACAGAAACCAACCAAGTAACAGGAATCAATGTAGAGTATTCTAGTGACGTAGCAGATACTGTTGCAAACTACTTCTCAAGCAATATTGTATCTATAGGATACAACGCATTTGAAGGATGTACATCACTTGCACGCATTGACTTCACACATGCAACAAGTCTAGTAGAAATTGGTTCAGCTGCATTCAGTGGTTGTGAATTACTTGATAACATTGATTTAAGCAAGACAAAGATTGATGCAATTAATGCTAATACATTTGAAGGATGTACATCACTTGCACACTTCAAGATGTCCACAACAGTTGGATCTATTGAAAGATATGCATTTATGAATTGTGCATTCGACAATGCTGGATTTGAAGTTGTTGATACTGAATACAATGAGTTAAGACAAACATCATTAGTACTCACAGACTATGCATTCTATCTTGCAAATGATGTAGATGCTGATTCAATTATGACTAAGTTCTTAGGAACAGGTTATACAAATAGAACAGCTCAACAACAAATAGAACTTGCTAATGGTTCATACTATAACAAGACATATTACATTTACGAGAACACGACAGGGCTTTATAGTAGCGTATCTGTTTACTACAAACTCGACGATGTATTCTCAAGAGACTAATTAAAGGAGTGTGCGGGGCTAATCACCTCGCACATTTAATATTATGGAAGTATTAGTTGTTTTAGGGAACAAAATGAACGATGACAAGACCTTGTCTCAAGAGATGTTAAAGAGGCTTAATAAGACTTTAGAGGTTGAAAAGGGGTTTGATAAGATATTATGCTGTGGTGGTATTGCAAACACTATAGCAAATGTTAGAGAAGCCGATGAAATGAAGAAATTCCTTGTTGAGCATGGAGTAGATGGAGAAAAGATAGTTATAGAAAATAATTCTACAACCACAAAAGAGAATGCAATGTTTTCCAAAGATATCCTTGCTTCACTCGGTGTAAAAGCAATAACACTACTTAGCTCTAAGAGTCATATTAATAGACCATATCTAAATCCAAAATGCCTATTTAGAAGGTTTGCGAAAGTTAAGATAAAAGCAACAATTAAAGCATAAAAATTAACATTAAAGATGTTGGAGAGATTTCTCCCACTTTTTTTATATCTTTGTCTTTGACAAAGGGATGGTATAGGTATATACTATTTTAGGTATTTTATTGGAGAAAATTATGAAGGATATCTACGAGCTATTAGAAGACAATAGTTATGTTGGAAGAGGAATAATAATAGGATTAAGCGAGGATGGTTCAAATGCTGTCTTGGCTTATTTTATTATGGGTAGAAGTACTAATAGCAGAAATAGAGTTTTTGAACTTATTAATAATGAGTTATATACAAGACCATATGATATTAGTAAAGTAGAAGATCCATCATTAATTATCTATCCAGCAGTTAAGAATTTTGGTAGTGACATAGTTGTTACAAATGGAGATCATACAGATACAATTATTACAGCACTTTCTCAAGGAATTCCATATAAGAAATCTTTAGATAAGAGAGCATATGAACCAGATTATCCAAATTATACATCAAGGATAAGTGGAATATTGCATTTACATAAAGGTTTTAGTTATGAGATGGGAAGCATTAGAAGACTAGAAAATGGAGAGTGCGGAAGATTCTTCTATGATTATAATCCAGAGAAAGGAGTTGGACATTTTATTCACACATACAAATGTGACGGAAATCCTATTCCTGCATATGAGGGAGAACCAGAAGAAATATCTATTCCTAGAAGCATTGACGACTTCGCAGACGCAATTTGGGCTGGTCTCAACATAGATAACAAGGTTTCGCTTTACGTGCGTTATATAAGCTTAAAAGACGGCACAGTGCAAGAGAGACTAATAAATAAGAATAAATAATAAAAAAGGAGGGCAAACCCCTCCTTAATTTATTTATAAATTAGTTTTTTATTCTACAAATGGTTTTTGGAATGTGAAAGTTCTACAATCTACAATACCTTTATTTGTAAGTCTTAATTCTGGCAAGCATGCAAGAGGGATTATAGACATTGTCATGAAAGGTGAAGGGAGCGTGCATCCAAGTTCTTCCCAAGCAAGTTCAAGTTTATGTACATCTTTATCCATTTGTGCTAGAGGTTTATCGCTCATGATTCCAGCAATAGGGAGTTCAACTTTTCCAAGTACCTTTCCATCTCTAACAGCAACTAATCCACCACCACATTTAATAAGTTCATTTGCTGCAAGTGCCATATCTTCGTTATTAGTTCCAACAACTATTAGATTATGAGCATCATGTGTAACGGTTTGAGCAAGGGCGCCATTCTTAATGCCAAAGCCTTTAATAAAACCTATACCGAATGTGCCTGTTTCATGATGTCTTTCAAATACGAAAGCTTTAAGAACATCCTTGCTTGAATCTATAACAACTTTTCCATCCTTAATATCCAAGTCTACAAACTTTTCTATTGTACTTGTTTTTGCAGGTATAACTTCAATAACTCTTGCTTTAACTTTGTCTCCATTATAGAAGATTTCAAAGTCTGAAGGCTTCTTCAAATCTAGGTGTACAGAATGAGTTGCATCATCTGGATAGGTATATATACCTATATCATTAATAAGAGAACCGTCTTTAGCAACATAATCTCCATCTATCCATACATCTGTTACATGGCAGTTGTTGAGGTCATCTATTAAAACCATATCTGCGCATTTAGATGGTGCAATTGAACCCAAGTCATGGTCTAATTGGAAGCATTGTGCAACATTAATTGTAACCATTTGAATTGCTGTAATAGGGTCTATGCCATATCCAATTGCTCTTTTAATAATGTGATCCATATGTCCTTTAGAGATAAGAGTATGTGGATGAGCATCATCTGAAACCATACATGCAAATCTTGTATCTACATTATGTTTTGTAATAGCCTTTGCACATTCTTGTAGGTCATGCCAAGCAGAACCCTCTCTAAAGAGAGCATACATTCCAAGTCTCATTTTCTCTAGGGCATCTTCCTCTCTTGTGGACTCATGGCAACATCTTATTCCAGCAGCAACATATGCATTTAATCCTTTGTCTGTTTCTGGGATAGAGTAATGTCCTGTTGCAATTTTACCAGCCTTTAGAGTTTCTCCAACAATATTATGTGTTCTTTCATCTGAATAAATAATTCCAGGGAAGTTCATCATCTCACCAAGTCCAGAGCACTCATCAAGCTTCATCATTTCTGCTATATCTTCTGGGCCAACAGAAGAGCCTGTATCTTCAAAACCTGGTACAGCAGGAACGCAAGATGGAGCAGAGAGTATTGCTTTAAGAGGAGCACGTGCAGCATCTTCTAGCATATATTTAGCACCCTTTGGTCCTAAAACATTATATATTTCGTGTGGATCCATGAAGATAGCAGAAGTTCCGTGTGGAACAACAGCTTTTGCATATTCTCCAGCTGTTAACATACTAGATTCAATGTGTATGTGTGCATCCATAAATGCTGGTGCAAGGTATTTGCCGGTTGCATCTACAACTTTTGTATTTTTGCCAATACAGTGTTTGCAGTTGCCAACCATTGCGATTCTTCCTTCTACAATAGCTACATCTATATTATTTAATATCTCATGCGTGCATACATTAATTAAATTACAGTTTGAAATGACGGTGTCTGCCTCTTTTCTTCCTTGAGCAACATCTGCTAATGTTCTACTTACTTCCCAAAGTGGTTTCTTGCAAAAATAGTTTATCATGAGAAATCTCTAAAAGATTTATTGGTATAATTTTACAATTATTGTTGTATTAAAACAACAAAAATATGTAGAATAGATAGCAACAAACAACAAGGATTAAGAGAAATGGAATTAAAATTAATGAAAGGTCGTCCAGAAAATGAGGAAGGACGTTTAGATAAAGAAATAAGAGTTTATAACCTTTTAGACAGTCTTGGTATTGAATATTCTAGAATTGATCATGAACCAGCAATGAACATGGAAATATGCAAGTGTATAGATGATACTCTAGGTGCAACTATTTGTAAGAACCTATTTCTTTGCAACAGACAAAAAACCAATTTCTACTTATTAATGATTCCAGCAGATAAGGTTTTTAAGACAAAAGAAATTTCTTCTCAAATAAATAGTGCAAGGCTTTCGTTTGGCGAGCCAGAGTATATGGAAAAATATCTAGATATTTTACCTGGTGCTGTTTCTGTTATGGGATTAATGAATGACAAAGATAATAATGTAAAATTATTAGTGGATGAAGATGTATTAAAAGGTGAATATGTTGGATGTCATCCTTGCGTAAATACTTCAAGTTTAAAGATGAAGACAAAGGATATTTTTGAGAAATTTGTACCAGCAGTACACCATGATATGACAATAGTCCGTTTAGGATTTAGCGAGGAAGAATAAAATAGTTAAGAGAGTTGTATAAAAGCCAATTCTTTTATTGCAAATAAAAAAGTATAGGAAAATTAATTGAAATAATATATAATATTTTAGACAAAAATTTTTTTAGAGGTAAAAAGATGAACAAAATAGTTATAATTGCAGATGCTGCTTGTGATTTCAAGAAAGACTTAAGAGAACAATTTAATGTTGTAGATTATGTACATGGTGTTATTACTAGACCAGACGGAACACAATTTTTAGCAGACAGCGATTGGGGAAACATTACACCAGAAGAATATTTCTCATCTATGAGTAAGGGAAAGATCTTATATAAGACAGCATACCCAACAATGGCTGAGACAATGGAAACATTTGAAAAGCATTTAAAGAATGGTGAAGACATCATTGCTATCACCATCGGAACAGCTTTCTCTGGTACATACAATTTGTTCACAGTAGTTAAAGGACAATTAGAAGAGAAATATCCAAATAACAAGATTGTCATTATAGATTCAGCACGTTATTCTGGTGCTATTGGTCTCCTTTATATTAAAGCAGATGAGCTTATTAAAGCAGGAAAGGATATTGATACAATTGAACAAGAACTTAATGTTATTA
>CAMZEU010000037.1 GCA_947305865.1 uncultured Clostridia bacterium
AGAGATATGTATATTCACCACTCTTTTCCCATTCTGCAATCTTTTCACCAATGAACTTGAATCCTGTTAGAACATCAAATGTTGTTGCACCATATGCATCTGCAACTTTTCTTGCCATTTCTGTTGTAACTATAGTCTTAACTACAGCTCCATTCTTTGGAAGAGTTCCTTCTTCCTTCTTTCTAAGCATGATGTAGTTTGCAAGGAGAACACCAATTTGGTTTCCGTTTAATAATACAAACTTGCCTTCATTATCTCTTACAGCAATTCCCATTCTGTCACAGTCTGGATCTGTACCAATAACGATATCACTCTTAATCTCATCTGCAAGTTTTACACCTAAAGCAAGTGCATCTGGTTCTTCTGGGTTAGGAACTTTAACTGTTGAGAATTCTGTGTCAGGCTTTGCTTGTTCTTCAACAACATTAAATGGAATTCCCATTCTCTTAAGTATTGTTGTAACAGGCATATATCCACTACCATGAATTGGTGTATAAACAATCTTTAATGTTTTTCCAACTTCTTTTACTGCTTCTGGTGAAAGAGATAATTTTTCAATTGTATCAAAGTAATCTGAATCTAGTGACTTGCCAATAACTGTAATATTTTCATCTACTTTATAATTATCTTTTCCATTAATAATGGAAGCATCTAATTCAATGTCTGATTCCTTGATATCAAAGTATGGTGTCTTAGAAATAAATTCTACAACTTTTTCAGTTGCTTCTGGAGACATTTGTGCACCATCATCACCATATACTTTATATCCGTTATAAACCTTTGGATTATGAGATGCTGTAATCATAATACCCGCAATACAGTTAAGGTGCATAATTGCATATGAACAAAGTGGAACTGGTCTTACATTCTCAAATAAAAATACTTTAATTCCGTTTGCAGATAATACTCTTGCTGCATGACAAGCAAACTCAGAACTCATCTTACGTGTATCATAACTAATAATTACACCACGCTTTGCTGCTTCTGGTCCTAAAGTATTAATATAATCTGCCAAACCTTTTGTTGCTCTTCTTACAGTGAACTTGTTCATTCTATTTGTTCCTGGAGCAATAACTCCTCTCATACCAGCTGTACCAAATTCAAGTGATTTATAGAAAGCATCTTCTCTTTCTGCCTCACTATAACTGTCTAACCAAGCTTTGCAATCTGCATTGATCTCATTGCTGTTACGCCATAGCGTATACATTTCTTGCCAACCCATAATTACCTTCCTTCTTAATTTTATAATAAAATTATATTATCTTATTTTGTTATAGTTCAAGACCCAATTTTTCTAAAACTTCATCTTGAAGCACACATTGTATATCCTTTTCTTCTGGTCCATGATAGTCTGTTCCACCTGTTGCTAAAAGGTTATATTTATTTGCAAGCGATGTGAATATGTTGATTTCACCTAGACTATGTCCTGGATAATAGCATTCAAGACCACCAAGTCCCATAGGAACAAGTTCTTTAATAATGTCTTCTAATTCTCCGGTCATGAACATTTTCTTTGGATGAGCGATTACAGCGACTCCACCATTGTCTACTATTGTCTTTACTGCATCTGCTGGAGTTAGTCTGTTTCCCATAACATAAGCTATTCCTTCTCTGCCTAGATATTTATTAAATGCTTCGTCTATTGTAGATACATAGCCTCTTTCTATCATGAGTTTTGCTATCTTCACTCTTCCAAAGTTTTTCTCTCCAAAGTCTACATCATCTAAATCTATGCCAACTTCTTTGAGCCTCTTCTTGAGTTCGAGATTTCTTTCATATCTACAATCTTTGCTCTTTTGTAAAGCTTTAATAAAGGATTCGTCTTTATACTTAATCCCATATCCAAGGATATGCACTTCGTGTTCAGCATAAGAACTCAGCTCAATGCCAGGAATAATTTTGATATCTCTATCTTTCCCTGCTTGAATCATCTCATCCAAACCATCCACTGTATCATGGTCTGTTAGAGAAGCAACAGCTAGTCCTTTTTTATAAGCACGAATAACCAATTCGGTTGGAGTTAAAATTCCATCCGAAAAGGTTGAATGCATGTGCAGGTCAGATTTATATAGTTTAATCATCGTCTTCCTCAATTAATCCTATTTGTGGAACATCTATATCATCTGCCTCAATATATTCGGTACCAGTTCCATCTGTAACTTGTACTTTGCTCAATGTCTTTTGAATCTTATCATTCTTCTTTCTTGCATCTTCAAGAGAGTTTTGAAGTGTATTAATATTCTTACCCATCTTGTCTAAGTATGATGCAAAGTTTGCAAAATCTTTTTGGAATTTAATCATGATATCTGCTATTTCTTTACTTCTCTTTTCAATAGCAATAGATCTAAATCCCATTCTTATGGTGTTAAGTAATGACGCCAAAGTAGATGGACCTGCAACGTTAACGCCATATTCTGTTTGTAACACTTCCATCAATCCAGTTTGTTGAACAACTTCTGCATATAATCCTTCAATTGGTAAGTACATAATTGCAAAATCTGTGGTTGTTGGAGGGTTTATATATTTCTCAGAAATTGATTTCGCTTCCGTTTTAATATTAGCCAACAATGCTTTCAAAGCTAAATCTACGCCTTCTGCATCGCTCTGTGCAGATGCTTCTACAAGTCTTTGATAGTTGTCTAAAGGAAGTTTAGAGTCTATTGGAAGAAGTGTCTTATCCTTTCCGTCTCCCTTGCCTGGAAGGACAACAGCAAAGTCTACTCTATCTCTATCTGATGTGGATTTCTTTACACTAACTTGTTTTGCAAATTGGTCTGGTGTAAGAATTTGAGATAAAAGATTGTCTAATGATACTTCACCCCAGGTTCCTCTAGTCTTAACATTCTTAAATATGCTATTTAAGTCTTTAACTGAAGTTTGGAGATTTTGTAATTCTTGGAACTCTTTTGTAAGTTCAGACATTCTATCTGATACCAACTTGAATGATGAATTAAACTTCTGTTCAATGTTCTCAGATAATTTTTGGTCTACAACTTCTCTCATTTTCTCCATTTCTTTGGAGTTGTCTTCTCTCATCTTAAGAAGTGCATCATTGTTGTCTTTACGAATTTGTTCAAGTTGTCCATTCATATTCATCATGAATCTGTCATATCTTTCCGTTAAATCTTTTATATTGGTGGAAAGATTTGCAACTTGTCCATTAATCATAACGTTTGATCTCTCGAAACTAATACTTAGTTCGTTTTTGATTTTGTTAAGTTCAGCAATAACTACAAGAGAATTATCCGTTTGCTGGTTATTATCCTTCTTGCGTAAAAGCATGATTAACAAAACCATTGTGACTATAATCAGTACTATAGCCACGGCCAGTAATACATAACCTACTGCTCCCATATTATTTTTTATCCTCTCTTATTTATTTTCTTCTTTAAGTACTCCAGAGCTTTCTCTCTGTCATTCAACGATTCGTTCATGACAGTATCTCTCCAGAGTTCATAAAGAGCCATTCCTCTTTCACATTCTGGATATTCCATATCCACGAGATCCCTTCCGTTTACTTTCAGATCCTTTATGCTCATAGGAACGCCCTTTTCCTTCATCTCCTCAAAAACTTTTTGCAATCTAAATTCTGGTCTTACTTTTTGAGAAGCAAAAGCATCTGCTGCCCTTAATTCTAATAACTGTGGCATTATCTTAGCCCTTTCTGCGATAAACCACTTTAATTTCCCTTCGCCTGTTTGTTCATCCAAGTCGTACATATGTGACCTTATCAATGCACATATATCCCTTGTTCTTGTCTTTGGGAAACGCAATCTTACACAAATATCTTGTGCAATATCTGCACCTATTGTTGCGTGCATATGCATGTTTCCATATTTATCTTGAGATTTCTTTTTGCCTATATCATGAAGCAAAGCTGCCCAACGAATATCTGGCGCAGATACTCTAAATGCTTCTAATGAATGTTCATAGGCGTCATATAAGTGCCATTTAAGAGATTGTTGTAATCCTTTCATTTCGGTTAGTTCTGGAAGAATAATATCTAATGCCCCAATATCATCCAAAATTCTTAATCCGTGAAGGTGAGCATTACCAAAGATGTCGTTTTCATCTTTGCCTTCTATACCTTTACTTCCATCTAAGCCATCCCCTGCATATGCAGATAAGAGACCATCTGCTTCAAACTTTCTTCCATGTGCAGTATCTGCAACGAATATCTTATCTAGTTCAACTAGTATTCTTTCTACAGATAAGTCCTTAATTCTCCATACATTTTCTTTGGCAACTCTATATGTTTCTTTCTCTATATCAAATCCAAGTTCGGCTGCAAATCTAGCCATTCTTAAAATACGAAGGCCGTCTGCTTCAAATACCTCCTTTGGATCTGTTACACATCTAACTACTTTTTTCTTAATATCTTCTTGTCCACCAACTAAATCTACTACTTCATCCTTTAGGATGTCATAATATAATGCATTACACGCAAAGTCTCTTCTTAATGCATCTTCCTTCATATCCTCGGTGAATACAACGGAATCTGGTCTATGTTTTCCAGAGTCCTCAGAATATGAATCTGTTCTAAATGTTGTATACTCTGCTTTAAAGCCAAACGAAGTAATTATTATAGTACCCATTCTTAAATCTCTATCTTGCACAGTGAAAGGAGTTCCTTTTAGGATTTCCCTAACTTCACTTGCAGGAATAGATGAAGATACATCTATATCTCCAGATGGTATACCAAGAATATAATCTCTTACACACCCACCAACTGCATATAGTGGTGCGTAATCTTTAAAATATTCTGCTAGGCTTTTAAGTTTTGTATTAATCACTATATACCTCAGGTGCCAATACACAAATGTCTGGCAAGTTTCTATATCTTTCGTTATAGTCTAAGCCATATCCAACAATAAATTCGTTTGGTATAGCAAAACCAATATAATCTGCTTTGATGTCTACCTTTCTTCTTTCTGGTTTGTCTATACAAGCACAAATCTTTATAGATTTTGGATTTCTTGCTTGAAGCATTCTCTTTAAGTAACTAAGAGTTACACCAGTATCCATAATGTCTTCAACTATGATGACATGCTCTCCTTCAATTGTGGATGAAAGGTCTTTTACAAGTTTTACCTCTCCACTTGAAGTTGTGCCAGCACCATAACTGGAAACAGCAATGAAGTCTATTTCGCAATCTGTTGTTATTTGTCTAAGTAAATCTGCGAAGAAAACAGATGCTCCTCTTAATATGCATATTAAGGTTAATTTCTCGCCTTCATATTCTTTGCTAATCTGTGCGCCTAATTCTGCAACACGTTTTGCTAATTGCTCTTTTGTAATTAATACTTCTGCTATGTCCTTTGAATAATCCATAGTTACCCTCTTTTATTTATAAATAACTTTTATTACTTTCTTTGTGTTTTCATCTATTGCTACCTTTGATGATATCTCTACCCCACAGATAAACAAGACTTCATTATCTTTTGCTCCAACTAAAATCTTATTTCTTACTCTTAGTGGTATCTTTTTATCTGTAAGATAATCTCCCAAAGATTTTGTGCCACCACCAAACTTGGTGATATAGTCTCCATCTTTTCTTGTTCTAACAAGAACACCCTTTCCAAGCTTATCTGCATCTATATAAATAGTCTTAGAAAGGTTTTGAATATTACCTTGAATAATTCTTAATTCATTGCTGTCTGGAACATCGTTTGAAAGTGTGAATTCATAGTTCTCTATCTCTTTTATTTCAAAAGGATATTCTCTATACTCACTCTTTTCTCTTGGAGCTAGAACTATTTGTTCCCCTTCTTTATATGCATCTACATTATGAGACAATTCTCTATATGCACCACTTTCTTTCTTTGCCAAGTCTAAAACAGCATCTATATGCTTTTCTTCAACATCTTGCAAAACTCCAAGTTCTTTCATACCGTTTTGAATAAGTCTGCAAGCAATTGTTTTTTCTGCTAAATCCGAAATGTTTATAAAAACGTAATCATTTTCTTTTTTAACTTCTGGAACATAATGAGAAATAAAATCCTCTGTTTCTTTTGCATTTCTTGTAAGTCTAGCAAATGATTCTTCTAAATTAGGATACTTTTCTTTTAATCTAGCAATTTCTTGTCTTAAGAAATTCCTTGTATAAATATCTTCTGAGTTTGTGGAATCTTCTACATACTCAATCTTGTTTTCATTGATATATGCATCTATATCTTCACGAGTGTAATCTAATAATGGTCTAATATATTTACCATTATCTGCAGACATCCCTTGTAAACCTTTAATGCCAGTTCCTCTTAATATTCTCATTAAGATTGTTTCTGCTTGATCATTGGCATGATGTGCGAGAGCAATTCTATCTACAGTATTACTTGCTAGGAGATTATCAAAAACTTCATATCTTAATTCTCTAGCTGCTTGTTCTATAGAAATACCTTTTTCTTTTGCTCTTTTGGGAGCATCTACTTTGTAAATATGGGGTTGCAAAGAAAGTGTATCACAAACGCCTTTTACAAATTCCATATCTCTTATGGATTCTTCGCCACGAATGCCGTGTTCAATATGAATAACAAATGGCTCTACTCCTGCATTCATTAATGCATATAGTAAGCACATGGAATCTCTTCCACCAGATAATGCTATACCAATTCTTTTACCTTCAAATAATGATTTGTCTAATTCAATCCTTTTCATCTCAGTAATTCCTATTTAATATATTAACAAAATATTAAATATTATTAAAGAGCGATGTGGGCAATTTTTGGGACAAGTAAATAGAATTTTTAGTTTTTTCTATAAATAAAAAGGAAGGTATATCAAATACCCTCCCCAAAATACCTAAAAAATAATTCTAAAATATATTTTTTATTTTCTCGATTTGCTGAATCACAGACTTCTTAGATGGACCACCTTGTGATGCTCTTTTTTCTACGCAATTTTTAAGGTCTATAGTCTCATAGATATCATTCTCAAACAATGAAGATATCTTTTTATATTCTTCAATTGGTAACGAGTTTAATGTGTTGTTTGTGTTTATACATACTGCAACTAATTGTCCAGAACATTTATACGCATCCCTAAATGGCATTCCTTTCTTTGCAAGATAATCTGCTACGTCTGTTGCATTTATAAATCCTTTTTCTGCTGCCTTTTTCATATTTTCTACCTTTAAAGTAGAAGTGCTTAACATTGCGGCGAAGATTGGCAAGCATGCTTTTATTGTGTCTACACTATCAAAAAGTGCCTCTTTGTCTTCTTGCATATCCTTGTCATATGCAAGTGGAAGTCCTTTCATAACAGTTAATATACTCATTAGATTGCCATATACCCTTCCAGTCTTTCCCCTTACAAGTTCAGCAATGTCTGGATTCTTCTTTTGTGGCATTATACTAGATCCTGTTGCATATGCATCATCCAACTCAATATAACCAAACTCTGTAGATGTCCAAAGTATTACTTCTTCTGCAAAACGGGATAAATGCATCATTATCATAGATAAATCGGATGAAAATTCTATTACATAGTCTCTGTCACTAACTGCATCCATAGCATTAGCATAAGGATCACTAAAGTCTAATTTTTTAGCAACCATTTCCCTGTCTATTGGATATGTTGTTCCAGCAAGTGCGGCTGAACCAAGTGGCATTTTTAACCTAATGGTTAAATCTTCTAAACGAGAGATATCCCTTGCAAACATATTAGCATAAGCCATCATATAGTATGCGAAGGTAACTGGTTGTGCCCTTTGTAAATGTGTATATCCTGGCATGATTGTGTCTAGATTGTCTTCAGCAATATCTACAAGAACTGAAATCATATTCTTTAACTCTTCTTTAACTTCTTCAACAGAACCCTTTACATATAAATTCATATCCAAAGCAACTTGGTCATTTCTGCTTCTTGCAGTATGCAGTTTCTTTCCAGCATCTCCAATACGCTTTGTAAGTTCTGCTTCTATGAACATATGAATATCTTCTGCATCCATATCTATTGCAAGAGTTCCTTCATCTAAATCTTTTAGGATACTCTCAAGTCCTTGCAATATCTTCTCTACGTCTTGCATAGGAATAATAGAACAAGCACCTAACATAGATGCATGTGCCATAGAGCCTTTTATGTCTTCTTTGTAAAGTTTCTTGTCAAAGGTTATAGACTTGTTAAAATCATTAACAGCCTTGTCCTCTTCCTTTGAAAATCTTCCTGCCCACATCTTTGCCATATCTTTAATCCCCTAGGGCCTCCCCGTATTGGAGAAGCCCCCTTATCATAAGTACTTTTACATACCTACTTCGTTATTCTTTTTATCCATTAATGCTTTAACTTTTATGGATAGACCAAATAGATTAATGAAGCCTGCTGAATCTGCTTGGTTGTATACGTCATCTTCATTAAATGTTGCGAAGTCTTCATTATATAATGAATATTTGCTTGTTAATCCAGCTTTGATAATATTTCCTTTGTATAACATTAACTTAACTTCACCTGTTACATTCTCTTCTACTTTATCTACAAATGCTTGCAAACCTTCACGCAAAGGTGTGAACCACTTTCCAAAGTAAACAAGCTCCGCATATTGCTCTGAAATAAGCTTTTTATAATGTGCTGTATCTCTATCTAGTGTTATGGTTTCTAGTGCTTGGTGTGCCTTATATAATATTGTTCCACCCGGTGTTTCATATAGTCCACGAGACTTCATGCCAACCAATCTGTTCTCTACTATATCTGCAAGTCCTATTCCATTTTCTCCACCAATCTTGTTAAGTGTTGTTACCATATCTACACCATTTAATTTCTTCCCATCTAGTGTTACTGGTACACCCTTTTCAAAACCAATTGTTATGAATGTTGGTTTGTCTGGTGCTTGAATTGGAGAAACACTCATTTCCAAGAATCCTTCTTTTTCATATTGTGGCATATTTGCTGGATCTTCTAAATCTAATCCTTCATGAGAAAGATGCCATAGGTTCTTGTCTTTGGAATAGTTTGTTTCACGACTTATCTTAAGAGGTATATTATGTGCTTCTGCGTAATCTATTTCTTCTTCCCTAGACTTAATATTCCAAATACGCCAAGGAGCAATTATCTTCATATCTGGAGCAAATGCTTTAATTGCAAGTTCAAAACGAACTTGGTCATTACCCTTTCCTGTGCAACCATGACAGATTGCATCTGCTTTTTCTGCAAGAGCAATTTCTGCAAGCTTCTTTCCAATTAAAGGACGTGCAAAAGAAGTACCAAGCAAGTACTCATCTTCATATACTGCACCTGCTTTAAGAGTTGGATAAATGTAATTTTGTACGAATTCTTCTTTAAGGTCTAATATGATTAGTTTGCTTGCGCCAGTTTTAATTGCTTTTTCTTCTAAACCGTCTAATTCTGTTCCTTGTCCTACATCTGCACTAACTGCAATAATTTCTGGATTGTTGTAGTTCTCTTTTAACCAAGGAATAATAATGGATGTGTCTAAACCACCAGAATATGCTAAAACAATTTTTTTGATCTCATTTGCCATAATTTCATACCTCGAAATTTCTTTAATGTATAAGATATGATATACGGCGTATCGTATAAAGTCAACAGAAAATCGTATAAATATTGAATATTTTTAATAATTTTTGTATAATTTATTCATTTTTTATGCAATTTGCAATATTTTATGCATAAATTGCACTATTCGTAGATATTATTGCCCTTTGTGTCGTATGCAACAATGACAGGAAGTTTGTCTAATTCGAACTTGTATACAGCTTCTGTGCCATATTCTTCAAAACAGATTATATCTACCTTTTGAATACATTTTGCACTCAGAGCGCCAGCACCACCAATTGCAGCAAAATATACTGCACCATTCTTCTTCATGGCATCTTGTACACTTTTAGAAACATTGCCTTTGCCAATTATTCCCTTTAAGCCATTGTTGAGAAGTGGTTCTATAATTCCATCCATTCTTTTAGATGTTGTTGGACCAGCTGAGGTTATTTTGCCATCTTTAAATGTTGGGCCAACATAGAATATGGTTTCATCTTTTATGTCTACTGGAAGTTTCTCTCCACTTTCTATAATCTCTTTTAATTTCTTAACAGCCTTATCTCTTCCCGTGATTATTGTTCCAGAAAGTAAAACTGCATCTCCACAATTAAGAGATTCTATATCTTTTTGTGTTAAAGGAAGTCTTATCTCTTCACTCATTAGAATACAACCTCCTCTTTTCTCATAGCATTACATCCAAAGTTAACTGCAACAGGAAGACCTGCAATATGTGTTGGATATTTCTCAATATGTACTGCTAAAGCAGTAATCCTTCCACCAAATCCAGAAGCACCTATGCCTAATTCGTTAATACGAGCCTTTATTTCGCCCTCTAATTCATTTAGTTCTTTATCTTGATTAATGCTTCCAATTTCTCTTAAAAGTCCGTGCTTGGCCATTTCAATGGCTTTCTCTGGTGTTCCACCAATACCAACGCCAACCACATATGGAGGACAAGGACATGCTCCTGCACTCTTTGCTGCATCTACAACTGCCTCTACTACACCCTTCTTTCCAACAGATGGAAGGAGCATATATAGTTTTGTCATGTTCTCTGCACCAAAGCCTTTTGGAAGGAATGAGATTTTTAAGCCTTCTCCTTCTACTAGATTGTAATGAATAATAGCTGGTGTATTTCCTTTTGTGTTTTCTCTAGATAATGGATCTAAAACACTAGATCTAAGACCATTTGAATATGCTTTGAAAACTGCATTATTAATTGCATTAGATAAACTGCCATTAATATGTACATCCTGTCCGAGTTCGACGAAGAAAACTGCCATACCTGTATCTTGGCAAATTGGTACTGAATCCTTCTCTGCAATATCTGCATTTTGTAATAATACATCCATAGCAAATTTTGCTCTTTGAGATTCTTCTTGGGATTGTGCTGAAGTTATTGCATCTTTAACGTCTTTTGGAAGTATGGTGCAAGCCCTTGTAATTGTTTCTACTAATCTTTTTTCAATATCTAATGCGTTAATTGTTCTCATAAGAACAATGTTACAGCAAAACAAAAAAAGGTGCAAGTGGTAACTGAAAAAGTATGCGGAATAATTAAAAAAGGTTGACATAAAACGAGATAAAGCAATATAATGCTTTCACGATAATATATGCGCCGTTAGCTCAATTGGATAGAGTGTTGGTCTACGGAACCAAAGGTTAGGGGTTCGACTCCCTTACGGCGCGCCAGACCAAGAGAAATCTTGGTTTTTTTATTTTATTTTGATATTATTTAGGCAAGGAGATATAACAATGGCAAAATTATTTATTTATTTTAGTAACTCTGGAAACGGAGAATTGGTGGCAGAAAAACTTAAAGAAAAAGAATATGATATCGTTAAGGTTGTTCCAAAGAAGAATCTTCCTAAATCTTTTCCTAGTTTAATTTTGAAAGGCGGATTCCTTGCAGGCATTAAAAACAAAATGAAGATTCAAGACTTAAATGTGGACTTCTCTTCTTATGATGAAATTGTTATAGGTTCACCTATTTGGAATGGTGGAATTACACCTCCAATTAATACAGTACTTGCAATGCCAGAACTAAAAGAGAAAAAATTATCTTTCATTCTCTATGCTGGTGGTGGCCAAGCACCCAAGTCTATTAAAAGATTAAATAAGGAATTCCCTGGTGCTGAAATAGTAGTTTTAAGAGAACCTAAAAAGAATCCAGAAGAATTAGAAAAGATTTAATTATTCTAAAGCACATAAAAAAGCAGCACCACTACGATGCTGCTATTTTTATTTTATTGAGTTACTTTTATACTACTTCTATGGACTTTATCTTTATCTCATTACCAGTGACTAAATATGTATCCATACTACCACAATAAGGACATTTCTTTGCATACTCTACAGTATCATAAGTTTTCTTACAATCTCTGCAATAAGTGATGCCTTTTAGAATTATTAATTCTAATTCTGAGTCTTTTAAGTAATTAGATTTTTTCTTAGCCCATTCGAAAGCATCAGTAAAGATATTTGGAATTACGGAAGATACTTCACCTATTTCCATAATGATTTTGGTGACTTTTTCTATTTTACTTTCTGCTGCAACATTATCTACTTGTTCGATAACTTGCATTACGATTCCTAATTCGTGCATATCTTATTTTGCTGCCTTCTTTTCTTCTTTCTTTGCTTTCTTATAAGCTTTACGTTTCTTTGCCATTTCTTTTGCTTCTTCAGAACCACTATTTGCTACAATCTTGAATGCACGCTTTGTTGCATACTTGAGTAATGCTAAGACCTTATCGTCACCATTTCTCATATCTGTGCATTCTGGATGATCTCTATAGAGGTGAATTGCATCGAATTGACACTTTGTTGTACAGAGTCCACAACCAATACACTTGTTTGGATCTACATATGAAGCACCACAAGATAAGCAACGAGATGTTTCAATCTTAACTTGCTCTTCTGTTAATGTTAAGTGTGCATCTTTGAATGAATTCTTATGGTCTATGGATGAATCCATACCTGCTTCTTGTCTTCCAGCTTTATCATAGTCTGGGAATGTAATATCATCCTTATTTAATGGAGTATATTGTCTTCTGTTTCTACCAATTGTTGGATGTGCATTTGGACGTACATGACGATGTAAGCTTTCTGCTGCTTCGTGACCTGCTGCAATAGCATCAATAACAAACTTAGGACCTGTGTAAACATCACCACCAACGAAGATATCTGGATCATCTGTTTGATATGTGAATTTGTCTGCAACTGGATAGTTACCATGCCAGAACTTAACTTTTGTTCCTTCAAGTAATTTGCCCCATTCGATTGCTTGACCAATTGCGAATACGATCTTGTCTGCTTTAACTTCCATTGTCTCATTCTCGTCATATGCAGGTGAGAACTTACCTGTTTCTGGATCAATTGTTCTTAAGCACTTCTTGAAGATAATTCCTGTTACTTGACCTTTATCGTTTACAAGAACTTCCTTTGGACCCCA
>CAMZEU010000038.1 GCA_947305865.1 uncultured Clostridia bacterium
ACCAATACAAATGTTTCAGACGAAGCATTGTGGAAAGGAGCAGATGCAGCATAATTAAGTTATTATGTAATAATAAAATCGAGGGCCGTTCTTACGAATAGTCCTCGATATTTTTATATAGTGTTTTTAGTATTAATATGCTTTTGCGAAGTAGATACGTTTAATACCTTTTCTTCCACAGTATACACACTTGTCTCCACATGGGGTTTGGTCAAATGGCATTACTCTTGAAGAAGCAGCAGTTAATTCCTTGATCTTGTTCTCACATTCTTCATCACCACACCACATAGTCTCTACAAACTTGCCATTGTCTACAGCGGCCTTGAATTCATCCATATTGCTGCAACGTACTATATTGGCATATAAGTGCTCTGAGGATTGCTTAAACATTGTCTCTGTAATATTGTCTAAGAGAGCAGGGATAGCGGTCTCAAGCTCTGCAATTGGCATAGCAAACTTTTCGTGAGTATCTCTTCTTGCAAGCATTGCTTGTCCGTTCTCTATATCTCTTGGTCCAATCTCTAAACGAACTGGTACACCTTTCATTTCCCATTGGTTGAATTTCCAACCTGTAGATTGCTCTGAATCGTCTATAAATGTACGAATTCCAGCCTTGGTTAATGCATCCTTAATTTCGGTTGCTTTTTCCATAACACCACCTTTATGTGCTGCAATTGGTATGATAACCACTTGAATTGGTGCAACTTTAGGTGGAAGTCTTAATCCGCGTTGATCTCCATGAGCCATGATCATGGCACCTATTAATCTAGTGCTTGTACCCCAGCTTGTTTGGTATGGATTCTTTAATTGTCCATCACTATCTAGGAACTTAACTTCAAAGGATGAAGAGAAGTTTTGACCAAGATAATGGGATGTTCCAGATTGTAAAGCTTTACCATCTAACATCATTGCTTCCATAGAATATGTATCTACAGCACCTGCAAATCTTTCTTTAGGTGTCTTTGTTCCAGATAATACATCTATAGCAAGAACATTCTTCATGAACTCAACATATACACCGAGCATTTTTAATGCTTCTTCTTGTGCATCTTCTTCTGTTCTATGTAATGTGTGTCCTTCTTGCCAAAGGAATTCAGAAGTTCTAAGGAATGGACGTGTTGTCTTTTCCCATCTAACAACGTTACACCATTGGTTAATAAGAAGTGGGAGATCCCTATAAGATTGAACCCATTTTGAGTACATATTGATAATGATTGTTTCAGATGTAGGACGAACTACTAAAGGTTCTTCTAATTTTTCTCCACCTGCATGTGTAACTACTGCAACTTCTGGTGCAAAGCCTTCTACGTGTTCTGCTTCCTTTGTAAGGAAACTATATGGGATAAAGAGAGGGAAGTATGCATTCTTGTGTCCTGTTGCTTTAAAACGAGCATCCATTTCTTTTTGAATGTTTTCCCAAATCTCATATCCGTATGGACGAATAACCATTGTTCCTTTTACTGGGCCATAGTCTACGAGTTCTGTTTTAAGAACCACGTCTGTGTACCATTGTGGGAAATCTTTGGTCATATCTGCTATTTCTTTTACAAATTGTTGGTCTGCCATATAAAACCTCTTATTTTTAATACCTACGTATTATATTTCGTTATTTTCTATTTATCAATCGTATGAATCACCATTTGGTGGAATGACATCTGAATCATCACCAGCAGATTCTTCAATAGTTTGTTTCTCTTTAATTCCAAGGTCTTCGAGATTGTATTGTTTAATATCAAAATCTCCGTCTTTTGTTTCTACTTTAATGCTGCTAATCTTTTTAAGAATATCATTGGATATTACAGTGCCTTCTCCATCTGGAGTTTGTACTGTACTTCCAACCTTTGGCATAAGTTTAAATACTTCGTTGTAATAATCGTTTTCAAACTTCAAGCAACACATTAATCTTCCACATACACCACTAATTTTTTGTGGATTAAGCGAAAGTCCTTGTATCTTAGCCATCTTAATAGAAACTTTTGCAAAGTCTGGCATGAAAGATGCGCAGCAACATTCTCTTCCACAAGGTCCAAATGAACCACGAAGTTTGACATCATCTCTTTCATAAATTTGTCTAAGTTCAATACGTGTCTTATATATTCCTGCTAAGATTTTAACTAGTTCTCTGAAGTCTATTCTTCCAGGAGCAGTGAAGAAGTATATGAGCTTGTGTCTATCAAATGTGAATTGAGCATCTACAATCTTCATATCTAAGCCTAAGCCTTCGGCTTTTTGCTTGATAGTTTCTATTGCTTCATCTTTATCTTTAAGGTTTTGTTCATTCTTTGACTTATCAGAATCCGTTGCCTTTCTAATAATCTTTTTAAGTGGTGCAACGAGTTCTTCGTCTGGAATATCTTTGTTTGGTACTACAACTTCGCCAAATTCTACACCATGTATAGTTTCAACTATAACATTGTCGTGCTCATCAAAAAGAACACCATCTGGATCGAAGTAATATATCTTTTGAGCTGTTCTAAACTTAACTCCAATAATTATCGCCATATATGTTTTGCCTCCAATATCGAGAAAAGAAGATAATCTGCAATGGCTTGCGGATTACATGCTGGTGCATATAATTTCTTCTTTGCATCATTAATTGCCAAGATTGAATGCTCAGCAGCAGATACAGAGAAGGTGGCAGCAATCTTCTTAATGTCTTCTTTAATAGGTCCATCTCTTAGCATAAATGGATCTGTGTTGTATACTGTAACATTTCTAAGCAAGATGCTCATAATGTTTAATAATTCCATGTTATTATCCATGCGTTTTTCGAAAATGTTACTATAGAAAATAACATCTGAACTCTTTTTCATGTTTGTGAGAAGGTCTACAACCAATTTATAAGACTTAGCATAATCCTCATCCATAGCAATACGTCTTGCTTTACCTAGTTGTCCATCTGCACAAGCAACAGCTATTTCAGCACTTTCTTCTGGTACATTTAGAGATTTTAATTCTTCTAGAATTACATCGTCTGTAAATATGTCTAAATATACTTTTCTACATCTAGATTTAATAGTTTCCAAAACACCACTTTCATTTGCAGTTCCAAGGAAGAAGGAAACGCCCGCTGGTGGCTCTTCTAAGGACTTTAGAAGGAAGTTCATAACTTTCTCCGAGCTAAGGTCTAATCTTTCTATAAAGATTAATAAGTGAGGTTCTTTCTCATTCTTGAGGTTTACTGGTGCCTTGCGAGATTCTTCTAAGAAATATCTCATGGATTCTGCTTTAATAGTGTTCTTCTCTTGGTTGAAGAATTTTGCATCTGGATGGTTGTAGTGCAATACTTGTAAACAGGTATCACATTCCAGACAAGCACTATGATGTTGGTCGCAGAATACAGCACAAGCAATTAATCTAAAGAAAGATTGAACAGCCTCATCATCTTGAGAGATGATAAGATAAGCATTACCAAGACCTAAACTGAAGTCGTTCTTGATAAGGTTAAAAGCTTTAGAGCTTTTTAGTGCATTTGAAAATAGTAATTCTTCGCTCACTTAATTATTCCTCTTTCTCTTAAAGCATTGAGTATTTTTTGATGTGTCTCTTCCTTTTCTTGGCAAGGTGTTATTAAAATATATCTCTTTGCATCATTAGATGCAATATCTAAAAAACCATTGTATACTTTTTCATAGAATTCAGCCTTTTGAAGCTCCATCCTATCGTTTTCAACGACTTTGTGTCTAAATGAATTCTTTGGATGGAGATTAAGGAAGATAGTGTAGTCTGGCATGCAGTTGTCTACAGCAGGTTTATTTATATTCCATATAAAGTCTGGGCCTAAATCTCTGCCATATCCTTGATATGCAACTGAACTATCTACGAATCTATCGCAGAAAATAAGTTCACCTTTTTCTTGTGCTGGTTTAATAACTTCTTGAACAAGTTGTGCTCTTGCAGAGGCAAAGAGAAGAGCTTCTGTTATGTAGGACATTTCGGTGTGTTCTGGATTGCTTATAATATCTCTAATCTTTTCAGAGATTTTTGTGCCACCTGGTTCTCTTAAAAACAAAGCCTTTTGGTTTGTTCTTTCTAAATATTCTTTCAAAAACCTGATTTGAACAGATTTTCCTACACCTTCAGTTCCTTCAAACGTAATAAACATATGTGCCTCCACAAACATAATTTCAATCATTATAACATACAAGTCATATGTTATAAAGAATTATTTCAAAAAATGGCAAAATAGAATTTTTTGCAAAAAGGTGTACAAAGGAGTATAATTACCATTAGGGGAAATTATGGAATTCAACGACATTTTTAAATCTTTACTCAACAACGAGACATCAGATGACGTTTTTGCAGATTTGGAAAGCGCCTTAAATAGTATGTTAAAAACAGAGAAGAAAGAAGAAAAAAAGCAGAACGAAATAGAAAAGCTTAAAGAGCAGGTTCAAGAGATTAAAAAAGAAGAAGGCGTAGACGAACTTCCTCCTGAAGTAGATCCAGTTGCTATGGTTCTAAAGAGCATAAAAGATATGTCCAAATAACTTATGATAAAAAAAGGAAAAGAATTTACGGGATTATATCCCGTATTTTTTATTTTTAAAAAATTTTTATCCGATGTTCCATTTTTGAAACATAGCCTCTGATAAACTATAGTTGTAGTTGATGCGAGTGGTGTTGAGACTAGCTAAATAGCCCATCCCTTTCGTTTACGGTTGGTTTTGACGCTACTCCATAACTCAACAACTTGATTGTTTACATTTTCATAGTTGATACCCTCCTTTGTGGAAAGAGATGAGACTTTGCTCGGCCTCATCTTTTTCTTTTATAGAAAAATGTTGACTAATTACACGATGAATAATAAAATGTATGCACTAGGAGATAGTTATGATGTTAACAAATAAGTTTTACTTCTATGGATATTACGGCTACTTTTTTAAGAAGCCTTTTTCCGGTGCAGTAAAATAATTGATATCATAATGCTAGAAGGATAGAAAGAAATTGAGCGCATCGGAAACACACCGGTGCGTTTTTATTCATAAACTGGTAATAACAAAAGGAAGGATATAGATATGATTATCACAATTAAGAGAAATCAAGACAAAAAGCAACTTAACAATTTATTGTTATGGATTAAGGATTTAGGTCTTCAAGCAGACATTTCAGAAGGTGAACATAGTACTGTTGTAGGTTTAGTTGGAGACACATCTAAGGTAGATATAGACTTAGTTAAATCCTTAGACATCGTTGAAAATGTTACAAGAATTTCTGAACCTTATAAAAAGGCAAATAGAAAATTCCATCCAGAAGACACAATTATAGATGTTTGTGGATATAAGATTGGTGGGAACCATTTCCAAATAATTGCTGGACCATGTTCTGTAGAAAGTGAAAAGCAAGTTACAGCCATTGCAAAAGCAGTTAGAGAGAGTGGTGCAACAATCTTAAGAGGTGGTGCATTTAAGCCACGTACTTCTCCATATGCATTCCAGGGATTAGGATTAGATGGCCTTGAAATCCTAAAGAAAGTAAAAGAAGAAACAGGAATGCCAATTATTACCGAGTTAATGAATGAAAAATATTTAGACGAGTTTGCAGATGTAGACATCATCCAAATTGGTGCTAGAAACATGCAAAACTTTGATCTTCTCAAGGCAGTTGGAAAAGTAAATAAACCAGTTCTCTTAAAGAGAGGATTAGCTGCCACTATGGAAGAATGGTTAATGAGTGCTGAATACATTATGGCAGGTGGAAATAACAAAGTTATTTTATGCGAAAGAGGAATAAGAACTTATGAAACTTACACAAGAAATACACTAGACCTGTCTGCTATACCACTTATGAAAGAAAAGACACACTTACCAATTATAGTAGATCCAAGCCATGCATCTGGTATTTCCCGTTTAGTAAGACCAATGTCTCTTGCAGCAGTTGGTGCAGGTGCAGACGGATTAATTATTGAAGTACACAATGATCCACCACATGCATTATGTGATGGTGCACAATCTTTAAGACCAGAGCAATTTGATGAAGTTGTAAAGGCTATAGATGTAATGCTTCCAGTAGTAAATAAAGTAAGAGGATAATATGAAAATTTCTATCATAGGATTAGGACTTATCGGTGGTTCCATAGGAAGAGCTACACTAGCAAAAACAGAACATACTGTTTATGGCTTTGATATATCCGAATCCGTTTTATTAAAAGCAGAATTAATGAATGCTATAACAGAAAGAGGAACAGATGAAAGTCTCTCTCAATCTGATATGGTTATTATTGCATTGTCTCCAGAATTAACTATGGAAAAAATGGAAGAAATCTGTCCAAAGTTAAAGAAGGGCACAATTATCATAGATACTTGTGGTATTAAGAGACAAGTAATAGACAAGATGAATGAATTGCTTGAAAAATACCCAGATTTACATTTTGCCGGAGTTCATCCAATGGCAGGAAGAGAATTTAGTGGTATTGAACACTCTATGGTTGGACTATATGAACACGCATTCATTATTGTTGTCCCAGTACATCCAGATATGAGATCTTTAACTATGTTAAAAGATTACTTCATTTCACTAGGTGCAGAAGGATTACAAATCTCTACAGCAGAGGAGCATGACAAGATTATTGCATATACATCCCAACTTGCTCATGTAGTATCTTCATCATATGTAAAGAATCCACTCTCTAAAGTATATGCAGGATATTCTGCAGGTAGTTTTAGAGATATGACAAGAGTTGCAAAGTTAAACGCAGATCTATGGACCGAATTATTCTTAGATAACAAGGACAACTTGGTTGTTGCTATAGAAGATTTGCAAAAGCACTTAGAAGAATACAAAGAAGCAATAAAGAACAATGATGAAGATAAGCTCCATTCTTTATTAGAAGAAGGAACCAAGATTAAAGCAGAAGCAGATGCATTGCTAGTTGCAAGGAGAAAAAATGGCCAAAAATAATGTTATTATTAAAAACGGAGTAAGATTTGAAGTTGCAAAATACTTAAAAAAAGTTGCTCCAAAGTGTACAAAGGCAGTTATTATTACAGATAACAATGTCTTTATGCTCTACGAAGCAGATATATCCGCATCTCTTAAGAATGCAGGAATTAACGCATATGCATTTGTAATGGAAGCTGGAGAACAACACAAGAATATAAAAACATATGAGGCAATGATTAACTTTGTTGCAGATATGAAACTAACAAGAGAAGATGTAATAATTGCTCTTGGTGGTGGTGTTGTTGGAGACCTTGCAGGCTTTGTTGCAGCAACATATATGAGAGGTATAAAGGTTATCCAAATCCCAACAACTCTGCTTGCTTGCATAGATTCATCCATTGGCGGAAAGACAGGCTTTGACCTTCCTCAAGGCAAGAATTTAATAGGCGCATTCCATCAACCAAGCGCTGTTTTAATAGATCTTGGAACTCTTAAAACATTACCAAAAGAAGAGTTCCAAAACGGCTTAGGAGAAGGAATAAAGTACGCTTTCCTAATTGGAAAAGATACATTATCAATGCTAAAAAATGGACTAGATGATGCCACACTTTTAGACTTTGTAACACGCTGTGTAGACTATAAATTAGATATAGTTGCAAAGGATGAAAAGGAGTCTGGATTAAGAAAATTATTAAACCTTGGACATACTCTAGGACACGCAATTGAAAGGCAATCTAACTATACAATACCACACGGTCTTGCTGTTACAAAAGGGACTTTATGTGTAGCAAATGCATCTGTAAAGTGTGGTAAATTGAAAAAACAAGCATATTTAGATGCAGTAGAAATCTGCAAGAAATATGATATGGATTACACTATAAACCATGATATCAAAAGCCTAATCAATAACATCCAGATGGATAAGAAAATGCATGCAGATGGAGATATTTCATTTGTAGATATTGAGGACTTAGGCAAATGTGTAATAAGAACAGTTAGCATAAAAGAATTAGAGGAGTATTTAACAAAATGATAGTAAAGGTTAGTAAGTCTAGAATAAGTGGCAGCGTCGTAATACCATCATCCAAGTCTGAGATGCATAGAGCATTAATTTGTGCAGCACTAGGAGATAGTGCAAAAACAATAACGGGAGACCTTAGCGGAGATGATGTACTTGTAACCAAGAGATGTTTAGAAGCTCTAGGTTCAACCATTACTGTTAATGGCAACACTATTTTGGTAACTCCTATAAACAAAAACACAAAGGAAGCAACAATGTTTGCAGAGTCCAGTGGTTCCACATTAAGATTCATGCTTTGTATTTGTGCAATGCTTGGTATTACAGTTCATATGGATGGATCTGCAAGACTTAGAGAAAGACCGCTAGATGATTTAATAGAAACACTAATCAAAAATGGAATAACATTCACAAGCTCTAAACTTCCTTTCACAATGTCTGGCAAAGTAACTTCAGACAATATTGAAGTTAGTGCAAAGGTTAGCTCCCAATATGCAACAGGTCTTATGTTAGGTGCTGGGGCATTAAAGAAAACAACAAAAATAACCATCACAGGAAACATTGCGTCTAAGGACTATATAAAACTAACCGGAAAAGTAATGAAGATGTCTGGAATTAGAATAGAGAGCAAAGGACAAACTTGGATTATATTCCCAGACAGAAACAAAGTTAACAACATAGAAGTTAACGGAGATTGGTCTAGTGCAGCATTCTTTGCAGTACTGGGCGCATTAAACGGAAAGATAAGTGTTCTTGGAGTAGAGAAGACTTCTACACAAGGAGACAAGCAAATAATAAATGTTATAAGAAGTGCTGGTGGAAATATTGAATACAGCAAAAATGTGTACACCTTAAGCGAGTCTAAATTACACGGAATAACTTTTGATGCCAAGAATTATCCAGATTTAGTACCAATTATTTCCATTCTCTTAGCGAATGCAGAAGGAGATAGCACCATTACTAACGTAGACAGATTAAAAGTTAAGGAATCAGATAGATTAAGTGAAACCATTAAATTGTTATCACAATTTGGTATAAATAGTGAGACAGATGGTTCAACGCTAACAATTCATGGTGGCAAAATGGTTGGTGGAAAGGAAATAGTCCTTCCAGATGATCATAGAATGGCCATGAGTGCAGCTATAGCTGCAGTATGCTTAGATGAGAGTACAACACTAGTTAATGCAGAATGTGTTTCCAAGTCTTATCCAAGATTCTTTGAAGACTTAAAGAGCGTAGGAGGAAATGTAGATGTACTCAGCGTTTAAGAATATACAAGTAAAAATATACGGAGAATCTCATGCTCCAGAAATAGGTGTAAACTTGTTAGGTATACCTAGAGGTATAAGAATTAGCGAAGAAGAAGTTCAAAAACTAGTAGATAGAAGAAAGGCTTCTAATAATGCTTGGTCTACAAGAAGAAACGAAGAAGATAAGGTTGAAATTCTTTCTGGAATAGAGAATGGAGTAACAGATGGAAACGAGATTCATGCAAGAATAGTAAATACAGATATTCGTTCCAAAGATTACGAATCCATAAAGAATATGCCAAGACCATCTCATGCAGATTATAGTGCATATCTTAAAAACAATTCTCCAGTACCTATTCCTGGAAGTGGTAAGTATTCTGGACGTATGACAGCAGCTCTTTGTATAGCTGGTGGTATTGCAAAGCAAGTACTAGAAAAAGAAGGTATTAAAATATACGCATATGTTTCTTCTATAGCAGGAATTAAAGCAAAAGGATATGCAGACGGAATTTCAAAAGAAAACTTAGAGAAATCTCAAACATATTCTATATATAATATAGAAAGTCAAGAAAGAGCAAATATATGGACAGATGCTATCTTAAAGGTTAGAGAACTTGGAGATAGTGTTGGTGGAATTATAGAATGTGTTGTTCTTAATATGAAGAAAGGAGTGGGAGATGCACTCTTTGAAGGATTAGAGGGAAGGATATCCCAATCTATATATGCAATTCCAGCAGTAAAGGGTGTTGAATTTGGTGCAGGATTTGATATTGCAAACAAGTTTGGAAGCGAAGCCAATGACCAATTTGCAGTAGAAAACGGAGAAGTAACATTATTAACAAATAATGCAGGTGGAATAAATGGTGGAATTTCTAATGGAGAGCCAATTTTACTTAGAGTTGCCTTTCGACCAACACCAAGTATTTCAAAAACACAACAGAGTGTAGATTTAACAACAAAAGAAATAAAACAAATAAATATTGAAGGTAGACATGATGCTTGCATAGTTCCAAGAGCAGTACCTGTAGTTGAATCTGCCGTAGCATTAGCATTATTAGACGCAATTTTAGATAAATAGGAGACAGCAATGAAATTAGAAGACTTAAGAGGAAAAATTGACGTGATCGATGACGAAATAGCAAAGCTATATACAGAAAGAATGGAAGTAGCTCGTGAGATTGGTATGATTAAAGAAATGGAGAAGATCAACCTTATAAACACAACTCGTGAAAAAGAGATTATTAGTAGAGTTACTGCAGGTATGCCAGATGATATCAAATTATATGGCAAGCAAGTATATGAAACTTTGTTTAGTACATCCAAAGCATATCAATCCAGATTAATGAGCATGGAATCCGAAACAAAGACTTTAATTGAAAATGCATTAAAAGAAGGCACACCTTTATTCCCAATAGATGCAACAGTTGGATGTCAAGGAGTTCCAGGAGCATATTCACAAATAGCAGCAGATAGAATGATTGAAATTCCAAATACTATGTTCTTTAAAGATTGGGATGCAGTATTCAATGCTGTAGAAAAAGGACTTTGTAAGTTTGGTGTTCTTCCTATTGAAAATAGTTCGGTTGGTTCTGTTAATGGCGTATATGATTTAATTAGCCAACATCACTGTTATATTGTTAGAAGTGCTAAGATTCGTATACAACATTATTTCCTTGCTAAGAAGGGAACTCGCTTAGGAGAGATAAAAGAAATATTCTCACACGAACAAGCAATTGGGCAATGTTCTAAATTCTTAAAACAATTTGCTAATGCAAAAATAACAATAGTTAACAATACAGCTATAGCTGCAAAGACAGTTATGGAATCAGATAGAACAGATGTCGCATGTGTATCTTCACACGAATGCGCAGGGATATATGGTCTCAATATTTTAGAGTCAAATATCCAAGATAACGAAAACAACTATACAAGATTCATTGCTATATCCAAAAATTTGAAAATTTTTGAAGGTGCAAATAAGATTAGTATTACATGCAATTTAGCACATGAGCCAGGCAGTCTAAACAAGCTGTTAAATAGTTTCTCCACATTAGGATTAAACTTAACAAAGTTAGAGTCTAGACCAGTTGCGAATTCAGCATTTGAATTCAACTTCTATTTTGACTTTGATGCAGATATTAAGAGACCAGAAGTGAAGAACTTGATTGCAGAATTAGACAACACTTGTGATAGATTTACATTCTTAGGAGCATACGAGGAAATATAATGTCAGATAAGAAATTTTGCTTAATAGGCCAATCATTGCCACACACTTTTTCTCCAGAGATACATTCTTTCTTTGGGCTAGATTATCGTGTTGAAGAATTAAGAAATGTTGAGGCTTTGGAGAATTTCTTAAAGACCACAGATTATGATGGTTTCAATGTAACTATCCCTTATAAAAGGGATATCATACCACTTTTAAATCATGTTTCTAAAGAAGCATTAGAGATGGGAGCAGTTAATACTGTTGTTAAGAAAGATGGAGAGTGGTACGGATATAACACAGACATTTATGGTATAAGATATGCACTTAAACAAGCTGGCATAGAAGTCAAAGGCAAGAAGGTAGCAATACTTGGAAGTGGTGGTACATCTCACATGGCAAGTTATGCATTAAAAGATGAAGCCAGGGAGATAATTGTTGTTAGCAGAATTGGAGATATTAACTACAATAATATCTATGATATTAAGGACATAGATGTAATCATAAATGCCACCCCAGTCGGAATGTATCCAAATACTGAACCAACACCTATTGACCTCGAGAAGATGCCATCTGTTAAAGGTGTTTTTGATGCTATCTATAACCCACTAAGAACCACTCTATTGCTTAAAGCAGAGGAGTTGGGAATTAATAGGGCTAATGGCCTTGGAATGCTTGTAGAACAAGCAAGAGTAGCAAGAGATATATTCACAGGTGAGGAATCTGATGAGAGTTTATCTGACAGAGTATTAAATGAATTGTATAAAAGAAAGAGAAACATTGTATTCATTGGAATGCCAGGATCTGGTAAAACTACCTTTGGTAGAGCTATTGCAAAAGAGCTTGGAAAAGAGTTTGTAGATACAGATGACGAGATAGTAAAGAGAGAAGGCATGAGTATCCCAAAGATCTTTGAAGAGAAAGGTGAAGAGTACTTTAGACAACTTGAAATTAATGTCATTGCAGAAGTGTCTGCAAAGTTTAACCAAGTAATATCTACAGGTGGAGGAGTTCCTCTAAACGTAGACAACAGAAGAAATATAAGACATAATGGTTTTGTTATCTTTGTAGACAGACCTGTTGAAACGTTAGAAACAGATGGAAGGCCATTATCTCTATCTATGGACTTAAGAGTTATGTTTGATAGACGTATGCCAATCTATCTAAAATCCAAAGATGCACAGATATTCTGTGATGGCAATATAGAAAGAACATTAGAAAGGATTAGGAGTGTATTATGAAAAAGATACTTGTAATTAATGGTGTTAACCTCAACATGTTAGGGATTCGTGAAAAAGAGATATATGGTAAGCAATCTTATCAAGATTTAATGTTTTACATTAAAACTGAATCTAGCAGAATGGGTTTAGATGTAACATGTGTACAATCCAACTATGAAGGCAAGATAGTTGAATACATTCAAGAGGCATATCAGAAGTACGAAGGTATCATAATTAATGCAGGTGCATATACACATACATCCATAGCAATTTTAGATGCATTAAAAGCTGTTCAAATTCCAACAGTTGAAGTTCATCTT
>CAMZEU010000039.1 GCA_947305865.1 uncultured Clostridia bacterium
TTCCCTACACGACGCTCTTCCGATCTAATTATACCCGTGAACAAAAATAATAGTATTATTACTATTAGCATTAAAGAACCAACCTTTTAGAGTAAGTCCATCTGCTGACTTTATTTCAACTTCTTCATGTGGTATTGCAAGTAATAATTCTTTGCACTTTTCTGTGTTTTCACAAAGCAGAGGGAACTTCTTTCCCATAAGCTTTTCTGCCATTTTACTATCATCTTTAAATTCTGCTTGGCTTCTCTTAAAAGTGAATTCAAAAAGTGCTTTACCTAATAAACACATAATATCCCCCTGTGGTGCGAGCAAAAGGATTTGAACCTTCACCGGGATAACTCCCACTAGAACCTGAATCTAGCGCGTCTGCCAATTCCGCCATGCTCGCATTTGTTTATTTATTAAATATTTCCCCAATGACTTTGTCAACCGCTTGGTTTAACTCGTCTAGTCCAAATGAATTGTCTATTTCTTTCGTGGCAATCTTTCTTAATTTTCTATCTGAGACTTGATTCCACATGATGAGTTTGGCTCTCTTTTTCTCAACGCCACGACCTTCTAATCTTTCTAGTCTTATTTTCTTTTTTGCTGTAACTAGAATGATTTCATCAAACATATCTTGTGTATTGCTTTCAAAAATAAGAGGCACTTCTATAATAACTGGATCAGCTGTCTCTTCTTTCATTCTCTTGCATATTTCTGGATGCGCTAAATGGTTTAATTTGGCAAGTTCATATGGATTGTTAAAAACCCTTTGGGATAACTCTTTCTTATTAACTACGCCGTTTACAACGACTCCTGGAAACAATTCTTCAAGCTTTGCTTGATATTCTGGATCTTTAAGCATTTGTGCATTAATCTCATCTGCGGATAAAGTAGTATATCCAAGTTCTTTAAACCTAGATAACACTGCACTCTTGCCACTTCCTATTCCACCAATTATTGCAACCTTCATTAGTCTATATCACTCCACTTATATCCAGTCTCAATAGAAACCTCTAGAGGTACTCTCAACTTAACAGCATTACTCATTTCTTCAACAAGTAATTGCTTAACTGCTTCCACTTCATCTTCTGCTGTGTCTATTATAAGTTCATCATGTATTTGAAGAATCATCTTAGACTTCATATTCTTGAGTCTATCTTCAACCTTTATCATGGCTATCTTTATAATATCTGCTGCTGTTCCTTGCAAAGGTGTATTAAGCGCCATTCTTTCTGCTGCACTCTTTACTATATATGCAGAAGCATTTATATCATGCATTGCTCTTCTTCTGCCAAGCAATGTCTCGCTATATTCTTTCTCCCTTGTTGTTTCTTTAAGGCCATCTAAATATGCCTTTACTTTTGGATGTTTCTCGAAGTATTGCTCTATGAACATTGTGGCTTCGGATCTTGAAATATTAATATTTTGAGAAAGTCCAAATCCACTAATGCCATATACAATTCCAAAGTTAACAGCCTTTGCAACTCTTCTCATATCTGATGTTACATCATTAATGTCTACACCATAAATATTTGCAGCTGTTGCAGCATGAACATCTTTAGATGTTGTGTATGCATCTATGAGGTCTTCATCCTCACTAAAATGAGCAAGTATTCTAAGCTCAATTTGTGAATAGTCTGCAGAAACAAGTACATTACCTTTGCTTGCAGAAAAAGCACTCTTTATATCTTTTGCATCTTGTCCTTTAACTGGAATATTTTGTAGGTTTGGATTGGTTGAGCTAAGTCTTCCTGTTGCTGTTATGCATTGGTTAAACTCAGTATGAATCTTTCCTGCTCTAATTAAAGGCTTGAGACCAACAACATATGTTGAATTAAGTTTTGTATAATGTCTGTACTCTAATATCTTATCTACAACTGGATGCATCCCAGAAAGTTCTGTAAGAACTTCTTCTGAAACAGAATAACCTGTCTTTGTTTTCTTTCCAGGAGCTAGCTTCATTTTATCAAATAAAACTTCACCCATTTGTTTTGGAGATGAAATGTTAAACTCACAGTCTGCTAACTTGTAAATCTCTTTTTCTAAGTCTGCAATCTTTTGTGTATATTTCTTTTCAAGATCTGTTAAAACACTTTCAGAAACACAAATACCACGTTGTTCCATCTTCATTAAAACAACAGATAATGGTTCTTCTACATCTTCTAATAATTTAAGCATTCCTTTGGAAGTTAAATCTGTAATGTATTTATTCTTTAGAATAAGCAAACTAGATGCACTTGTATTAAGCTTTTCTATCTCACATAAGATATCTACACCTTTCATTGTTGCACTGCCCTTTGAGAGGTGCGCTGCTATCATGACATCTGTGAACTTTTTAGGGGAAATATCATATTGTTTTGCTAATGATTTGAAATCATAGCAAACAAGTTCCTTTTCTTTAACTGCATCTTTAATAATGTCTAAAGCACTATCAAAGGTTAACCCAAATGAGAATAAGTCTGTTGTACAAACTATTACATACTCTTTCTTATCATCCACGGCAAAGTGTATTGTATCTGAAGAAATGTATAGTGCAACTTCCTTTGCATCCTTTAGAATTTTATTAATATCATTCTCATCTGAGATTTCTACAGTTTCAGCATTATTCTCAAGTATTAAATCGTCTGCACCTTTCTCAAAGTCCATTCTCTTAACAAGAGATTGCATTTCCATCTCAAGAAGATCTTTCTTAGCATCTACACTATACACAGGATTAAATGCTATATCTTCTAATTCAACATTTATTGGAGCATCTGTTCTAATCTCACAAAGTTTTCTCCATAAAGGCAATTGATCTATGCCTGCTCTAAGTGCATTTCCTTCTCTTCCTTGGATTTTATCCAAGTTGTCTTTAATTCCTTGTATACTGCCATATGTCTCTAAGAGTTTCTTTGCACCCTTTTCACCAATACCAGCAACACCAGGAATGTTGTCTGAAGAGTCTCCATGTAATGCTTTGTAGTCTATATATGAATCTGGTGTAAAGCCCATATTTGCAAGATAGTCTAAATCTACTATCTCAATATCTGTTACACCTTTCTTCGTCCAGAATATCTTTGTATTTGCAGTTGCAAGTTGAAACATATCTCTATCTCCAGTAACGATTATGTTTTCTGAATCAAACTTTCTAGATAATGTTCCTAAAATATCATCTCCTTCAAATCCTTGCATTGTTACAACATTAATACCCATATCCTTAAGAAGATTCTTAAGAGGTGCTATTTGCATATGCAAGTCTTCATCCATTGGAGATCTATTTGCTTTGTAATCTGCATATAAATCATTTCTAAAAGTTCCACCATGCACATCAAATGCAGCTGCAATATGTGTTGGTTTTTGTTCTTTAATAAGCTTTAAAAGAATAGATAAGAATCCATAGATTGCACCAGTGCACAATCCATTAGTGGTTCTCATTGGTGGAAGTGCATGATAAGCTCTATGCAACAAACTATTCGAGTCCAAAAGTAATATCTTATTCTTCATCTTTCACCCCTATCTTTCAAATAAAATGCCTTGTTTATCTATGATACTCTTGGCATCTTCGTATCCAAGTTTTATATCTCTTTCTATTATACCAGCATCAAACTCCATTGTCTTGCCTAATTCTACTTTTGGCACAACACATAGAAGTTTTAAATTTTTTCTTTCTATATCTCTCTTTAAATCTTTTGTGCCTGTTCTAATAACAACCATCTTTCTATATCCATTTCTAGCGAATAAATTAATTGGACAATTATCCCAAGCACCACCATCTATGTACTTCTTCCCATCTATCTCTTTTGCTGGGAATGCAGGAAACGCTGCTGAAGCCTCTACAAAGTCCACAAGTCTTCCATTGGGCACTTCTTCTTTCATCATCTCAATGCCCTTCCAAGTGCTAATACAGAACGTTACAAAGCCTAAATCCTTTGGGCTGTTCCTCAGTTCTTCTTCCACAAGATGCCCATGTATAAAGTCATACATATTTATTTGTGTTCCTTTGTAATATTCCTTGAAATTCTTCCTCTTCTTTATGGCTGCTTTTACAAAATCCATACCGAAGCCAGACTCTTTGTATTTGTCTATTAATTCTTGGTCTACATCGTAGATTGTTGTAGTAACAACATTTTCCCAAATTTCAGTTAATGTCTTTAAATCTGTTTGGCAAAGTTGGGCAGCATTTAGAGCACCAATAGATGTGCCGGCATAACCAGAGAATTCAAAACCTGCTTCTTCAAAGGCTTTAAGGGCACCTACATGGTAAGCACCCTTTACACCTCCACCTTCTAATATTACGCCAATGCCTTTTTCATTCATCCTAGTCCTCTGGATGCAATCTAAATAATGTTGCTCTGTCTAACACATACTTAGATTTTGGATTTATACTTGCTCCTTTATCATATGCCCAAAATTTAAAGTGATTTTCTTTAATAAGAGCACCAAACAAGTCTTCTAAATCTCCCAAGTCTGCATATCTTAATTCAATATAATGGAATCTTGGATCTTCGAATGTGCATTCAAATACAGATGGATTAATAAATCCAGTAGACATAATACCCATATGAATGTAGTTGGTTGCTGTTCCTTCACCAGCTGCATCATTTTCTGGATAAATGTAATCTGCAAATGTCGGTAATTTGAATATTTCTTCTGTTGCCCATTGCAATGCAAGTTTTGCAACATCTGGAATATCTGCAGAACCAGCCATAAGATCTACTTCTTTAAGATTTTGCCAGTTATATACATCCAAGAAACCCTCTTGAGTTAATGAACCATTGTGTTCTTTTTCATATGAAAGAGTATCATCTAAAGCACTACCAATGATGTTGCCATTTTCATCTAAATTATAGAAGTTCTTGTTTGAATAGTGACAGCTAATAGCTGTTGCTAACATGTTAGACATAATGCAGTTCTTAATTGTTATATGTGAATATTCTACATATTGGTTTCCGTTTTCTGCAGTTCCTCTTTCGCAATCTGTGTATATACCCATATTGGTTGAATTTCTAAATACACAACCATCTATCTTTAAATCACAACCGAATACTCTTAACAAGATATTTGCATTTTCTAGAATAGAATATTCTAGTCTGCCTTCAAATCTATCTTCATATCCGTTCTTTAATTCCCATTGGAATCTTAAGCATGTGTAGTTCAAACCCTTAGCTCTATCTGCATCATTTGTGATAGTGTCAGATACTTCATTACACTTGATTTGTATATTAGATACAACTGCTGCACTTCTAACATAGAATGGAGCCCAACCTATATCCTTCTGGCTTTCATCTATATCTGGAGCCATTGTTACATAGTGGTTATTACCATACATATCAGCATAGACATTTACACAAGTCGCATACATTGCAACATCATCTATGAATATTAATCTATTCTTAGATTCTGCAACCTTAATAGCTGTATCACTGTCATATACTGCAACACCTTTAATAACCTTCACTGCAAATGTAGATGTTGTATATGCCTTGTTGTTATAGAACAATGGATATTTTGCAGATACAGTAATATTAAGAACAGTCTTTTCATCTGGTACTCTGTCCCAATGGAATACTAACTTGTTTTCTTCGAAGTGAGCATATTCTGTATTGTCTACACTGTAATCAAATTTATCTACAGCCAACTCTGGAACCTTAACCTCAACATCTATTGAATAGTTTTCAATGTCAGTCATTGCTGCGTTGTAGATACCACTTGGATAAATTGTTTCACGTGCAATACCAACTCTTTGTGAAGCATTAGAGATACCAAGAATAACGTTTCTAACTTTCTCTTCTGCATGGATATCAACTTGTGCAGTTTTTCCGTTTAGTGAAGCTGTAACTGTTCCCACACCTGCCTTAGCTGCTGTAATGGCGCCATTGTTAATGGCGAAGTCTCCACCATTTACACTCCAAGTAACATTTGGTGTACCTGTTGCAAATACAGATTTATAAGATGCTGTTAAGTAAAGTGTTTCTTCACCAACACCCAAAACATATCCACTTTCTTGAGATACGATAGATGCATTATCTATTTGAATATCTGTGTCATCACAAACATTAATTGTTAATTGTCCATTTGCTGTATTAAGAACTGCTTGTTCACTTGTAATAACAATGTTTCCACTTTCTACAGTACAGCCGCTAATTGCAACTGGATTCTCTATTCCAACTTCTGAACAAGAAATTGTTGTTCTTCCTGAATAGAACATTGAACCATATACTGAAGCACCTGCTGTACTTGTTATAACAAACTCGTTACTTGTTACATAAGTTACAGGCTTTCCTGCTTCCTTTTCATGTGCAACCTTAAGTGTAATCTTTGCTGTTCCTATGCCAAGGATATCTACAATACCATTTGCATTAACCTTTGCTACACTTTCATCCGAGGACTCCCAAATGAATTCATCTGATCTAGCAGATACTGGAGCAAGGAGATAATACAACAATAATGAATCTCCAACATTTCCGGCATATGTCTTATTGCCATCATATGAAAGAGTTATAGTATTAACATTTGATCCGCCAACAACTATTCTACATGTTGCTTGTTTATTCTCTGCTTGTGCAATAATTTCAAATGAGCAATAACAGTTTACTGTAAATGCACCAGTTTGGTTTTCTGAAACTGGGTTATCATGAGCATCTATTAATGTTACAGCTGGTTGCATTGTATCTGGATTTGCATTGTATAATTCTTCATACTCACTATCCAAATATTTGATTTCATCAATTACCCAGGTAATAGACCTGTTCGTAGCTCTTGATGGATAAACAACTGGGTTTAAAATATCTTTTGCATAGAATGTCCTTCTAGCTGGGAAATTATCTATTTCGTAATCACTATATGCTAATTTAACAGATTCCACACCAATATAAGTTGCTGCTGAAACAAAGTTAGATGTCAACACTACAACAACCATGATAATAATTGGTATTAGCAAGAGGGTTCCTATCATCAATTTCTTCATAACATCACCTCTCTTATGGAACTATCTTCATGTATCTCTTGTTCAAGTTTGCGAACAAGACCGAAGCACTAGCACCTAGTATTACAATGGATGCAATTGTTAGAGCAATATAAACATCGTTTATACTGTCTATTAAATATGAATTTCCAACTGCCCATTTAATATAGTTGAATATAATTGCGAACACACCAAAACCTACGGCTACAACAATGCCAACTCCTAAGGCTATGGCTAAGTTTTTGTTTGCTTTAACCATTTCGCCATCTCCAGCAACATTAAATGTTGGAGACTTAACATCTGCCCAAACAGACAGACACGTTAGCGCCATGGTTATCATCTCAGATATACCCCAAATAGCAAATATATCTGTATAACCAATTAATGGTTTCTTTGCGCCCGGTCCAAATGCCAATCCAATTGCAAGTGTACTTAGTGCAACAGATATAACTGCAACAATTGAATACAATACAAACTTGGATATAACTTGGGTTGTATATTTCATTGGGATTATCTTTGTAAGATAAAATTCACTACCTTCTCTAGAAATTGTAGTTGCAGCGAATGAAACTATCATTGTACTGAAGATAATGATTACCAATAATGAAAGTCCAGGAACAATCTTTGGTCCAACACTTGAGCTACCAAACTCTACAGCCAAGTTATTGCAGTAATAAACCATAATAGGTGCTGCAATAGCCATTGCAAGATATTGGAACGAATAATTAAATGAACGATATATCAATAAGAACTCACGTCTTAAAGAAGCCTCAAATTGAGAATGTTTGCGCATGCGAGTCTTATGTTTAAATGCTTCCTTAGTTCCTTCTATACCCCATAAGATTGTCTTATAATACAATTTAATGGTTACAAAGAAACCTGCAACTAATAATGCTACTGTTATTAACATTACATATAAGAAGCTTAACCCAATTTCTTTATGAGATATTCCAGCAAGAATTGTTCCAGATAACATATTTGCATACCACTTAAATGGATAAGCCATTCTTCCAAAATACTTGTATGTGGATATCATCTGTGGTGAGAATATTGAAACTGATTCACTTTGGAAATATCTTAAGATCATTCTTATTACTTCCATGTATGCAATAAATGCACCAACTAATAAAACAATAAGAATAATTAACATTAACAAGTGTCTATTCTTGAGTTTATTTACTACCATCATTACTGGAACAGCAAGAATGTTTGCTAAAGCAAAAGGTATGAAACTAATTAAGAATATGTCTACTATAACTTCAACATAATATCCTTTTGAAATAGTAAATCCTGCATCTCCTGCGACTACGCCAAATGAGACATAGAAAGGTAGTATTAAAATCATACAAACACAAATGTTGTGTATGAAGCAATATATAGACTTGGATAATAAAATCTCTGCGGATGTAACTGGGAATTGCAATAGTAATTCGTTATCCCCATTCATATACAGATTTTTCATTACCGTTACAATAGATATAATCGTTGCTAGTATCATAGTAAGACCAGTAACCATAACTAGCCATTCGTATCCTAATCCACTTCTCTTAACAAATATATTTGTTAATTCGTAGATACCGAAGACGACAACGCCATAAATGATTACAGAAAAGAGGATGTTAAATATCCTAGAAATTATATCTTTATTAGAGACATCTTTTCTGGAACCAAATCGTCCTATTACATCAAGCTTAATTAATGCTTTTAAACTTGAGGCTGATATTTTACTTTGTCTCATCTTCCTCGGCTTCTCCTTCAGTCTTTTCTGCTTCTGTATCTGGTCTTACGTCTGCTAATTCTTGTGAAGCATAATCCTTGAATAATCTTTCCTCGTATGTACCGGTAATCTTGAAGAATCTTTCTTCTAAGTTCTTCTTGTTTTCTTCATTGTCTTTCAAATCAAAGAAGTCTACCATTTCTCCTCTGTTAACAACTGCGCATCTGTCACAAAGTTTCTTAACTAAGTCTAAGTTATGACTTGAGAAGAATACTGTGTTGCCTTTGGCAACATGTTGTTTCATAAGAGCAATAATTTCAGCAATAGCTTGTGGATCTAGACCAATCATTGGTTCGTCTAATATCCAGAGTTTTGGCTCGTGTACTAATGTTGAAATAATACAAATCTTTTGCTTCATACCATGTGAGTATGATTTGATTTGCTTATCTTGTGCTTCTTGAAGTTTGAATAATTCTATATATTGGTTGTAAATTTCAACTCTCTTTTCTTTGGATACTCTGTAAATATCTGCTACATAATTAACATATTCCCTTCCTGTTAATTTTTCGTAAACAGAGTGATTATCTGGTACATAGCCCATTTCTAATTTTGCACCAATTGGATCCTTAACGATGTCATGACCACAAATTTCAATTGTGCCACTATCAAAAGGAAGAATTCCTGTGATACATTTAATTGTTGTAGATTTACCAGCACCATTTTGGCCTAAAAAACCAAATATTTCGCCTGGCTTTAATTCAAATGAAATATCCTTAACAGAATATCTGTCACTCTTTGGATACCTTTTTGTAAGTCCTTCAACTTTTAACATAACTTTTTTCTCCTTTTCGCTACAAAAAAAAGAAGACACCGGACGAGAGCATAATACCCTTAGCCGCTATCTTTTAGTTTTATGTAGTTTTATTTATATAACCTATTATTTTTCATATTTCACGCATATTAACTTTAATTTTATAAAATTAATACTTGTGATATTATACCCCAATATATTGTGTTGTGTCAACTTATCTAAACACTATTGAAAATATGTAAAGCTTTTTCTGCTTTAAATGTAATTAATTACAAGTTTTATGGTACAAAAAACATTATTCTAACCAGCTCAATTATGTATTTTTATTCATTAATCGTGCATATTTGGGCAAAATTTTGCCCAAAAATTGTTTATTTTTCGTATGTGTATTAATTGACTTTTAAAATATTTAATACTAAAATACCATACGCAAAAGAGGATAAAAAGATGGAATTTTTCGAGTTATTATTACCACTAGCATTAGTAATAGCACTATCAAAAGTGCTCGCTATTGTTTGCAAAAAAGTAGGTCTTCCAGAAGTTGTTGGAATGCTTATTTCAGGCATACTTTTAGGTCTCATTGTTCTTATTCCAGGACAAAAGATTTTTGTTGGTGGTGAGAACGGTACTTTATCCGGTTTATCCTTCTTGGCTGAGATTGGTGTTATTATCATCATGTTTACTGCTGGACTTGAAACAGATCTCAAACTCTTCAAAAAAGTTGGACTTCCATCCATAGTCATCACAACACTCGGTGTCCTCACTCCTCTTGCTCTTGGATTCGTAGTTGCTTGTGCATTCAATCCAAATGGTGGTTTTGACCAATTAGGTAATGGAGATATATTGCTAAGCAATATTTTCTACGGATGTATTCTCTGTGCAACTTCTGTTTCTTTAACAGTTGCTGTATTAAAGGAGATGGGAAAACTTCAAACAAGAGTTGGTGCCTCAGTTCTTGCAGCTGCTATCTTGGATGACATTATCGCCATCGTTATTATTTCATTAGTTTTATCCATTAAGCAAAATGGTGCAGCATCACCTGCTGAAATAGCAAAGACAATAGGAATGATTTTTGTATTCTTCATTTCTGCATTTGTCATTGGTGTTATTGCTCTTGCAATCTTACTTAAAATAAGTAAGAAACCTATGCACAGAATCCCAATATTTGCTATTGCACTATGTTTCTTCTATGCATATGCTGCACAAAAGTGGTTTGGTGTTGCAGACATTACTGGTGCATATGTCGCTGGTTTAGTTTTATCTGTAGCAAGATTCTCACGTTATATAGACTCAAAACTTGAGATATCCTCTTACATGATTTTCGAGCCAGTATTCTTTGCTAACATCGGTATATCTATGATTTCCAAACTCACACAATCCTCTGCTAGCTTTGATACATCTTGGGTAATATTCGGTGTTGTATTCATAATTGTTGCTTTATTAAGCAAAGTTGTTGGTTGTGGAACTGGTGCCCTTATGTTTGGATATGGATTCAAAGACAGTTATAGAGTTGGTGTAGGAATGATGGCAAGAGCGGAAGTTGTTCTTGTTTGTGCAAATATGGGAATACAAGATGGTCTTGTTAGTGTTAACATAATGCCATTCGTTATTATTTTAATAATAGTATCTTCTATGCTTGTTCCTTCACTTCTCAAATTATCATATAGACACGAGGTCTCAGCAAAGTTATTACCATCTATTCCAGACGACTTCTCACTCAATACTAATAATACGGACTACATGGCATGAAAAACTCAAACGCATTATACTCAGATAGACTAGGAACTGTACCTGTTGGAAGACTTATTTTAAAGATGAGTGGCCCGGCAATTTTCTCTATGCTAGTTCAAGCAATGTATAACATTGTAGATAGTATATTCATTGGTGCTTTTGATGCCACTAACGGTGTTCTAGCTCTTTCATATGCCCTTCCTATGCAATTACTCGTCACAGCATTTGCAATTGGTTTTGCAGTTGGTACTGGTTCAGTTATTTCTAGAAAATTAGGGGAAAGAAAACGTGAGGAAGCATCTCTTGCGGCACAAACTGGTTTACTTCTCTCCATCTTTATGGGATTAGTATTCCTTGTTGTTGGTTATTTTGTATCTCATGCATTTATACAAACATATACTTCATCTGCTGCTGCACAAACAGATATAGCAGATTGGGATTTAGTTGCAGAATATGGCGGTTCATATCTAACGATATGTACTTGCTGTTCTATGGGTATTATTGTTGAAATTATGCTTAATAGAATTCTTCAATCTATTGGCAATATGATAGTCCCTATGATTACACAACTCGTTGGTGCAATTACTAACATTATCTTAGACCCAATACTTATTCTCCCATCTGGAGCTGGTCTTGGAGCCACAGGTGCTGCTGTTGCAACAGTTGCTGGACAATGGTTCGCCCTACTCATTCCTATTATTGTAATTGCTGTTAGAAAGTGGGATATAAGAATATTCTTTGATAAACACTTTAGATTAAAATGGAACATTTTAAAACAAATACTTGTTGTAGGTCTTCCATCTGTAATATTGAATGCAATTGGATCTTTAATGTATATGCTTGCAAACCTCATACTTAATGCTTTTCAAAATGCAGTATGGGCATTTGGTATTTACTTTAAATTGCAATCCTTTGTATTTATGCCTGTATTTGGGCTCAACCAAGGTGTTATGCCAATTATGGGATATAACTGGGGTGCAAATAACAGAACAAGATTCTATGAAGCATTTGGGAAAGCTATGCTTATGGCAATTGGATATATGACATTTGGTCTTATAATTTTCCACGGATTACCAGAATATATAGTTATGTTATTCTCTCCAGATACTGCAGAAAAAGCAATGGCTGGTGTAGAAGCACTTAGACTCTGCTCTATACCATTCATGAGCGCAGCTGTTTCAGTAATCTTAATTGCTATGTTTAACTCAATTGGACACGGCACAAAAGCTATGTTTATTTCAATACTTAGACAAATAATTATTCTACTCCCTGTTGGATACTTATTATCTAACTACACCTCTCTTGGAGTTACAGGATTCTGGCTCGCATTCACCATAGGTGAAGTTGTTACAATGTTAACATTCTTCCCTATTGCAATAGTAACTATGCGAAACGGTTTTATTAAGAAGAACAAAGAGTTTGAAATGAAATCGAATATTTCAGATAGCGAATGGCTTAAATATTTAGATAGCCAAGATAGGCACTCTAGAAAGCATCACGAAACAATTAATTGGAATGAAATGGCATAAAAATAAGAGGCCACATTTCTGCAACCTCCTACCTTTAAAAATTTTTAATTTTTATTTTATCAATGATCTACCTGTCATCTCACGTGGTTGAGGAATATCCATCATTTCAAGTAGAGTTGGTGAA
>CAMZEU010000040.1 GCA_947305865.1 uncultured Clostridia bacterium
AGAAAACTATGTATTACCAATCTCACATGACGAGGTAGTACATGGTAAGTGTTCTATGATTAACAAAGTCCCTGGAGAATACAATGATAAGTTTGAAGGTCTAAAAGCTTTCTATGGCTATATGTTTGGACATCCAGGAAAGAAGCTTACATTCATGGGCAATGAATTTGCACAATTTATTGAATGGAATTACAAGCAAGAACTAGATTGGTTCTTATTAGATTATCCACGCCATAAGGCTTTCCAAAAGTTTATGAAAGACCTCAACCAATTCTATCTAGATAACAAGGCATTATGGCAACTAGATTGTTCAATGGAAGGATTTAAATGGATTGTTGTAGATGACAATTCTCAAAACATTGTTTCCTTCTTAAGAAGAGCAGCAGATGGAGAATATGTAATAGTAGTTGTTAACTTCTCACCAGTGGAAAGACTTAAATATGTAATGGGTGTTCCAGAGAATGTAACATATAGGACTGAACTCATTTCTTCTCTGAAGAAATACGGAGGAGACGAAGAGAGACGTCCATCATTTAGAGCAACAGCAAAACCAGCACATGGGCAACCATGTTCAATCAAGATTAACATACCAAAAAATACAGTTATGTTCTTGAAGCCAGAATATAAGGAGGAAAGATAAAAAATGAGTAACAACAAAAAAGAATGCATCGCAATGCTTCTTGCCGGCGGACAAGGAACTCGTCTTGGTGTTTTAACAACAGACGTAGCTAAACCTGCAGTTCCATTTGGAGCGAAGTACCGCATCATCGACTTCACACTATCAAATTGTGTAAACAGTGGAATTGATACTGTTGGTGTTTTAACACAATATCGTCCATTCGAATTGCACCAGTACATTGGAAACGGACAACCATGGGACTTAGACAGACTTAATGGTGGCGTTTATGTTCTCCCACCATTCATGAGAGCAAAATCAGGTGAGTGGTATAAAGGAACAGCTAACGCAATCTGCCAAAACATAGACTTCATAGATAACTATGACCCAGAATATGTTGTAATACTTTCTGGAGACCACATCTATAAGATGGACTATGCAAAGATGGTTGAGGCACACAAAGCACATAATGCACAATGTACAATCGCAGTTCGTAAGGTTCCAATGACCGAAGCACACAGATTTGGTATTATGAACATGAAACCAGATGGCACAATTTACGAATTCGAAGAAAAACCAAAGCAACCAAAATCCAATAACGCTTCTATGGGTATTTATGTATTCACATGGAAAACATTAAGAAAATACTTAATAGATGATGAAGCAGATCCAAATTCAGAAAATGACTTTGGTAAGAACATTATTCCAAACATGCTCAAAGACGGAAATATGATGTATGGTTATGATTTCGAAGGATATTGGAAAGATGTTGGTACAATTTCTTCCCTTTGGGAAGCAAATATGGATATCCTCCACGAAACAGAAGGATTAAACCTTGAAGATGAATCATGGAAGATTTATGCAAGAAACCAAGCAGAACCACCACAGTTCGTTGGAGAAAGTGGAAAGATAGTAGATTCACTAGTTTCTGAAGGTACCATAATTGAAGGTACATGTAGAAATAGTATCATCTCACATAGTTGTAAGATTGGCAAAGGAGCCAACGTAGAAGGTTCCATTATTATGCCAGGTGCAGTTATTGAAGATGGTGCAGATGTAAGATATTCAATAGTTGGTTGGAATGCAGTTATTAAGAAGGGTGCAAAAGTTGGTGAAACATTACCACCATCAAATCCAGGTGAATGGCAAATTGCAGTTGTTGGTCCAGCAGTAACTATTAAAGAAAACGGAGTCGTCGCCAAAGGCGAAATGATTGGATAAGGAGGAATGAACTATGAAAAATAAGACAATGGGTATTTTGTTTGCCTCCAATAGTGGATGCCAACTCAATGATTTAACAATACATCGTACAGCATCATCTCTTCCATTTGCAGGAAGATATCGTCTAATAGACTTCATTCTTTCAGACATGGTAGGAGCAGGTGTTACAAATATCGGTATTGTTACACAAAGCAACTATAACTCCTTAATGGACCATTTAAGAAATGGTAGAGACTGGGATTTAAACAGAAAGAGTGGTGGTATTTCTATATATCCTCCATTTGTTCTTAATGCATCTCACGATGTATATCGTGGCAAGATTGAAGCATTAAAGACAGTCCGTGGTTTCATGATGGAAGCTAAAGAAGATTATGTATTACTCTCAAATACAAATATTGCAATCAATATTGATTTTGATGAAGTAGAGAAATCTCACTTAGAAAAGAAAGCAGACATCACAATGCTTACATATGATACAGAGCAAGTAAATGCTGTTCGTGAAGTTATCACATCTAATAAAGATGGCAGAGTAATAGACATGAGAGCACCAATTGCAGCAGATGTAGGCAAGAAGAATGTTAACCTACAAATTTATTTCATCAAGAAAGACTTGCTCATTTCTTTAATAGATGAAGCTTATGCACATGGATTCTTAGACTTTGAAAAGGATATCATCCAACCAAAGCTTAATAACTTAGTTGTTAACAACTTTGTTGTTAAAGATTACGTTGCAGTTATAGATAGAATCGCAACATACTTCTCACATTCAATGGAAGTATTAGATCCAAAGGTAAGAGATGAATTATTCTACAAGAACTGCACAATCTTAACCAAAGTTAAGGACTCTGTCCCAACAAAGTATTTAGAGAATGCTAAAGTAAAGAACTCAATTATTGCAGATGGTTGCGTAATAGATGGAACAGTAGAGAACTCAATTCTATTCCGTTCTGTAAAAGTACAAAAAGGTGCTGTAATCCGTAACTCAATCGTAATGGAAAACAACATCATTATGGAAAACTCAACCTTAGACTATGCAATAACAGATAAGGATGTAATTATCCAAGCAAATAGACACTTAAGTGGATATGATACATATCCAATGGTAGTTGTAAAAGGCAAGATAATCTAAACCAGAGGTGAAAAATGAAAATATTATATGTAGCTAGCGAAGCTGGTCCATTTATTAGAACAGGTGGACTTGGTGATGTAGCAGGTGCTCTTCCAAAAGACTTAAATGCTTTAGGAAATGACACAAGAGTAGTTATCCCATTCTACAAAGAAGAGATTAAAGAGGAGTATCGTAATAACCTTAAGTACATTGGCTCTACATATGTAGATTTGAGTTGGAGAAGACAATACTGCGGAGTATTCCAAGGTGTTATCGATGGTGTTATCTATTATTTAATAGATAATGAGTATTATTTTAAGAGACACGGCTTATATGGTCATTTCGATGACGCAGAGAGATTTGCTTTCTTCTCAAAGGCCGTTCTCGAAATAATGCCACTCATTGAATTCTTCCCAGACATACTACATTGTAATGACTGGCAATGTGCTTTAGCACCAGTATTTTTGGATGTATTCTATCGTTTTGGAAGAGAGTATCAAAACATTCGTTCAGTATTCACAATCCACAATATTGAATTCCAAGGCAAGTATGGCAAAGAACTTCTAGGAGATATTCTTGGATTACCAGAATGGGCACAACCACTTGTCTTATACCAAGATTGTGTAAACTTCATGAAAGGTGGTATTGAAAGTTCTGTTGCTGTTACAACAGTTTCTGAAACTTATGCACATGAGATTATGGATCCATTCTATAGTTATGGACTCCAAAGTATCTTAGGTGAGAGAAGTTATAAGATTCATGGTGTTGTAAACGGAATTGATACAAAGCTTTACAATCCAAAGACAGATAAAGCATTATTTGCAAACTATGATCTTAAGTCCATTAAGAAGAGAATAGAGAATAAGAAAGGTCTCTGCCAAATGTTAGATTTACCATTTGATGAAGACAGACCACTTATGGCTATGATCTCAAGACTTACAGAACAAAAAGGTATAGACTTAGTACTTGCAGTACTAGACGAAATCTTAGCAGCAGATATTCAAGTAGTAATACTTGGAACAGGAGATTGGAAATACGAGAACTCTCTTGCAACATTCCAAGACAGATATCCTAATAAGTTTAGACTTATTAGAGCATTCTCCTTAGATATTGCTTCCAAGCTTTATGCCGCATCAGATATGTTCTTAATGCCAAGCAAGTTTGAACCATGTGGCTTAAGCCAAATTATTGCTATGAGATATGGTTCAGTACCAATTGTTCGTGAGACTGGTGGTTTGAAAGATACAGTAGAACCATACAATCCAGAGACAAAGACAGGAGTTGGCTTCACATTCAAGACTTACAATTCATATGATATGTTAGATGCTGTATGGAGAGCATTTGGCACATTTAAGAATTTCAAGGAAGACTGGAAGGCGGTTCAAGCAAATGGACTAGGTAAAGACTTCGGTTGGCAAACGTCAGCAAAAAAATATATGGATATTTACGAAAGTCTATGACAAATCGTATATTATCTTGTATAATATAAACCTATGATAACAATTATTTAAAAACTTTCTTATCGTACGGGGGGAAACGTAAGAAAAAAGGAAGTATTTTTAGAACATGAGTTACGAAATTACATCAAAACAGTTTTATGAACGTATGGCTGCTTCTTTAAAGCGTTACTTTGGTGTTAAGCCAGAGGATGCAAGTAAAGAGCAAATATACAGAGCTATTTGTTTTACAGTTCGTGATATTTTAACAGAAACACGTGTTGAATTTAAACACCAAATAGTAGAACAAAAAACAAAACAAGTTTACTACATGTCAATGGAATTCTTACTTGGTCGTTCTTTGAGAAACCATTTATACAATATGGGACTCACAGACCAAGTTAAGGATGCTCTAAAACAACTCAAGATTGACATCGACGAGATTTATGCATTTGAACCAGATGCAGGACTTGGAAATGGTGGCTTAGGAAGACTTGCTGCAGCATATATGGATGCACTTACATCTGAAAACTATGCAGTATCTGGATTCTCTATCCTTTATGACTACGGTATCTTCAGACAAAGAATCGTAGATGGTTTCCAATTAGAACAACCAGATGAATGGTTAAAGAATGGATCTGTTTGGTGCCTTCCAAGACCAGAAGAAACTTATGAGATTAAGTTTGGTGGAAGAGTTGAAGAAAAGTGGATAGACGGAAAGCTCACAGTTGAACAACACGATTATATGACAGTTCTTGCTGTTCCATATGATATGGAAATCTCAGGATATAATACAAAGGCTGTTAACCACATAAGATTATGGTCTTCTAAAGCTCCTGTAGACTTTGATATGGAATCTTTCTCCAGAGGCGAATATGTCAAAGCAATGACAGCTAAAGCTATGGCAGAGAGTATCTCAAAAGTTCTATACCCAGCAGACAACCATATTGAAGGTAAGTCTTTAAGACTTAAGCAACAATATTTCTTTGTTTCAGCATCTATTCAAAGTATCATACGTTCACACTTAAGACGTTATAAGAACTTAAATAACTTTGCAGATAAAGTTGCAATTCATATTAATGATACACACCCAACACTTTGTATCCCAGAATTAATGCGTATATTCTTAGACGTATACGGAATGAGCTGGGAACAAGCATGGGATATTGTTAAGGAATGTATTTCATATACAAACCATACAGTTATGTCTGAAGCTCTTGAAAAATGGCCAGAAGACTTAATTAAGATGCAACTTCCAAGAATTTACCAAATCATTTGTGAAATCAATAGAAGATTCTGCCAAGAACTTTGGGATGCATTCCCAAATAACTGGGATGCAGTACAAAGAAATGCAATCATTAGCAATGGTGAGATTAAGATGGCAAACCTCTGTCTTGCAACATCTCATACAATTAATGGTGTTTCCGAATTACATAGTAATATCTTAAAGAATGATGTATTCAAGGATTACTACACAATTCATCCAGATAAGTTCACTAACGTAACAAATGGTATTACACACAGACGTTGGACAGATCAAGCAAATCCAAAACTTGGCGCTTTAATTACAGACTGTATTGGAGACAAGTGGTTAACAAAGCCAGAGAAGCTTGAAAAATTATTACAATTCCAAGGCAACAAAGATGTCTTAGATAAGCTTGCACAAATTAAGTATGAAAACAAGGTAGACCTTGCTAAGTATATTAAAGATGCAAACAACGTAATAGTAGACCCATCTTCAATGTTTGATGTACAAGTAAAGAGAATACACGAATATAAGAGACAATTACTTAATGCTCTCCATATTATGGACTTGTATTTCCGTTTAAAAGACAATCCAGACTTAGATATAGTACCAAAGGTATATATCTTTGGCGGAAAAGCAGCAAGTGCATATTATATGGCAAAACAAGTTATCCGTTTAATTTGTGCTTTAGGCAATGTTATTAACAATGACGAATCCATTAAAGGGAAACTCAAGGTTGTATTCCTTGAAAACTACAGAGTATCTCTTGCAGAGATAATTATGCCAGGTGCAGAAGTTAGTGAACAAATTTCTCTAGCTGGAAAAGAAGCAAGTGGTACAGGTAATATGAAGTTCATGATAAATGGTGCATTAACCATTGGTACATTAGATGGTGCAAACGTTGAAATGTCTCAACTTGTTGGAGATGAAAACATATTCATCTTCGGCTTAAGAGCAAATGAAGTTGAAGAGAAGTGGAGATACGGATACAACCCAACATGGTACTACAATTCAGATTATAGAATTAAGAGAATCATAGATGCTCTACGTACAGGTATTGGTGGTGTAACATTCCCAGAACTCGCAGATTCATTAACTGTTGGATATCATGGAACGGCAGATGGATTTATGGTTCTTGCAGACTTCGCTGCTTATGCAGATATGCAAAAGAAGGTTAATGATACATACATAGATAAGGAGAAGTGGAACAGAATGTCTCTAAACAATATTGCTAAAGCAGGATTCTTTGCAGCAGATAGAGCTGTTAAAGAATATGCAGATAGAATTTGGGGACTTAAGCCAATCAAACTTAAATAATGTACAATCCTTTAGTAGACAAATTTCCATACGGTGCCACACAGATTGGCATTAAAAACATAATGAGATTTACTCTTGATGCTCGCTCGGGCATTAAGAGTATTTTTGTTGTGCTAAGAAATAGTGAGCACCACGAGAAGTTTGAATTACAGGATAAGAGTTTAATAGATGGCAACATAGTATTCTCTGGTTCCTTTATTTTAGATGAACCTGGTATATGGTTTTATAGATTTGAAGGAATCCTTCCAGATGGATCAATTGCGTTCTTCGGAGCCGATGCTCAAGGTAACGCTATAAGAGGCGATTGGCTACCAGAATGGCAGTTAACTGTATCAAGAAAGAACATTAAAACCCCACTTTGGGCAAAAAGTGGTGTTGTCTATCATGCGTTTGCAGATAGGTTCTATGGAGTAAATAGAGAAGCATTTTGGAAGAAAGCAGGCAAGGATGGAACCTTCCATAAGAGCTGGGATGAACCACTTGTATATCAACAAGAAGGCAAAGACTATAAGGCAGATGATTATTATGGTGGCAATGCAAAAGGAATTATAGAAAAGCTTCCATATTTACAATCTCTTGGTGTAACACAACTATATTTAAGCCCTATCTTTGAGGCACACTCTAATCACAGATATGATACTGCAGACTATTTGAAGATAGATCCACTATTTGGAACAGAACAAGATTTCAAAGAATTGGTAAGCAAAGCAAAGAATGCTGGAATAAGAATTATCTTGGATGGAGTATTTAACCATACTGGTTCAGATTCCATATACTTCAACAAGAATGCAAGATATAAGGAAATTGGAGCATATCAATCCAAGTCATCCAAATATTATGACTGGTACAACTTCACATCATATCCAGACGAATATGATTGTTGGTGGGGATGCACTGTTGTTCCAACTGTCAACAAAGCAGCACCAAGTTGGAGAGAATTGATACTTGGAGAAGATGGCGTTATAGAGAAGTGGTTCAAGTATGGCATTAAAGGTTGGAGACTAGATGTTATAGACGAACTTCCAACTGAGTTCATGCAAACACTTTACAAGAAGATTAAGAAGATAGACATAGACTCTCTAGTTATTGGTGAAGTTTGGGAAGATGCTTCAACAAAGATTAGTTATGGTACTTGGAGACCATATATGATGGGTGGCGAAATAGATGGAACTATGAACTATCCATTTAGACAAGCAATACTAGATTTTACCATATATGGAGATGCTAAAGCCTTTGAGACGGCAGTTTACACGATTTGCAATAATTATCCAAAGGAAGTCCTAGACGTTTGCTACAACAACATAGGAACGCATGACACTATACGTGCGCTAACTGCTTTAGCAAATGTTGATTTGCCAGAAACAAAGAAGGAAAGAGCAGAGTTTAAGTTAAACAAAGAGCAATATTCTATTGCAAGACAAAGGCTAATGTTTGCTTCTTGGTTACAATACCTTCTTCCAGGCATACCTTGCATTTTCTATGGAGACGAAGCAGGGCAAGAAGGATATGAAGATCCATTAAATAGAAAAACATTCCCTTGGGGGAATGAAGACAAGGAATTAATTGCACATTATAGAAATCTTGGTGCATTTAGAAAGAAGTTTGAAAAGTATTTAATTGGTGAGACATCTTTCACATTCGCAGAAGATGGTCTTGTTGAATTTAGAAGAAAGAGTGGTGAAGGTGAATTATTAATAATTGCCAATGCCACAGAAGATATTAAAGTTAGAAAGATAGAAGGTGTTTGGTTTGGATCAAATACAGACCAAATAGTTGGGAAAGAAGTACATATTGCTCCTTTGGGAGTAGAAATTATGTATAAAAAAGCACCCTTTGAAACGGATGCTAGATTAGATTAATTTTTTTAGTTTTTGTTATTCAAATAAATCTTCAATAATATTTATAACGATTTCACGCATTTTGTTGTAGTTTATATAAGTATGGTTATCAAATACTATCTCGTGCGCGTATGCTTGGAAGATATTAAGTAGAAGGTGCCGCTTGGTGCCTTTTACTTTATATTGCATCTTTACACCCGGAGCCTAAATAGTGTAAAATGTATTAAGTATTTAAAATGATGCTATTTTAAATAGTTTCATCAAAAAAGAGGGAGATTATGTCTAAGAAAACAAAAGATTTACAACCTGAAATGTTGGATGAGCAAGGCAGAAAGCCATTAAAACTCAATTATCCAATAACATTCAGAGTAGGGTTTGCATTTGCAATCGTAATGATATTCTGGACTGCATACGACTTTGTAGTACCACTCTTACTTGAAAATGCATATGGTTTACCAAACTGGGCAAGAGGTTTGATTATGGGATTGGATAACATCTTATCCTTGTTTATGCTTCCTATCTTTGGTAAGTTATCAGACAACGCAAAAGGAAAGATTACAAAGAAGTTTGGAAGAAGAACCCCATTTATCGTGGCTGGTACAATTGCTTCCGTAGTTCTTATGGTATTCGTTCCAGTAGTTACCTTACATCAACAAGAATTAGCTCAAGACTTAGTTAAGACACAAGTTGAGCAACACTTAAACGAAGATGCTTGGATGACAGAACACCTAACAAGTTGGTATGAATCTGCAGAGAAAGGCGAACAGATCAATGGCGAAGGTGCTGCAAACTACGTAGACTTACAATACCTTAAGATGAACAACATCTCTAAGGAAGAATTCGTTTCTATTCGTTACGACTCCAAGATGACATCTAAAAAGGCAATCTTAGGAATGCTTGGTAGTGTTACATATTATTATGATGGAGAAGAGGTTGCAGATTTATCTGCAAAACCAGAAGGTTCTACAAGAACATACCAAGAAATATTAGATAGTAACGACCTATATAAGAAGTTTGTTCAACCTGGTATTAATACATATGAAAGCCATCTTATTTATACTGAAATCACAACTTCAAGTACTGTAAGTGGTATGGCAGGTGTAAAGAGTATTGCGGTTTATATGGTTATTCTCTTGCTTGTTCTTATTGCAATGGCTACATTCAGAAGCCCAGCCGTTGCTCTTATGCCAGACGTTACACCAAAGCCACTTCGTTCACAAGCTAATGCTATCATTAACCTAATGGGTGGCATGGGAGGTGCCCTAGCCTTCATTATTTACACGGTAGTACTGTTTGGTGAAAGATTATCCAACTATGTAATTATCTTCGCTTCTGTGGCAGCAGGTATGTTGTTATTGTTAGCTGCATTCCTTGCTCTAGTAAAAGAAAAGAAGTTAGTTGCACGTTGCCAAGAAATCTGTAAAGAATATGGAATTGATGACTTCGATGAAGAAGAAGGAACAGAAACACATACATTTGCAGAAGAACTCATTGAAGAAGGCGATGAAAAATATGCTACAGAGCATGCAGAAGAAATCGCAGCAGAGAAGGCAGCAGAACCAGTTCAAGAACCAAAGAAGAAAAATAAGAACCTTAAAGAGTGGTGGAATTCCAAGTCCAAACTTGAAAAGGGCAGATTAGTTTCATTCTGGCTCATTCTTGCATCTATCTTCATGTGGTTCATGGGATATAATGCAATTTCAAGTAACCTTTCTGTTTACACAACAAAAGCATTGAACCTTTCTGCAGGTATTGCTTCAATTATCTCAGGTGTTTCAATGGGTGTAAGTGCTATAGCATTTATTCCAGTTGGATTCCTAGCAGTTAAGATTGGTAGAAGAAAGTCCATTATGATTGGTTATGGTCTAGCAGTTATTTCATTCATTTTAATTTGCTTCGCAATTAACCAAGGCCAAGAAGGCATGATCAAAGCTGTCTTATTTGCACTCTTCTATCTAATTGCAGGATTCGGTTTAATTATTGCTAACGTTAACACATTCCCAATGGTAACAGAGTTATCTACAGCAGAAACAGTCGGACAATACACAGGATACTATTACACAGCAACAATGTCTGCACAAGCAATTACTCCAATGCTTGGTGGTCTTGTTATGGACTATGTTGCAGATAGATACATCTTCTTATATTCTGCAATCTGTATTGTAATAGCAATTATCCTTATGGTCTTTGTAAAATATGGAGATAGCAAACCGTTAGCAAAGGGAAAGAAGCTAACGAAAGAAGAGAAGAAGCAAGTAATGCTAGACTCGATGGATTCAGCAGACTAATAAAAATAATGCGTGCACAATTACGTGCACGTATTTAAGAAAAGAAAGAGGAATATAAATGGCAAAGAAAAAGAAGTCAAACAAAGGGTTGTTTATAGCTTTAGCTATAATAGCCATAATAGTTATAGTTGCTATCCTAGTTATTTATCTCGTTAACCCAGGTGGATTAAGAGATAAGATATTAGAAAAACTTAATGGTGGTAGCAGTAACTCTAATACAAATAATAGTGGTGGTTCACAAAATCAAAGCACATTGGCACATGGAGAAGGAGAACTTCAATTGCATATGCTAGATACAGCACAGGGAGATTGGTTGCTATTACTTCTTCCAGATGGAAAGGAAATGTTAATAGATGCAGGAAGTAAGCCAGATCCATCTAGTTTGTATACTACAAACAAGGCATATATGGATACATATATTACAGATGGACAAATAGACTATGTTGTTCTTACACACTCGGACCAAGACCACGTTGCTTATATGGATGAGATATTTAGAGATTACCAAGTAGATAACCTCTATATGCCAGCATTGTATGCAACACATTCATCTGTTGCTGAAGCTAATATTCCTGCAGAAAAAACACAAATTCTAGATAATAGTGGTATTGATGCATCCAAATGTTATATAGAGACTAAAACATATGCTAATTTCTACATAAAAGCATTTACGGAACCAAAGTGTAACATATTCCTTAATCTTGAAATTAATAGCGACAATGATGATACAACATTAGATCCTCATAGCAAGATAACAAGTTCAGATAATACATATTCAATCACATTCTTCTTTGAAAACCTTGCTTTTTATAACAATAAGAAGTTCGCTGGAGACGGACATCAAATCAATGGTATTTCTCCAACAATGATTGTTGAATACAATGGAAAGAGAATAGTTCTTACCGGAGATGCAAACCAAGAGAACGAACCATATATGGTTCAAAGATTACAAGCATATTACGGTGGAGTAATTGATTGTGACATATTGAAAGTTGCTCACCACGGCTCACACGAGGGCTCTAGCAACGCATACTTGGATGAAATAACATGTGAATATGCAATATGTAGTTGCGGTACAGGAAATGATTATAACCATCCTAGACAAGTTACTCTAGATAGAATAAGAGCACACAATATGACCTTATATAGAACAGACCTACACGGAGCTATTGTATGTAAGATAGACAAAGATGGTAATATTACTATAACTCCAACCAATACAAATGTTTCAGACGAAGCATTGTGGAAAGGAGCAGATGCAGCATAAT
>CAMZEU010000041.1 GCA_947305865.1 uncultured Clostridia bacterium
CTAATTCTATTAATAGAAAGTGCCTTGCAATGCTTTAAAAACTCCTCAGTAATACTTTCTGGATTAGACTCAATTGTTATCTCTTCTACACTAGATAAATTAAATGATTCATGTAGTGTTTTAAAGATTAAATCTAAGTTAGAATTAGATAGTAAAGATGGAGTTCCACCACCAATAAAAATTGTAGTAATTTGTCTATCATTATATTTATTTCCTGCAAGTTGAATTTCTTTAACTAAAGATGGAATAAACTTTTCTAAATTATATTTTTCACAAGGCATAATGGAATAAAAGTCACAATAGTCACATTTTTTTTTACAGAATGGTATATGAATATATAATTCCATTATTACTCCTTAGTCTGAATCGTTATCTACTTTAAGAATTTGTACGAATGCTTCGGATGGAATTTCAACAGATCCAACCTTTCTCATTCTCTTCTTTCCTTCTTTTTGCTTTTCAAGCAACTTCTTCTTTCTTGTAATATCTCCACCATAACATTTAGCAAGAACGTCTTTTCTAAATGCTTTTACGGTTTCTCTAGCAATAACCTTACCACCAATTGCTGCTTGAATAGGAATTTCAAACATTTGACGTGGTATAACTTCTTTTAATTTCTCTGCAAGAGCTCTACCTCTTCCATATGCAAAGTCTTTATGGACAATAATAGATAAAGCATCGCATTGTTCACCATTAATAAGCATGTCTAATCTAATAAGATTACTCTTTTGATATCCATCCATCTCATAATCCAAAGAAGCATAACCTCTTGTTCTGGATTTAAGTTTATCAAAGAAGTCATAAACAATTTCATTTAATGGCATTCTATAAATCAATTCGCATCTATTTTCATCTACATAATTAAGAGTTACATATTCTCCTCTCTTGTTTTGGCAAAGTTGCATAATTGTACCTACATACTCCTTTGGAGTAAATAGTACACATTTAACAACAGGTTCTTCTATATAATCTATTTCTGTAGATGGTGGAAGTGCTGTTGGAGATTCAATAACTAATTGTGTTCCATCTGTCTTTGTAACTAAATATTTAACAGATGGTGTTGTAGTAATTAAATCTAGGTTAAATTCTCTTTCTAATCTTTCTTCAATAACTTCCATATGAAGAAGACCTAAGAATCCACATCTAAATCCAAATCCAAGTGCTACAGATGTTTCTGGCTCAAAAGTTAATGAGGCATCATTAAGTCTTAACTTTAATAAAGCTTCTTTTAAGTCATTATATCTTGCACCATCAGCTGGATATACACCTGTGAAAACCATTGGTAATACTTTCTTGTATCCTGGCAATGCTTCTTTACATGGATTTGTAGCAAGTGTAACTGTATCACCTACTTCACTCTCACTTACATCTTTAACAGATGCTGAGATATATCCTACATCGCCTGCTTGAAGAGATTTCATAGGTGTTGGACCAGGATTGAAAATACCAACTTCAACAACATCAAAAGTTCTTCCTGTTGCCATCATTTTAATCTTGTCTCCAGCCTTAACTTCGCCATCAAAAACACGTACCATAGATATAGTGCCTAAATAGTTATCATAATAACTATCAAAAATTAAGCATTTTAATGGTTTATTTATATCACCATTTGGAGCTGGAATCTTCTCTACAATTTGGTTTAAAACATCTTGTATGTTTAATCCAACTTTTGCAGATATTAAAGGACATCCTTCTGTATCTATTCCGATTTGGTCTTCTATTTCGTGCTTGGTTCTTTCTGGATCTGCAGATGGTAAATCAATTTTGTTTATAACAGGAAGAATTTCTAAGTTGTTATTTAGGGCTAGGTAAACATTAGATAATGTTTGAGCCTCTACCCCTTGAGATGCATCAACAACTAAAATAGCACCCTCACAAGCTGCGAGAGACCTACTTACTTCGTATGTGAAGTCTACATGTCCCGGAGTATCTATTAAATTAAATAGATATTCTTCTCCTTTGTACTTGTAAAACATTCTACAAGTTTGAAGTTTAATTGTAATCCCTCTTTCTCTTTCAATATCCATATTATCCAATAACTGGTCTTGCATATCTCTTTCAGATACGGTTCCAGTAGATTGAATAAGTCTATCTGCCAAGGTAGATTTACCATGGTCTATATGGGCTATAATTGAGAAATTACGAATGTGTTTTTGATCCATCTTGATATTGGAAAAAAGTGCAACGTTTTTTGCGCTGCACTTTAATCTTTCAATTATTCTTTATCAGCTTTCTTAGTAAATATTCCCTTTATACTTGTACCTAAGTTTTTGAATGTTGTCTTAAGGTATGTTGTATATGGAACTGATAATGGTTTAATGTCTTTAATCTTTTCACTATTTGTGATGTTGTAAGAAACATAGAAATAGTAAAGAGTTACTAGAACTGCGAAGATTGAGAAGACGATTAAGAATGCATCTAATTCATAGTATGATGCAACATCGATATTTGTATATGCTGCTGGATTTGATCCAATTGCTTGATTTTGTACAAATAAACCTGAAAGGTTTGTGAGTTGCGCAATGTTCAAGAACAATAAGATTGAGTAAGCACCAATAATGAAGTACATTCTTCTGTCTCCAGAAATCATTGTGTAAATTAAACCGAATGCTATAGCAAGGATTAAGTATGTGAATGTAATCTTCAATGTGAATACTGCTATTACTGCAAATACAAATGAGCAAAGTAATAAGATTTCCATCTTGTTCTTGTTGTGAATGTAGAGAGAAACTACATAAACTTCAAGGATTAATAAGAATACTAAGTTCAAGATTGAAGCTGTACTATTTGCTGTTGTCATATTCATACCAACCATACTATAGAGGTTGAATGCATTGTTTACAAAGATTGCATTATTTGAAAGCTCGTTAACCATTACAGTGAATCCACCAAATGGAGCTGCTTTGATATTTACTATAGTAAATGGTAAGACTAAGAGGTATGCTAAAACTATGGATAATACTAATCCAACTGGAAGTATAATTCTTGTCTTAGTAACTTTCTTAAGTTCTTTATCATCTCTGTACCATTGATATGCAAGGTATGCAACCATAATTGGAGCAACTGCAAGTGCTTCAATGTTAAGAACAGCTGCAAGTGTTATAACAACAAACATTGGAATATATTGCTTCTCTAACATTAAGATTACAGCTGCAAGTGTAAGTGCGATAACCATACATTCAAATGAACCTACGTAACCACTCATTACAAATGTTACTGGAAGTAATGCATATAATCCTGCATAAACTGTTGAGAGTTTATTTCCAACATACTTCTTTCCAAAGAAGTAAATCATTCCAACGATTGCCATATCAGCAAATACTTCAACTAATCTTACAAGCACAGATGCACCAAATGGATTAATGCTTGGATCAACTATATTCATTAAGATTGCAAGAATATATAATGAACCTGGAGCCATATTTGGAATAGTTGAATTTGTTACTACCCCACCAGTTCCATATGCATTAATTAAAGCAGATGTCTTTCTTGTGTTGTATCCAATATTAAGAAGTGCTGACATATTTGAACCCATACCATAAGTTGTGAGTAAGAGTATCAATCTAACAGCAAATGCTCCGAGCATTAAGATACAAGCAATTGTCCATGGATTCTTGAAGAAATCTGATGCTTTTGATGTATTCTTCTTTGTAGATGCTGTATCTTCAATACTTACAAAGCAATCTTGTTTTGAATAAAGACGCTTGATAATGATATATGCAGCATAAAGGATACATAATGAAAGAACAGAAAGAACAACTATAAATGCAATACCTGTTGCGGTTGAATTATATGTTGCTGAATCCTTTGTTTGAACGATATCTGTAACCTTTGTTCCTTCTGGAACAGCACTTGCATTTACTTTAGTAAATGTGATGTTGTCATAGAATGCTGTAATAGCTTCTGTTTGAGAACCAGTATTTATACATAAGCAAATTGTTAAGTTATTCATGTTCTTTGGACGAACATAGAATGTTTCCTTTTGCCATTCACCATATTTTGTTGCACTTGTTGCTTTGATGAACTTATAGTCTAAATTCTCTTTAAATGTGATGTATGCACCATCATTTGTAGAGATATTTCCACTGATTCTTACGTCTACTGTTACTTTATAAACAGCTTTTTTATCAACTTCGATGGTTTGATATACATAGTTGAAATCGCCTTGTGATTTAAGTGCAAGATAACCTTCACCAAAGTCAAAGTCATCTAAATCTTTATCACTTGATCTTGTTGGTTGAATTGCGATTGATCCATTTGCAAGAGTGCTATGCCAGAACGAAATCTTCATATCTGATGCAATGGTATCATATTCGAAATCACCGTTTAATTTAGCGAGTATATCTGTACCTACTTCTGTCTTGTTGCTATTACAAGCTGTTAAAGCAAATAACGCCAGTACACATACTAGCGTTATAGCAAGAAGTAAAATAACTTTCTTTTTCATTTTTGCCTCTCGGTGTTAAATAATTAAATCTTCTTAAGTTTAGCAGCCTTACCTGTTCTGTTTCTGAGGTAATAAAGCTTTGCTCTACGGTTTTGACCATGTCCAATAATTTCGATTGCGCCAATCTTTGGTGAATTTACTGGGAATGTCTTTTCTACGCCGATACCATAAGAAATTCTTCTAACTGTAACTGTTTCACGAATGCCACCGTTTTTCTTTGCGATAACTGTGCCTTCGTAAGCTTGTAAACGTTCTTTGTTACCTTCAATAATCTTGAAGAAAACTTTTACGTGGTCACCGATTTCTAATTTTGGTAAATCTGTTCTAATACCCTCTTTTTCTAATGTGTCGATAATGTTGTTCATTTTATTTCTCCTTTTGACTCATATTTAGGTGTTCATGTAAGAGTTCAACAGCGGACCACCTCGGTCATAATGTTTAGTTATATTATCATATATAATTTTTATAGACAACTAAAATAAAGTCTTATTTTATAAAATTTTGTATAAAAGTTTGTCTATGTATTGGTGTTGGGCCATATTGTTTTAAGGCCTCAATGTGTTTTTTTGTTCCATATCCCATATTGTGCTCAAAATCATATTGAGGATATTGTTTAGCATACTCTTCCATTAACGTGTCCCTTGTTACTTTTGCAAGTATAGAAGCTGCACCAATTGAGTAAGATATTGCATCTCCATGAATAATTGGCATAGATTCATAAGGAATATCCAACTTAACTGCATCAATTAATACTATGTCTGGCTTTACATCTAAAGATAAAATAGCTTCTTTCATTGCTTCTTTTGTTGCATTGAGAATGTTTATTTCATCTATTCTGTTTTGATCCTTGAGAATACACTTATATGCTATTGCTTTTTCCTTAATTTCTACGAATAATTTCTCTCTTTTAGCTTTGCTAACTTTCTTGGAATCATTAACCCCTTGGATTAAATCATCTAGTGGCATAATGACTGCACAAACACATACTGGACCAGCAAGTGGACCACGTCCAACTTCGTCTACTCCACATATATATTTGTACCCTTTAGCAAGGAGTTCGTTTTCGTATTTCATTAAGTCTTCTGCTTTAACCATATTATGCTTTCTCCAACATAATTTTGCCAATCTTTCCGTTTCTAAAATCGTCTAAAATGGCATTTGCAGTTCTTTCTAAGTCTACTTCTCCACCTTTTACAATCCAGCCCCTAGCTTTAGCAATGTTTTCTAATGCTAAATCCATGTCATCTCCAATCTCTTGTACCTTATATCTAGCTGTAAGTAATGGCATATACTCATCTTTAATTTCTTTTAGAAATTCTTTTACGAGTTCTTGCTTGTCTAATACTTCACCACGAATAGATCCAATGTATGCAAGATGTAGGGCTATATTGTTGTCTTGGAACTTTCCCCAAAGTGTTCCAGGTGTGTCTAGGAAATCAACTCCAGAGATTGAATACCATACTTGTCTTCTTGTAACTCCAGGTCTATTACCTGTTACTGCTTTTGCTTTTCCTATTATTGAATTAATAATTGTACTCTTACCTGTGTTTGGAACTCCAATAACCATAACACGTATGGAAACCTTTGCTCCTTTGTTTGCAAACTTGTTTAATTTGTTAGCACAAGCTTTCTTCAAAGCAGATGTTACAACTTCTGGATTTAGAGACGTTCCAACAAGTGAAATAGCTTCTTTGCCTTCTGCCTTAAATTTGTTAATCCAGGCGGTTAGATTATTCTTTTCTACTAAATCACTCTTGTTAAAAATGTATAAAACTGGTTTGTTTTTTATGAGCTTATCAAACTCAGGATTAGCTGAACTTTTGATTGCTCTACTATCTATAACATAGACGACAGCATCAACAAGAGATAGATTTTCTTCCATCTCTCTAACGGCTTTCATCATATGTCCTGGGAACCAATTTATATTCATTTTTCGTCTTTATCTAGTAGATCTGGTCTTCTCTCTTTTGTGATTTCTAAAGACTTTTCATATCTCCATTTTGCAATCTCTTTATGATTACCATTTAGCAATACTTCTGGAACCTTTAGTCCTCTATATTCTGCTGGTCTTGTATATTGTGGGTATTCTAATAAATTCGTTGAGAATGATTCTTCGGATGTAGACTCACTTGAATGCAAAACTCCATCTATATATCTTGCTACTGCATTTAGACAAACAAGGGATGCTAGTTCACCACCTGTTAAGACATAATCTCCTATGGAGATTTCATCGTCTATACAGAGCTCAATAACTCTTTCATCAATTCCTTCATAATTACCACATACAAACATCAACCTTTCTTCTTTAGCTAATTCTTGTACTACCTTTTGGTTTAATGTACGGCCCTTAGGAGAAAGATAGATTCTTTTTGCATTATGATTCGGATCTGTTCCTTCAATTGCTCTTACGAGTGGATCAGGCGTCATAACCATGCCTGCACCACCACCGTATGGTGTATCATCTGTTTTGAAATGCTTATCTTGAGAAAAATCTCTAATATTAACAATGTTAACAGAGAATTTGCCACTTTCAATGGCTTTCCCTATTAACCCACTTTTCAATACATCAAAGTATTCTGGAAATATTGTTAAGATATCAAAATTCAAAATAGACCTCTCTTAGTTGTATACAGAAATTCTGCTAAGAATCATTCCATTTAGATTAATAATGCCTTTTTCAACATCAATAGACCTAAATACTTCTTTTAATGCTGGGAAATTTAAGTTCCCTTTTGAAGTTGTTACTTCATAAACATCAGCTGAACCAAATTGGTCTATCTTTGATAGAGTTCCTATATTATCTCCATCTACTAATACATCACATCCAATTAAATCGTCTATATAATAGTTCCCATTTGGAAGTTTAGGAAGTTGTGTTCTTTTAACAACCACATTCTTCCCTCTTAGCTTTTCAGCATCATCCATAGTATTTACACCTTTTAGTTTAATTAGCATATAGCCATCACAATCAATAGCAATGCTTTCTGCCTCATAAACTTGTCCATCTACAGATAATTCTTTCAAAACCTTAAAACGTTTTGGATTAGATGTATATGTTTCAGCTCTCACAACGCCTTTTACGCCATGAGGACGCACTATTTTACCTATTTGAAAATATTCTTTCATTATTCTGCACTCTCGTTAATGTCAGGTTGCTCTTCAATGATGATGTTGTAATGAACTGGATTGTCTCCGTTTGCAGCTTTGACTAGTGTACGAATGGACTTTGCAATTCTGCCTTTCTTTCCAATAATCTTACCTATATCGTGTTTTGCAACGATAATAACAATCTCTGGTCCTCTTTCACCATCTCTGTTTTCGATAACATATTCCCCATCTGGGATAAGATGTTGAACGATATATTCTACTAACTCGGTCATCTTATTTAATGATTCCTTCGTTCTTGAATAAACGTTTTACAGTTTCAGTTGGTTGAGCACCATTCTTTAACCACTTTTCTGCGATGTCTTTGTCGATATTGCATACCTTTGGTTCCTTTGTAGGATCATAGTATCCAATTTGTTCGAGATATTCTGCATCTCTTGCTTTTCTTTCATCGATTGCAACAATACGATAACGTGGTTGCTTCTTTGCGCCAATTCTTGTTAATCTGATTTTAACCATTTTTATTCTCCTTTTGCTTCTAGCAAATTTTTTGTTTTAAATTATATTCTAAATCCAGGAGGTAATCCTCTTAGACCTTTTCCTTTTGACATTCTGTTCATCATATCCTTAGTTGCTGCAAATTGCTTTAAGAGTTGGTTTACTTCTTGTATAGATGAACCAGAACCACTTGCTATTCTCTTCTTTCTTGAAGATTGAATAATATCTGGATTTCTTCTTTCTCTTGGTGTCATAGAAAGAATAATAGCCTTTGTTTTTCCGAGTTGTTTCTCGTCTATATTTGTATCTGCACCTTTAAGTTTTCCAGAAAGTCCTGGAATCATGGCTATCATGTCATTTAAATTGCCCATTTTCTTTAAAGAATCTAATTGGTCTAGATAATCTTCAAGTGTAAATGTGTTCTTTCTAATCTTTTGTGCAAGTTTTTCAGCTTGTTCTTGGTCAAATGCATCTTGTGCTTTTTCAATGAGAGTTAAAACATCTCCCATACCAAGAATTCTAGATGCCATTCTATCTGGATGGAAAGGTTCAATATCTTCCATCTTTTCTCCAGTTCCTGAGAACTTAATTGGTTTTCCTGTTTCAGCTTTAATAGATAATGCAGCACCACCACGTGTATCACCATCTAACTTTGTCATGATAACACCAGTGATATCTAACTTATTGTTGAAGTCTTGTGCAACTCTTACTGCATCTTGACCTGTCATACTATCAACTACAAGTAAAATTTCTGTTGGATTTACTGCTTTCTTGATGTTTACTAACTCATCCATTAGTTTTTCATCAATATGTAATCTACCAGCAGTATCTATGATAACTGTGTCATATCCGTTCTTAAGTGCGTATTCAATACCACCCTTAGCAATCTTAACAGGATCAATTTGTCCCATCTCAAAGACTTCAGTTTTTACCTTTCTTCCAACAACCTTTAATTGCTCTATTGCAGCTGGTCTATAAATATCTCCAGCAATTAGTAAGACTTTCTTGCCACTCTTTTGTAAATATCCAGCAAGTTTACCACACATTGTTGTTTTACCAGCACCTTGCAAACCACACATCATATAAATTGTTGGTGCTCTGTCAGATACTAATAACTTTTGTGTAGATGAACCCATCAAAGCTACTAATTCTTCATTAACGATTTTAATAACTTCTTGTGTTGGTGTTAAAGATTTGAGAATATCTTCACCTAATGCTTTTTGAGATACTGAATCTATGAATTTCTTAACTACTGTAAAGTTAACATCTGCTTCAAGTAAAGCTATACGGATTTCTCTCATTGCTTCCTTAATTTCAAGCTCTGTTAACTTACCTTTATTTCTCATTTTAGAGAAAATATGGTTCATTCTTTCAGATAAATTTTGAAATAATGCCATCTTAATCCTCCATTATCTTCTTTGCAGAATTAATCAATTCTTGTGCCTTACTTAAATCATTAGATTTAATTGCTTGCTCTATTTGGTCTAATTGTTGTCTTAAAAGATTATCTCTTGCAACTAAACCAATTTGTTGCTCTGCGTTGTCTAATACTTTCTCAGCCTTTCTAAGATTGTCTAAAACAGCTTGTCTTGTGATATCAAACTTCTCTGCAATTTCTGCTAAAGAATAGTCCTCTTCATAATGCAAAGAGAATATCTCAGATTGTTTCTTTGTGAGCAATCCGCCGTAGTATGCATTTAATTCACAGTATCTAAATCTATCTCTTTCCATGTAAAGTCCTTTTGCTGTGTAAAGTATTTTAACTTGTCATATTGTATTATTTAAGATAATACTTGTCAACTAAAAAACCAGAGAATATTTCATCTCTGGCTTTGAAATAAAAATCGGATAATAATTATTCGAATAATGCGTTTATAAAGTCTTCAGCGTTGAATGGAATTAAATCATCAATCTTTTCACCTACTCCAACATAAACAACTGGTAATTCAAGTTTATTAGAAATTGCAATAACAACTCCACCTTTTGCTGTACCATCTAACTTTGTTAGAATTATTCCATCTGTATCTATACATTCAGAGAAAACATCTGCTTGTGCAACTGCATTTTGACCAGTTGTTGCATCTAATACTAAGAACTTTCTGAAGTCAGCGTCAGGTAATTCTCTATCTACAACCTTACAAATCTTCTTTAATTCGTTCATAAGGTTAACTTTGTTGTGTAATCTTCCAGCTGTATCAATAAGGATCACATCAATATCGTGAGCTTTTGCAGCTGAAATTGTATCAAATACTACAGCGGCTGGATCAGAACCTTCTCCATGCTTAATAACTCTAACACCTGCTCTTTGTCCCCATATCTCAAGTTGTTCACTTGCAGCTGCTCTAAATGTGTCGGCTGCAGCAACTATAACTGTTTTGCCATCTTCAATGAAATTATGTGCAAGTTTTCCAATGGTTGTTGTCTTTCCTACTCCATTTACACCAGATACTAAAAGAACTAATGGAGTATATTCATACTCAGGTATCTCAAAGTCTATCTCCTCTTGGAGAATTTCTTTTAATAAATCTTTGCAGTTTTCTGGAGATGTAATCTTTTGTCTGTATGTTCTGTCTTTTAATTCATCTATAATCTTTTCGGCAGATTCAACACCAACGTCAGCTGCTAAAAGTGCATCTAAAAGATTGTCATAGAATTCATCATCTAAATTCTTTGCAGAAAAGGCATAGAACATCTTTTTAGAAAAGTTATCCTTTGTCTTTTTAATTCCTTCTGCTATTTTTTTAAATATATTCATATTTACTCCTATTTCATTTCTTTATTAATGAGTTCTTCAGCAGACTCAAGTTCAACTGAAACAAACTTCGTTACACCTCGTTCTTCCATTGTTACACCGAATAATGTATTTGCCTTAACATATGTTGGCTTCTTGTGTGTAATAACGATGAATTGTGTATGTTCAGAGTATTTTTGTAAATATTCTGCGAATAAGTTTGCGTTAGTATCGTCTAGAGCAGCGTCTATTTCGTCTAGAACGCAGAATGGCATTGGGTTTAAAGCAATTATCGAGAACAAGATTGCAATTGCTGTGAGGGCTTGCTCACCGCCTGAAAGTAATGAAATGTTTTGTAATCTCTTACCTGCAGGTGTTGCAAGAATATCAATACCAGCTTCAAGAACATCATCTGTATCTTTCATATTTAATCTTAATTCACCTTTACCACCACCGAATAATTCTACGAATATCTTTTGGAAGTTTTCAGCAATTTGATTAAATGCATCTACAAATTTGGTTCTCATTTCAACCATAATGTTATTGATAATTTCAATAATATCATCAATTGCCTTTTGAATATCATCTCTTTGGATGATAGTTTGATTATATCTTTCTTCAGTTTCTTGTAATTGTTGAACTGCGGTTTGGTTAACATCACCAAGTCTAATGATATTTCTCTTTATATCAGTAATTCTTGTCTTGGAACCATTATATTCATAATTCTCTTGTCTGAATTCCAAGCATGATCCATATGTGAGTTCATATGATTCTAGAATGTTTTGTTGCATTGTAAGAACTTCTTCATCACATCTAGTAAGCATATTCTCTTCATGGATTTTCTTTTCTTTCAAATCATCTTGAATGTTAATGTAATTCTGTTTTTGAATATCATTTGCAGATAATTTATCACTGATTTCACTTCTTCTAGCATTCATGTTTTTGATATTAGCTTCTAATTCATCAATTCTTGCTAAATCTTCTGGAGATAAATCTTTCTTATCTGAACCGTTGATATTATCAAATTGAACTTTATTAGTAGCTAAATCAGCTTCAATCTCGCTCTTTTCATCCGCAAGTTCTGCTTTTTCATTGTTTAATCTGAATAAGTTGGTATCAATCTTATCTAATTCACCTTTTAATTCAGCTGTCTTTGTTCCTAAGGACATAACCTTATTAACTAATTCTTCTCTTTCAGACTTTTGAGAACCACTGTTTTGTTTATTCTTTGCAAATAATTCAGTGTATTTTTCTTTATTCTTTTCTACATCTTCTTGAACCTTCTTAATTGCTGCAATTTTCTTTGTTAAATCTTCTATAGATTTATCTAATTCTTCAAGTTCTGCAACGTTTTTATTATATTGT
>CAMZEU010000042.1 GCA_947305865.1 uncultured Clostridia bacterium
CTTGTGTTTCTTGCATAATAACAAAGTTGTCCCTTCATTACATTTGCAATTCTCGTTTCACTATACAATTCTTTTAGAATTTCAATGTGCTCATATATAACATTTTTGACATTAATTTCATCATGTTTGTCTGTCATTTGAGCAAATATCCAAGGTCTTCCTAACATACCTCTACCAATCATAAAACCATCTGCATTTGTAATCCTTGCAACCTTCTCTAAAGACGGGATGCTATCTATGTCTCCATTGGCGATTACTGGTATTCTAAGCGCTTCTTTTACTTTTGCAGTAATAGTATGATCTGCTTCTCCAGCATACATTTGGTCTCTGTATCTAGCATGTATTGCAACCATACTGGCACCACCATCTTGAGCAGCAAGGGCACACTCCACAGCTGTTGGATATCCCATTACATACCCTGCTCTCATTTTAACAGTAACTGGTTTTCCATTACTTCCACGAACCGCTGCTTTTACAATTTGTTCTATGAGTTCAGGATTTTTCATTAATGCGGAGCCTTCACCATTATTAACAATCTTTTTCATAGGACAACCCATATTGATATCTATGATATCAAACTTGGATAGTCTTTCATCCCTACATGCTTTTTCTATAAACTCTGGTTCGCTTCCAAAAATTTGAATGCACTTTGGATTCTCTTCTTCTGTGGTATGAATAAGTTCGTAAGTTGCTTTGCTGTTATAACAAAGTCCTTTTGCACTTGTTAGTTCTGTAACAGTTAAACCTGCTCCAAATTTAGAACATAGAGTTCTAAAAGCAAAATCTGAAAAGCCTGCAACTGGTGCAGCAATAATGTTATTCTTTAGAGTAACATTGCCTATTGTTAGTGGTTTTATATACTCACTTAGCACTACGCACCTCGTCTGAATTCCATATCTCGTCTAATTCATCTAGAGTACATTCTTCCATCTTCTTTCCTCTAGTTGTAACGATTTGTTCAACCTTTTCAAAACGTTTAAAGAATTTTTTATTTGCATCTGCAAGTGCCATTTCTGGTTCAATATGGTAGAAACGAAGAAGGTTTACAACACTGAATAATACATCTCCAGCTTCTTCCACTCTATTTTCATCACTAACAGCACCGTTGAATTCATCCAACTCTTCTAATACTTTTGCATAACATTCTTTTGCATTAGGGAAATCAAAATTAACCTTCTTTGCAATCTTTTGGAGTTTCTCAGCATATAATAATGCTGGAAGATTTTTTGGAATCCTATTCATAGCATCTGCTGAAGACAAATATTTCTTTTCTTTCTTCTTTGCTTCTGTCCAGAAATTAAGTGCTTCCTCTGCATTGTTTGCATGATTTGTTCCAAAGATATGTGTATGTCTGTCTATTAATTTCTTGCAAACTGCACTTAACATATCTGAGTAATTAAATTGTCCTTCTTCCTCTGCAATTTGTGTATGGAAAATAGCTTGTAATAATACATCTCCAGTCTCTTCTAAAAGCATAGCTTTATTTGCCAAATCTATGGCCTCTACAAGTTCATATGCTTCTTCTATAAGGTTTATCCTTATACTTTCATGTGTTTGTGCTCTATCCCATTCACAACCACCTTCTCCTCTAAGTCTCATCAATATCTCTTGGAGATCTGAGAAATCAAAACGCTTGTGGTCTGTTAATTCTTTTTCTGGAGCAAAACAAATTGTATTATTTTCTCCTTCTAAATAAACCATTCCAAGATTAATTTGATAAGCCTTTCCTTCTGCTGTCATAACAGATATTAATGTATCTGCACCATAAATATCTGAAAGGATTTTTACTATTGCATCTTGGTCTTTTCCATTAATTCCAACAAGAACAAATGGGTATCTCTTATTAATAACATGAACCTTCTCTTGTAAAAGGTCTGTTGCCAACATATAAGTATAGGTCTGTGGTGTATCCATATTCATTCCTTAGAAGCCAAATGTAGAAAATGTTGCTTTCTTTTTATCATATCCTACTTCTACAACTAGGCTTGTATAATCTACTTGCTCTATAAAGTCTCTAGGCAAGAATTTAACTCTGTTAAACTGTATAAAATGTTCATAATGTGACTTAAGAATAACTGGTGTGGAAATATCTAATTTATAGCAAAGATCTTGCATTAATTGCTTAAATTGAAGAAACGTAAAAGTCTTTGTATCTTCAAAGTCCAAAACAACATCCTTGCGGATTTTATCCTTCACCATTACCTTAGCCCAAATCTTCATTAGTACTCTGCTACAACTTCTCCAATATAGAAATTATGGAAATCTCCTGTTGAATAAAATTCTTCTAATCCCTTTGCATCTGTCATTGGAACAACGTTTTTAATCTTGCATTCAAAATAGTGCTCACAGCCTTTTACAACATTGGTATTAACAACCTTTGCTTCTTGCTTTTCAATTTCAGCTGCTTCCCACTTATTTGTATCTCTTCCACTCTTTGTACCACATATTCCCAATGCCTTAGACATTGTTCCTGCTGCTGGAATAGAAACTGTGAACTCTGTGTCTTTATCTAAAAGCTCTTTTGTGTATCTGGAATCACGAATTGGGATGATAACACACTTCTTTCTCCACATGAATCCTACGAATCCCCAACTTGCTGTCATAACATTGTCTTTTACACAAACAAATGCTCCAGTTGAGAAGTAACTATTCAAATAATCCATACCACTAAATTGTGTCATGTTTGCCTCCATAACTTTATAATTTTAAATTATAATACCACAATTTAATTCTATGGGGCAACCTAACAACAATATTTAATAAAAATACCTGCTTAGACTTATCAAAAATGCAAATTTTTGTTATTCATAATTGCAAATAATTATTCTAAAAACAAGTGATTTTATTCGTTTTGCATAATTAAATTATACAGATTTTAGATTTTATACATAAATTGCACATACATGTATACATATGCATATTTTATTATTCTTAATTATATAATTGTTAATAACTCAGTGGATAACCTGTGGACAAAAAGTGTACAAATTGTGCCCCTCAATTGTTCCAATTGGTGAAGATTTTTTATGTACCACAATATATAGTTTTTAAAAAAATTCTTTTTAATTTTTTCACAAATTTGCATCGAAATGTGGTATTTTATTTATTAATATATTTTGGAGAAAATAGATATGGCATTCGCAAAATTTTCAAGTGATTTCTTAATGAACAATTATACTTTGGTAGACAACCTTTTCATAACAGAATTGTTGCCTAATTTAGAGTCTGAAGAAATTAAAATCTATATCTATGGACAATACCTCTGCATGAACCAATCTAAGGACAACTCTTTAGAAGAAATGGGCAAAGCATTAGGTGTTGCTCCCTCCAAAATTGTGGAAACATTCCAGTTCTTTGAGGACAACGGATTAGTTAAGATTAAATCCAAGATGCCACTGGAAGTTGAATATCTCTGTTTGAAGAACCAAAATCAACTTCCTAAGAAATATAAGACTGGAAAATATTCAGACTTCTCTAGCCATTTACAAACACTATTCCCTAGCAGAATGCTAACACCAAATGAATTCAATGAATACTTTGGTTTCTTAGAAAATTATGCTATGGATCAAGATGCTCTATTAATGGTTGTACAATTCTGCATAGACACAAAAGGAGAAACAGTTCGTTATCCTTATGTTCTAACAATTGCTAAAGACTGGGCAAGTCAAGGAGTAAAGACTGTTGAAGATGTTGAAATCAAACTCAATGACTTTGAAACACAATCTGAACTCATGAGAAAAGTACTTGTAGCACTAAATAGAAAAGGTGCTGCAGACTTAGAAGAAAAGCAAATGCTTATTAACTGGACAACAAATCTTGGTTTTAACCAAGAAGCAATTATTTGTGCAGCAAAATCATCTAAGTCTAAGACTTTCAAAGCATTAGATGCAAAACTCAACGAATTCTATAAACTCTCTATCTTCACAGAGCAAGAGATTAAGAATTACAACAAACATCGTGAGGAATTAGAAGACATTGCATTAACAGTTAACAACGAAATTGGCACATCATATAGAGAACTTGAACCAGAAATTGAAACCTACATTGTTCCATGGACAAATAAGGGCTTCAATAAAGACACATTAAAGAAGATAGCACATTACTGTTTCATTAGTGGTGTACGTGGCCTAGAGGGTCTTAATAGCATCATAAACAACTTCTATTCCAAAGGAATAATCTCTAACGAGGCAATAGAAGAATATGTCTCTAACCAAGTTCATGAAGGCGAAAAGATTAAGAAGATTATTGAAGCAAGTGGAAGCATGAGAAATGTATCCTCTTCAGACAGGACATTCTATCAAACTTGGACAAAGGATTGGGGATTCACAGATGATATCATTCTATTTGCTGCCGAGTCTGCTGTTGGCAAGCTATATGCAATGTCTTATATCAACCAATTATTATCTAAGTGGAAGAATGCTAATGTTAAAACATTAGAAGAAGCTCAAAAGGCAAATACTGCACCAGCTCAAAAAACCACTCCAGTACCACAAATTAAAACAAGAGATTATACTAGCGAAGAACTAAAAGGTGTATTCGGAAATAATAATATTTCAGATTCAGATATTTAAGGAGCAACATGACAATTAAACAAAGAGCATTACAACATATTATTAATGTTAGAACCTCAGAGGTTTCTAAAATACAAGCTTTGGCAAACAAGGTTCAAATAAGAGCCTTCTCTATTCCAGAAATTTCACACGCCCAAGCAAATTATTCTGCAGCCATTTGGGCAAGTAAAGGAAATGAAAAAGATGCTAATCTTATTAAAGCTAAAGCTGATTTTGAAAAAGTATTAAAGGCGAACAACCTAAGTTTGGATAAACTATATCCAAATGATGTTATTTGTGATAAATGTAAAGATGCTTGTATTGTTAATGGTGTTATTTGCTCTTGTTCCGTAAAAACATATATAGATGCTCTTAGAAAAGAAAGTGGTTTAATGCCAGACTCCTTCACTTTTAGCGATGATAACCTTAAATGTGTTAAAGACAGCAAAACCAAAGAGGTCTTAGAAAAGGCATATCACCAAATGAGTGTCTTTGTTAACAAATATCCTAATGTAAAGAAAAACACTTTTGTGTTTAGTGGTCTAACAGGAACAGGTAAAACTTGTTTATCCCAAGCAGTTGCTAATGGCCTATTAGAAAAAGGTTTTAGCGTTAAATATGTTTCTGCTTTTGCATTTAATAATGCAATGATTGCTGTCCACACTGCACCAATTGAATCCAGAAACGATTTAATATCAGATTACTTAACTTGTGATTTATTAGTAATAGATGACTTAGGAACAGAACCTATTACAAGAAATGTAACACTTGAATATTTATATCTAGTACTAAGCACAAGACAAGAAAAAAATCTATCTACTATTATCTCAACAAACTTAGATGGAGATGGCATCATGACAAGATACCAAGAAAGAATCTTCAGCCGTTTAACAAGCAAAGCCTTCTCTCTAAGTTATAATTTTGAAGGAATAGACTTAAGAAAGATATAAAAAATCGGGCCATTTCTAGCCCGACTTCTTATTATATAAGAATTTCTCTTATTGGTCGCTATATTTATGATCCCAGATTTGCAAGAATCCAACTGTTGCTGCAAAGCAGTTTTCTATGCCTTGTTCGTCTAAGTTGTCATAACTATCTAATCTTGTGTGGTAGTATTTTTCAAGAGTGTGTGCAAGTCCTGTAACACCAACACTTCTAAATCCACCCTGTGTAAATGCAGCACAGTCTGTTGCTCCGAAAGGAACTGTTCCCTTGCCACAATATACACCAACATCTTCACAAGCTTGTAAGAATAACTCTGAACCTTCTTTATCTGCTGGAACAAGAGCATTCAAGTCTTTCATATTAACTTGTAAGCACTTTGGATCATGAATTGTATCATAGGATACAATAATTGTAGGAACATCTTGGTACTCACCTTTATGCATATCTGCCCAAGCCTTGCCACCTCTTAATCCGCATTCTTCTGAGCCAGAGATAATAACACCAACTTCTGTATGTTCAAGTTCAATGTTATTTTCTTTTAATGCTTTTAATAATGCAATACCCATATAACAGCCTGTAAGGTTGTCATTCGCGCCGTCAACAACAGTCTTGGTATCACTTATGAAATATGTTATAAACCAAAGAGGAACGAATAATAAGCCCACACATGGCAATATTAATGTTATACCTTCTGGCATAGCACCACCTACACCACCAACTAATACCCATTTAACAATTGCTGTTCCAACGAGATATAGTGAACCGATAACATCTACTACGAATTGTCCAATGAAAACTTTGCCACCAAAGTGGTAGTTTGTAGACCATTCCCAAGTTGCATCTGGGTGTCCGTTAAAGAATACTCTACACTTTACATCTCCAGTACACTTTTTAATTGCTGTTACATTATGAGATGTCTTCTTAGGATATAATGGATCTAGTGTTTTTGTATATAATACAAATTGAAGTATCATTGGAAGATATCCGATAACTACTAACACTAAAGCAATTAAGGATGAGAAGAAGACTGCAACTGCTGCAAGAATGAAACAAGTCATTGTAATATAAATCCAACCAAAGAATGAACCTGGATGAATCTCAAATGGTTCAACAACCGCATCTGCTCCGTAGCTTCTCATTTTCTCAGCCATATATTCACAGGCTTGAGTTTCACCTTCACTACCTGGGTCTCTTTTGCCCATAGTTGTACAAATCTTAGTAATTTCATCTACTATGAATCTTGTACTTTGTTTCTTTCCATCTAATAGTTTTTTTGTTTCCATAATTTATTCTATCCTTAAATTATTTGTCATGAGTTGTAATAATGCTTTGAGAACTGCTGCTTCATCTTGCGAGAAATCCTTAAATGCAATTTCAAAGAACTTAGTCTTGCTATCCTCTATCTTCTTTGCAAGTGTTTCACCTTTTTCTGTTAGAGATAAAGTTTGTTCTCTTTTATCTGTTGTATCTAAAGATATATTAATTAAGTCTTTACTCTTTAACAATTTTACACTTCTAGATATTAAAGCTTTTGAAACATCTGATATCTCAGCAATCTCACTAGCTTTAGTTGTAATAGATAAATAAGAAAGAACTTCTACCTCATTAGGAGAAAGATTCTCCTTCTCTAGTTCTTTCATAATATAGTTGCTATATGCCTTAACTAATTTACGATATGTGGCAAAATAATATTTAGCATTTTCTGTGTCCATATTGCCATTATAATTACAAACACAAAAAAAGTAAACAATTTAACTAATTTTTATATGTTGTTTTAATAAGTGAAATTTTACAATTATGTTATAATTGTATTAAATTAATAAAACTAAATGAATCAGCGCTGGATTCCACAATTAGAATATTTCTCCAACTAAAGAAATACATTATATCTATGATAATAGCTACAATGTTTACAATAATACCAAGGATTATACCAGCAATACACATAGCTCTAAACTTACGAACAGATTTATCATCCCTTTTATATCTCTTTAAACCAATAATACCCAAAATTAAGGATGGTATAAATGCTCCAACTATTCCAAAAATTAGAGAAAGGATTGCAAATACTGGATTAGGTCTTGGAGATTCTGTTGCTTGTTGAATATCTTCGTATGTTGGAGGTGTGTAAAATTCAGAACGATATGTTCTGTTTTCTATAACATCCTCAAATGGATCTTCACTTGTCGTGTTACTTTCATAAGTATTATTACTTAAGTAATCTTCATTAATATGTCCACATTCTGGACAATAATGATCCATTGGACTTATATCGCTTCCACAACACTTACACTTCATAATTATTCTCTATTTAATGCTTGCGCAACAGTGTGAGCAGATGCCCATGCCCAATGTAAATTGAAACCACCAGAGTCTCCATCTACATCTAAAGCCTCACCAATTGCATATAATCCTTTTTGCTTTAGAGATTGAAGTTGTTCATCAAACTCTCTTATATTTAAACCACCAGAAACACATTGTGCTAAAGATATGTCTCCTAAGCCTTCAATTACTATTGGATATGTCTTAATAACTTTTGCTATAGCATTAACCTTTTGTGGTGCTGGATCTCCTTCCTCTGCCTTAGCTGCTGCAATTAATCTTGCTGCTACTTTGGAATGGAACATTCCAAGCAATAACTCTCCAACAGTAACATTGCCTCTCTTATTCAAAATTCCTTCTACTTCAGAAAGTGAATATTCTGGCATGAAGTCTATGTAAAGGTTTTGTCCTGGCTTTGCTATTCCTCTTGAAATCTCATTTGCCATATTAAATGCAGCAATACCGGAAACACCAAAATCTTTGAAAAGAATTTCACCTATCTCATAACGATATCCAATTCTAATACCACCTTTAACTCTTACGCCAGATAATCCTTTTATGGATTCTTTGTCTGTCTTAATTGGTACTAAGGATGGGGAAATAGGCTTAATAGTGTGTCCAAATGCTGTGTATAAGTCTAAACTATTTCTCCCAAATGTTGCTGTAGAACCAGTTGCTAATACAACATAATCTGCGTTGAATGAGAATGACTTATTATTTTCGTTTTCATCTTTATATACACCACCAACGGTAAAACCATCTGCGGCATAATCTACAGTCTTTACAATATATCCACATTGAATATCTACACCATTCTTTTGAACTGCTGTACGTAAAACATCTAATACATTAGATGAGCACTCTGAATATGGATATACTCTCTCATCTATAACCTTTGTTAATAAGCCCATTTGTTCGAATGCACGAACTACATCATGAGCATCAAAGTTATCTATAAATTGTTCTACATAAGATGGATGGTTGTAATGGATAGTTTTCATATCCAAATTGGTTAGGTTACACTTTCCATTTCCTGTAGATAAAAGTTTCTTGCCAACTCTATCATTGGCTTCTAGTAATAAAGTCTTTTTAATAGGAGATAATTGGGAAGCTAAAAATAAGCCTCCTGCTCCACCACCAATTATAATAATGTCATATCTGTTATTCATAGCAATATTTTAACACCTACCTATAAATTATACAATGTATAATTCTAATTTATTTGTTTACTATTTTCGCAATAAATAGTATATTTATATCATTAAATAGGTCATTTAGGAGACAATATGGGAAAGATAGTTTACGTTGGAGAATATGATACAACTTTAGACAAATTTGAAAGTCAATTCGAAGTTCCAAATGGTGTTACATATAACAGTTATATCATCATAGATGATAAAATCGCTATATTAGATACAATAGACAAGAGAAAAGGCACAGAATGGCTTGCAAATATTGAAAAAGCATTAGAAGGCAAAAAGCCAGATTATTTAATAATCTCACACATGGAACCAGATCACTCTGCTAACATTGAAACAGTTGTTAATAAATATCCTGGAATAAAGATTGTTGCTAACGCAAAAACAGTTCCAATGCTTAAAAACTTCACTAACTTAGATATAGATGCAATAACAGAAATAGTTGTAGAAGGTAGTGTTTTAGATTTAGGTGAACATAAACTCACTTTTATTATGGCTCCTTTAGTACACTGGCCAGAAGTTATGGTTGAATACGAAAGCACAACTAAGACATTATTCAGTGCAGATGGATTTGGAAGATTTGGAGATTTCAACGAAGATTCTCCTTGGGATGATGAAGCAAGAAGATATTATTTCAACATTGTTGGCAAATATGGTCTCCAAACAATGAACCTTCTTAAAAAGGCAGCAACATTAGATATTGCAAGAATCTGCCCTCTTCATGGACCAATCTTAACAAAGAACCTTTCTAAATATATAGACCTATATGCAAAGTGGGCATCTTATGAACCAGAAAATCCAGAAAGAGTTTTAATTGCCTGTGCATCTATTCATGGAAACACATATAAGGCTGCTCAATACCTTGCAGACAAACTTGGAGACAGAGCTGTTTTAATAGACATAACAAGAACAGAATATTCCTATGCTCTTTCTGAAGCATTTAGAAATGGAACAACTGTCTTCTTCTGCTCCACATATAACCTAGATATGTTCTCACCTATGGCAGACTTAATTGAAAGATTACAAAACAAGACTTGGAGAAACAGAAAAGTCGCTGTTGTAGACAATGGAAGTTGGGCACCAATGGCAGGAAAGAAAATCATAGAAAAATTAGCAACATTTAAAGATGTTACATTAGTTAATGATTTAATAACAATTCCATCTACTGCTAAAGCAGATACACTTGCAAAGTTGGATGAATTAGCAGCTAAACTATAAGGAGATAATTATGCGTTACAGTTATAAAACAAGAGATGTATGTTCAATGCAAATAGACTTTGATTTAAATGGTAATATTGTATCCAATATTAAGTTCTATGGTGGTTGTGATGGTAACCTTAAAGCTATATCTAAACTTGTAGATGGTTGGACTGTAGAAAAGATAGAAGAATATCTACTTGGGAACACATGTGGTTGGAAAAATACTTCTTGTGCAGATCAGCTAGCAAAAGCAGTAAGAAAAGCATACAACGAATCAAACAAATAAGATTATTAAAAAACCCTCAAACGAGGGTTTATTTTTAGTCTATCTTTATAACCAATTTATTTAGTTTATCTTCCCACTTCTTAATGGTTTTTATATTATATTCTTTTGGAGCCTTAGTATAAGTTTTTGCAGCCTTACTACCCTTTATTAATCCCTTTATAATTGCAAAGAAATATTTTGGTTTCTTCATTCCTCTTACAAACTTACCAAGTAATGCACCAAGTTTCATATTCTTTCCTGCACCTGCTAAATCTGAAGATTGTATAACTGCATTATCATATAAGAAATCCACACCTTCATATGGGAGTTTTAATAATGAGTTTTTAAGTCCTTCGTTTTTAGCTGTTGGACCACCAAATTGTTTATGGTATTCTCTATTGTAATTCCACAAGTTTTCTATACTTGCATCTGCCTTGTTAATTAGTGTTTCTGCAAGCAATAATCCTGCATTCATAGATAAATCTATGCCCATGCCATTCATTGGTGTTGTCATGAAGGCACTATCTCCAACTAAAGCATATCCATTTGCCACCATTAAAGGTAAAGGTCTTCTAACTGGAATAACGCCATATTGTCCGCCATGTAAAATAGTATCTCCAATGCAAGGATGATTCTCTTTGAAGATTTTAAGTTGTTCTTCAACCTTTTCTTTTGTTAACTCATCTATTCTTCCAATTAAGATATCTACATTATCTTTGTTTACACAACACCAAGATAATCCTTGTTCTCTTTCATGATATAAATATACTTCAAATGGGAATTCTGGCATACTATCATCTATTTTGTTGAAATATGCTCTATATCCGTAGAAGACATCTCCTCTATTTAAATCTTTTTCAATACCAAAAGTATCTGGTAGTTTCTTCCTTAAAGCAGAGAAAACACCTAGTGCATCTATAACCACATCACCAAGAATCTCACCTTTATCTGTCTTTATACCAACAACTATATCTTCTTTAATAATTGGTTCTTTAACCTCTGTACCAAATTCAAATTTAACACCGCATTTTTCAGCATAATCTAAAAGCATGTTAATTAGAGGTTTACGCCACATTATCTTTTGACGTGTTTCATCTGTGTATCTAA
>CAMZEU010000043.1 GCA_947305865.1 uncultured Clostridia bacterium
TATAAATGTAGGTTGCAATATTACCGCTAACGCCATCGGCATATTTGCTTGCAACTGTCACAGCACTTGCACTTGCAGCACCAACTTCCGCATGTTTTGCATAATTGTTATAAACACTAGCACTAAACGTATTAACAGTGGCTGATGCGCCAGCTAAATTATTAGCAACCTTGTTTACTTCATTGCTTACTGAGTCAACACTTGCACTCGTTGCTAATGTCTTATAAATGTAGGTTGCAATATTACCGCTAACGCCATCGGCATATTTGCTTGCAACGGTAACTGCGCTTGCACTTGCTGCTCCAACTTCAGCGTGTTTTGCGTAGTTGTTATAAACACTTGCGCTAAACGTATTAACTGTTGCTGAAGCACCAGCAAGGTTTGCTGCAACAGTGTTAACTTTGTTCTTAACTTCTGTGAAATCTCCATCTGTTACATAGTTGCTGAGGTCTAATGTACCACCAAGTGCATCCCAAGATGTTCCGTTCCATGCGTAATTTGTACCAGCTGGAGTGTATTCTGTATCAGCTGTTGTTCCGTGTGCAGACACAACATTGTAAACATCTCCAATTTCGTTTCCTGTTGATGGAAGAGACTCATATGTTGGAACAGTATTTTTGAATTTATAAACAGTTGATAATTTACCATCAACATATGATATAATAGAACCGCTCAACGTGTTAACTGTTGCAGATGCACCAGCTAAATTGTTAGCAACCTTATTTACTTCATTGCTTACTGAGTCAACACTTGCACTTGTGGCCAATGTTTGATAAATGTAGGTTGCGATATCGCCGCTAACTGCGTCTGTGTGATTATTTGCAGCAGTGACTGCATTTGCACTTGCTGAACCAACTTCTGCGTGTTGTACATAGTTGTTCTGTACATTAGTCATGAACGTGTTAACTGTTGCAGATGCACCAGCTAAATTGTTAGCAACCTTATTTACTTCATTGCTTACTGAGTCAACACTTGCACTTGTGGCCAATGTTTGATAAATGTAAGTTGCAATGTCTCCACTAACACCGTCTGTATAGTTCTTTGCAGTTGTAACTGCATTTGCACTTGCTGAGCCAACTTCTGCGTGTTGTGCATAGTTATTACGCACTTCTGTCATGAAATTATTAACCGTGCCAGAAGCACCAGCTAAGTTATTTGCAACCTTGTTTACTTCATTGCTTACTGAGTTAACACTTGCGCTTGTGGCCAATGTTTGATAAATGTAAGTTGCAATGTCTCCACTAACAGTCTTCGTGTTTGCTGTTGCGTCATTGTATGCCCTTGCACTTACTGAGTTTGCATAGTCTTTTGTTGCATAATCAGTTACTACAGTATAAATAAAAGCACTAGTTGAGCCAGATAATTCAGCCAAATCACCTGCAAGAGCTTCTATTGTTCCATCTGTGTGGGCCGTGATTAAATTTAATGTTGCCGAAGAATCAAGAAATACTGCATAAGTATTTTCACCAGTCCTAATATACAATTTAGGCTCGTTTGGATTTGTTCTTACAGCAATTTCACCATAATCTAAATTACTAATTACGGCACCCATAGGATTAGTAGCACTAGTGCCACTACTATGATAATTAATTAATTTCTGTTGTTTTCTTGCCATACTATTTTACTTTTTTTCTTTATAAATAGTTTATTTTTTCACAAAATTATTAATAATTCCATTTAAATATTTAAGATTAGAAATCAATGATTCATATTCCTTTCTTGTAAGTGTAACGGTTTCTAAATCTGTTTCAACATCATTATCAATTCCGCTTGAAAAAACTCCAGATTTTAAAGAAACAGAACGTCCAAAAGAAAGTGGCCTGTCTCCAGCAACGTAATCGTTTTGGAAGAAATCGAATGTCAAGTCACAGATTTTGTCAGTTAACGATGAATCAGTATACACACTAAACACTTCTCCGTGATATAATTTATTTACTGGAACAAAGTATTTATCTCCTTGTTTTTGGCCAACAGAATAGTCATCTGTAAGCGATATTTCTCCTGTTTCGCTTGTTACATAAATATAATCATTATCAAGCAATTGGCCATTTTTATATACCGTTATCGTTATTCCAGTATTGTCTATAGAAATCTCTTTAAAAGAGAATCCGCACTTGTCAGTGTCTGTTACTGGGTGTACCCATGAATAAAACGAAGAGTCTCCTCCGTCATATGTATATCCACTTCCATCACTACCCATTGTTCCTCTAAATATATGGATTGTATTTATCCCCTGGCTGTTGCTGTTTCTTCCAGCGTAGTTAGAACCATTTGAACCGAATGGGTGATATCCAGAAGATATTCCATAAGGAGTATGCAATTTAGCGGCAACATCTGAGAATATGTACAAGTTTTTAAGGTTAACACAACCTATAAACGAAGACCATATAACCATGTTGTTACCTTTTATGTAAATTGTTTCGATACTTCTATCACCTTCAAAGCATAGATATGGTATATCGGTAACATTGCCAGGAACTGTTATTTCTCTCAACAAATAGCAGTTTCTAAATGAATAGCTGCCAAGCGTTGAAACTGTATCTGGCAAATTAACTGTTGTCACACTTTCACAATTTTCAAAAGCACTCTGATAAATTCTATAGCAATCATCCTTAATGTTTGCACTCAACATTCCAAAAGGTGCCCTGATTATTGCAGAATATTTTACACTTTCATTATAATAGTTTGTATAAATACACTTATCATATATGTAGCATTCGTTTCCATTATTCAAGCTGCTCATTGTATATTCTTCTAAATTACGGCAGCTAACGGCAATACCAGTTCCGTTTTCTGATTCGTAGTTATAAGCAGTGTTTATTATAACATTTGTACCTGCTGACAAAACATATCCACCGTCTTCGATTGTAGATGCTACAGAATTTGCTTCTGTTTCGCTTGTGTATTCGCCAACAAGTTCATCCACACTATTATACACTGAGTATACAACATTATCATAATATGAAGATATAGGAAGTTCTATTGTTTGTAAGTTTTGACAGTTAGATATATATGATTTAACATCTGGTATAAGCGTTAATTTTTCTGGGAAACTAACACTTACAAGGTTATTGCAAGAAGAAATAACGCCATCACACATTCCTGTTATGGAATTAGGAAGATTGATTGTTTCAACACCGCAATTTACAAAGTTGTATCCTTTCCCGTCTGAAGATGCTTCTATGTCAGTAATTCCTTCTGTTAATGTAAGGCCAGTTAACATTGGGCAATTATTGAATGCATAAGCGCCTATGCTTCTAATAGAATTGTTTACAGGCAATAAAGCATCTGATAAATAAACACAATCCTTAAATGTATTGTCTGGTATAGCATTTATTCCGTTTGATGATGATAAATCTACAAATTTAACATTACTACTTTCAAAACATCCCTTTCCTATATCATTCAATCCTTGTCTAGTTATTACCTTATCTAAATTTTCGACAAACAAGAACGCATAGTTGTATATTTTTTCAATTGCTATTCCATAATCAAGATTTAGTTCTGTCAAAGAATAAATTTCTTCTTCTGATTTTCTTGCTTTCTTGGCTGGATATTTGACAAGTTCTGTCATTTGGCCATTATACAAAACGCCATCAAATGATGCCCATGGTCCGTTTGTACCGTCTTCTCGTTTTTCTGCTAAGTATTCTTCATAATATTTTCCATAAAGAACTTCAAAATTGTTTGTTAAATTAAGAGTCAACGGTATCTCTATTACGGATAACCTATTTGTTGTGTTTGTAACAGACCAATTTGTTATCTCAAATGCATTCTTGTATATTCTTTCAATATAGTGAGGTAATATCAAAACATTGTTATCAAGTTTTTCAGGTCCTATCAATGCCTTTGTGAAAATAGTATCACCAAAAGCAAAGTCTTCAATAGTCAATATACTGTCCCCTAATATCAACTTGTTTAACGATGAGCACCTATAAAACGTTTTAGACTTTACTTCTGTAATGTTATCAAGAGTATATTCTTCAACAGCACCGTTTTTAACTGTGCTTACTTTATTAAGGCTTGTACATCCACAGAATACGCCTTCACCAAATTCTTCTATTGTTTGTGGAATTGTTATTTCGGCAATCCTTGAATTACTGAACGCACCTTCATCTATTTCCGTTAATCCAGTAAAATACTTGAATTCGTTAAATGAATATCTATCTTGTACATTCTTGAATGCGTTACAAATACTGGTTACAGCTTCTGCTTCGTCCTTCATGAATGCGTTGGCATCTGGCCTTGATGACCATCCCATTGTATTACAAATATTCATAACAACAGGATTTGTCAAATCTGTCAAAATTACCCTTTCATTTAGCAATAAAGGATTATGTTGTTTATCGAAATGACTTCCATCACCATTATTAACTGTTGCTGTTATATACAACGATTCTGATATTTCTGGCTGACTTGAAGAAGTTTCTATAACAAGTCTCTTTGTGTCGTTTTCAACGCTAACACTTGATATGTATTCGTTTTGAACATCATCTTCGCCTATTATAAAACTTTGGCCACCAAGTCCACCTATAAGAAGTGTCCATGTTATATTTTCACTACCAATTGGGTCAACATTGTATCTGTCTTTTAAAATGACATCAAAGTTATACGTATTGTTTCTATACAAAGATTTTTCTCCAGATATTGTTGTATTTCCAGAATAAGCGTATGTAGGGTCTTTTATCTTTAAGTCCATTACAGATATCTTACTACTTTGGCCAATTGTAAAGCACACCATTATCTTAACATCAGTATCGTTTCCCGTCTGGTGTTCTTTTGTTTGGACCTCGAATATTTCCCTACCATCCACCTTTTTGTTGATTCCTACTATGCATGCTTCTTCTCCATCGTTTCTAAGTGCATAAATCTCTTCGTCTGTAAGCTTTGCATAATAAACGTTCTTATTGCTAAATGTTTCTCCACTATAATCTCTGCTAACAACTTTTACAAATGAATATGATATTTCATATCTACCAACAAGGTCGTCCAAAATACTTTCGTCTGGATAAATGTCTCTTGTATATATGTTTGTGTCTCCAGCAACAATTTGAGTCTTTGCTGACCTTATGAATACGCTGTTTGGAGTCTTAACATATATTGAAGAGTTGTTTTCATTGAAACAGTATTCTCCAAAAATTTCCTTTAACTTATCAACATCTTCACTTTCAAGAGAGCCACACTCTGTTAAGTCAATAACACCCTTTAAATCAAATGTTACGCCATATTTACTGAAATTCTCAAACAAGAACACGTCTTCCAAATCGCCAAACCTCCAGAAAATATTATTAACAGACATTTCACTTTCTGCATATAAATCTTCTGGGCTTAATGAACGTTCAATAACATTAATCCATGGCTTTATTATCTTATTGTAATAGCTGTTGTCAATTTGGCTGCTACTATCAATAACAAGCTTTCTCAATGATTGTGTAGGCTCATATTTGAAATCATTAGCAAATGAATTAAATATAATGTTGTTCAATATTATAGTAGAAATAGTGTCTGGAAGTTCAACGTTTGTATATCTTGAACCTTCTGATGGAATAAAACTACCAATACTACTTCCTTTTGCTTTAAGAACATGTAAGTTTTTGAATGATTCGGTTGTAACTCCGTCTTCTTCAAATGTCCATGGCAATGATGAAATTCCCCTGAAATTAGTAATATCCAAATACTCTAAGTTTACCAACTTTCTCCACGTTGTTGTTGTAATAGCAGCGTTGTTATAATAATTCTCCTTACCTATAACAAGCTTTTTCAGTAAGTTAGATACTTCGTTATCGCCAACATAAAAGTCAAATGAGCCTTCGTATACATATGGCATTGCATTTGAAAAGTCTATTTCAGACATCTTATTAATGGCATAAATGTATATAGGGTCACCTTGAGATTGGTCTGTTGGATATCTAAATACAACTTCATCGTTTTCCTTTTTAACGATGTTTGACTCATAAATACTCTTTTGAGGGCCCCATGCGAAGTAATAATCAGTACCAGCAGTGGCTTTCAATTCAGTTCCACTAGGGCTGTTTGTTTTCATTTGTACATATGTTTGTCTGTATTTTCCAGACAACCATTGAGCATCAAGAAGATTAAAGTGATTTGCAATCCACCAGTGTCTATGTGAACGTCTTGTTCCTTGTAACATCCACAATTTGTTATCTGGGTGTCCAGCCATATCACCAATACCCTTTGCAGCCTGTATATATTTGTATCTTTCGTTAGCGTTGTAAATTCTTTCACACCAAACTTCAGTTTGCTTTGTATCAAATTCTGTTACCATATTTTCATATGTTAACTTTTGTGAGCACATTGCATTATCAAGGTCTCTTACCATCCTCATGAATTCTTCGTCAGCCTCAAGATTGTTCCATAATGTTGAATCATGGCCCATCATTGCATATTCATGGCTTTCTCCTTCTGTTGATGTGTCTCCGCTATCTACTATAATGTCACCAGCACCATCTTTTGTTTGTCTGTTGAGGTCCCAGTTAAAGGCCAACTGTCCGTTATTACGCAATCCGAACAAACAGTCATTATCATAATTTAAGAAGAACCACTTTCTGTACTTCTTTTCTGTCCTCTCATCATAAAGTCCGTTTCCATCCGTAAACAACATTGTGTTCTTAACAAATTGGTCTACAGCGCCATATCTCATCAAATAAATGTAATATCCAGCAACCTTCCACACATCAAAGTGTTCCCACTTTTCAACATTGAATTTTAATTGTCTGTTTTCTGGTGTATCTGGAAGAGTGATTTCGTCATTGTTATCTTCAAGATATGTGTATGAATCTTTATTTGAATCATTGTATCCATATTGATACAAATTAATTTTCTTTGCAAATCTAGCATCAATTGTTATTGTATCTCCATATACAGTTTCGCCGCTTTGGTGTCTTGTAGATACAACCCACTCACTTAAAGCCAAAAGCGCACTTGGGTCAACAACAACATCTTCATCACCCTGGTCTGGATATCTTGATTCGTATGTTGACCTCCAGCCCATTGTTTCATCATTCCAGTTTTCTGTTGTGATGAATTTTGAAATTGGGTTTGTGTTACTAAGGCCTTCCCAGCATTCTACTTTAGAAGCATCATAAATCATGGTTTGTTCTGTTTCATCTGCTGGGTCTTCAATATCTTCAAATCCGAACACTTCAAAAGAGCCTTTATCATTGATAAAGTTATATTGGCCCATAAACACTAAATTGTTGTCTTTGTGTGATGTTCTATAGAAACATACCATTGGGAAACCATCAATAGCAGTTCTTATATCATCAGCACCGTCAACAGCATTACAAATCTTTTGTGCTGTTGTTCTACATACATAATTTTTCTGGCTATTAATCAATGCCGTATTTCTTGGAATACGATATGTTATGTCATCTCTTGTATAAGTCTCATATTCACTTTTACAAACAAGAGCAGCATCCCTATATGTCTTATTTTCATATCCAGCAAAATTTCCAGGTTCGAATGATGTGTTTTCAAATATATCATTCCAGCTTCTACCAGCACCAACGTTGTGCGAACATGAAGACTCCATGAAATCAGCCTTTAAAGTCCATTTAGTGGCTTTATGAGCATCAGCCCTAAATCTATATTTACCCTTGTTTAATGGTTGTCCTTGATAATCATACGTCAAAGTGTAATCTTGTGACTTTGGTAAATCTCCGAAGTCCAATAAGCCGCTTTCATCTGTTGTTCCAACTAGTCTAAGTCTTCTATTACCCTCTGTTGTGTTTTCAAAGTCAACAACATACTTGTCTCTATAGTAATCTGTTGCACTTTCTGTAAAGTTCTTGTTTCTTGTCTTTAACTTGAAATTCTTTCTTGGATAACCAAGTGAAGATGTTCCTTGTAATTTAATTTGACAATTGAAAGAAGTGAAATTTCTTTCTGGCTCTTGTCTGTTTATATATTCAACATCAAAAAATCTCCAGTTTTTGTCTTGTCCAACAGTAACCAATTCATTCATGTCTCCAGTAAAAATCATTACTGGAAGCTTGTTTGCAACTTCTTCAAAACCGATTTCGTTTGTTGTACCTTCTTTTAATACATTGTTTCTTTCATATATGATTTGAGAATCTGGTGAATCAATAACAAAATTGTTGAAAGCTTCGTCAACGCTAATTGCCCTATTATACACTCTTATTGAATGTATACCTACTTTACATCCACCATTTCCAGCACTTATTCTTAAATAAGCATTTGATGACATTCTGTCGTTATTGTCATACATCTGTGCTCTTTCAAGAACTCCATTCACAACAATGTAAATCATGTTGTCGTCTTCATAAGAGCCAGTTTTGTTTCCAATAAATGCTATTTTAAGCCTTTCATTGTCTTTGTATCTTGTATTGATTTTCTTACCATCAGCAGTTGAAAATTCAGCGTTTGTTGCAGTAATCCTAAAATATGAGCCAGAAACGCCCTTGCATTCACAGATTACAGCATCAACGTCTTCAACATCAAATGTTTCAAGGTCGATTTCAAAAGTGCCGCCATATTCTGCCCAGTTTCTAATCATTGGTTGTATGTTAATGTCCACACTAGCATCGTTTGATATCACCAACGATTCTTTTTCGTCATTCCAACCTTGTTGTTTGTTCCACGCAAAATTATTAAATGTTGCACTATATCCGTTATTTTCCCAAACATCATAGTTCTCATCTGTATTTCTTCTACCAATAGCAGTAAGTTTCAACTGCAATCCATCTGTTGTTTCTTGTATTCCAGTTGGACTTTCCTTAACATTGAACAATATTTTATCAAGCAAAGTAAGAGAGCCTTCTTCCAATTCAGCATAGATAGACAATTCCTTGCCTTCTCCATATGTCAATGGTTTGAATGAAAGTTCACTAATCTTACCATTTGTATTAAATACTGGTGTTGAGATTACGCTTCCATCAAAGTTAAAATGAACGGTGAATCTTCTTTCTTGATAATCATATAATGACCAGTTTATTGAAAAATCTTCAAACTGTGTTATATTGATATATAAGTATTCATCATCGCTAATTATTTCATGGCTATTTTCAAGTTCTTTTTTAACAAGTAAAACTGGTGTTATTTCACCGCCAACGCAAAATGAATAATAATGCAAGTTTGAATAGAATTTACTACCGTCCCTGGCATCAATATAGGCCCTCGCCTGAAGAGTATGCTTTCCTGGTTCAAGCCCAGATATAGGTATATTGTGTGTACCCTCTTTTCCATAGTCATATACAGAAAATTCTCCCCATCCAGAACCTTTAACGCCATCCAAATAAAACTCAACATTTATAGGCTTTTCACTACACAATACTTTATATGGTATTTCTATTGAATTTTCGTTTTTTGCTGTGTTGTATGCAAAATTTGTCTCAAAAACCAAATTGAATACATTGTAGGTGAGAATAAATTGTCCTTGCGCCTTAGTGTTAATACCCTGAATTGTAATTGTTATGGTATTTTCACCAGTTTTCAAATAATCATCAATAACATCACTCTGAACCGTTGTCCACCCTTCTGACCTAACAGATACTTGTGATGTATATTTCTTTATATTACCAGAAGACAAGAAACTATACTCTATTGTGGCTTTTGAGTCAGCAACAAAACCATCATCTTTTCCAGTAATTGTAAATTGGAATTCTATTGTATTGCCAGTTGTACCCTCTATTACACTCTTAGATGTAACAAGTGTATCTCTGTTCAATTTTACGACATGACTTGATTCTGTTTCTATTCTATCAACAATTAAATGTTCGTTTCCTTCTGGGTCTAATATATATGCGTTTTTGTCTTCCACCGTAGCAAAGCAATAAATGAAATTGCCACCACTTGGCTTGTAAAAAGCTCCAACTTTTGAGTTAAGTTCTCCTTTAATATATTCTTGAACTCTATTACCAGCAACAGGAAGGTAGCCAGTAGAAGAATCTCCACCCCAGTCTGTATTTTTACCTATTTTCTTATCGTATATAATTGCCATTTGTATAAATTTTTATTTGTTAATTGTTTTTCCAGCCATCTGAATTTAACCATGGTAATGAGTTTACCCAATAGCCGTTTCCGAAGCAAGATTTTGCGCCTTCTCCGCTATCCTTGCTCCAAACAAGGTACCCTTTGCGATAAACCATCTTCAAAGGGTACCCTGATTTTCTTATATCACCAATATTTAATTTATTTTTAAATATCATTACTCGTTATTGTGGTTTTCTAATGCTTCAATTCTTGCCTCTAATTCAGCAACCTTTGCAACAAGGCCAAGGAGTTCGCTAACTTTAACCCTAATCTCGAATGATTCACCCTCTGCAAGGAATGCATCATACATTGCTTGAAGTTCCTCGTCTGTCTTAGGTGTATGCTTTCCATTGTAGTTTGCTTTGAATGCATCAAAATCTGCAACCTTCTCAGGGTCAGCAACATTGTTACCAAACGAATAAACTATTTCAGTGTCTTGACCACTTCTATCACCATTCTTTGATATCTTTTGTTCAAATAAAACTTCTGTTGCATCAGCAGCTAAGCTCTCTGTTGAAAGAAGTATTTCTGCCATCTTGTGGTCAACATCATCTCCACCTTCAACTTCTGGATATGCCCATGTTGTTTCAATTTTCTTTCCATCAAACTTAATCTTACTATCTGTTTCAAGATTTATGTTGATTTCATTCATTGTCCAAAGAGTGCTCTTCTTCCATACTGGAATTTTTTCCCATCCAGAAATCAAATTGCCAGTTTCTTCGTCATATACTGGTGTTTGCCCTTCATAATATTCTATTTCTTCTTGAGATAAATCAGATGGGCTTAATACTTCCTTTTTCTTAATTGGTGTTGTTTGGCCATATTTTATTGAAATATTCTTTGTTCCCTTGAAAACATATTTTGTTTCATCTTCATAGAAAGAGACATCACTATCAGCCATTTCAATATGCTGGTATCCACAATTCTCATCAAATGTTAAATTGCATTCAGCATTATAAACAATTGTTCCCTCTGGAACAATATTTCCGTTTGGAATGATTGCTTCAACTTCAGCTTTATAATAGAATTTGTCTTCATCCAAATAGAATGATTCGTCAGAGTAATTTACAACTCTTTCGCCTTTTGCATGCTCAACTCCATATTCGTCAACAGTAGTTGCTGATTTAGGACTAGTTAATTCCCATGTATATTTTCCTTTAACATCAACAGCGAAATTACCCTTTTTATT
>CAMZEU010000044.1 GCA_947305865.1 uncultured Clostridia bacterium
AACCACTTATCATTCTTCACTCTTTTGATAATTGGCATTTCCATCAAAAGAATGGTTAGACACATTATAAATCTAGATAATATCATCTATCTCCTTTTGATATCTCCTTGTAATGGACTTCTCTTCTCCATTTGTTAGGATAATACTTTCTCTTGTTTTTCCTTGTATGTATTTTCTGTTAATAATGGTACTTTTCCCTATTCTAACGAACCCTTTTATCTTTAAATACTCAAATTCGTCTAGCTTTGCATATATGCTATATATCTTAGAAGTTGTAACAATATGAACAATTCTCTTGTCACTTTCAAGATATAAAATTGTATCCATATTTATAAAGCTTTCTTTGCCAGCTGCTTTAATTTTTAGCATTTGGTCATAATTAATCATTTTATCCAATGCTTTCTTGAGTTTGTCTTTCTCAATTGGTTTAGCAAGGAAATATACATGTGGAGCATCATATACATCATATGTGCTTGGATCTGCACCAGACATATAAACTACAGGAATCTTACCATCCTTAGATAATTGATTATGTACTTCTAATCCATTTACCTTCCCAATGAAAATATCAGACAATACATATTGGTAGTCTATGCAATTTATGTTTTCCATTAATCTAGCATAATCACTATACGCTACGACGTGTAAATCTGGATATAATTCTTTTACATCGCTAACTAAATTTTGTAAAATAGTTTCGTCATCATCAATAATAAGTAATCTCATAAATTTTGGTCCCTCTTAACTTCTTCTTCAAGAGCACTTGTGTCAATATAGTCACTAATCTCTTTGTATTCATCTAAAGATGTTTCGCCATTTAATACTCTTTCTTTTGCATGAACTAAAATACTAGGTACGTTGGCTTCCTTTTCAAGTAATTCACTTGTAAATTCTGGGTTCATAATTGTTTCTCTAATCTTTGGATTAGATACCAATAATTCAAATACACCTATACGGCCATTGTAACCCGTGTGGTTACATGCTTGGCATCCACATGGCTCATATATCGTTGCTGGCTTCTTTATGCCTAATATAGCCATTTCAGCCGGTGTAGTAATATGCTCCTTCTTACACTCTGGACAAAGTTTTCTAACAAGTCTTTGTGAGATAACACCAAGGAGTGAATCTGCAACAAGATATTGAGGTATTCCCATATTAATTAAACGTGTAACAACACCACAGGAGTTATTAGCGTGAATTGTAGATAATACCAAGTGTCCAGTAATAGCTGCTCTGGTTGCAATTTGAACTGTCTCTTCGTCTCTTATTTCACCAATCATTATAATGTTTGGATCCTGTCTTAAAATGGAACGTAAAGCATTAGCAAATGTAAGATTTGCTTTTGGGTTTACCTGTACTTGGTTAATCCCATCTATTTGGTTTTCAACAGGGTCTTCGACTGTGATGATATTTGTGTCCGTATTGTTCAAATACCTAAGGAATGTATATAGTGATGTGGACTTTCCACTACCTGTTGGACCAGTTAAAAGAAGTATTCCATGAGGACGATGAATCATCTCTAAAACTAACTTCTCTTGGAGTGTGGTCATACCTAAATTTGCAAGTGAGGAAGAAGCCAATGTTATATCATAAATACGAATAACCATCTTCTCTCCAAATATGGTTGGAATTGTGGATACACGGAAGTCAAACTTTCTTTCACCTATTTCAAGAGTGATTTTACCATCTTGTGGAACTCTACGTTCAGCAATATTCATTTCTGCCATAATCTTGAATCTTGCGAGAATAGATTGGTAATATGCTTGTTGAATTTCATCAATTATTGTTAACTTTCCATCTAATCTGAAACGAATAACAACTTTGTTTTCGAATGGTTCAATATGAATATCAGATGCTCCTCTGTTTACAGCATCTCTAAGAATAGAGTCACAGAGTTTTATAATTGGAGCTTCAACAATGTATTGCCCATCTGCTGTTGAGGTTATATCACTAGTGGAGTCGTTTGATATAAAGTCATTGAGAGCATTAACTTGTAATATCTTGTTATCTGTATATCTTAGCATTAAATCCATTTGAGATGGCTCTATAAGAGCACATTGGATACTCTTGCTTGTATACTTGCTAAATTCTTTAACTTCTTCAATTCTAAATGGATTAGAAACAGCAAACACTATAGTATTACCAACTTCAAAAAGTGGTAATGCCTTATATTCTTCGAGTTTATCCAAAGGGAATTTCTTAATAAGTTCAAAGTTCAATTCCGAGAGTTGAGCAAATCTATACTCTATTCCGAAAAATTCTGCTAATAACTTAAACAATTCTTTCTCACCAATAAGTTTGAGTCTTATTATCTCGTTGTATAATAAGGACCCATTCTTTTGGGATGTTTGATAAGCCTCTTCTAATGCTTTGGCATCAATCACTCCCTTGGAAAGTAAAAATGCTTTTAGACTTAAATTAACCATCTATGCCTCCACTAAATTGTGTTATACAAATCAATCATTGGTAGATATACAGAGAGCAATACTACTGCAACAACTGCACCAAGCAATACAATCATCGTTGGTTCTAGGGCTGCTGTAGCCTTTGCAATTGCTGTCTCAACTTGTGTATCAAAGAACATTGCAGTAGACTCTAATACCTCGTCTAAGTTGCCACTCTTTTCACCAACAGAAATCATTTCTGTTAACATCTTTGGGAATAATCCCGTTCTTTCAATAGACTCTGCTATCTTTTTGCCACGTTTTACTTCATCTATAGCGTACTGGAACTTTTCTGAATAGAAAGAGTTGCCAAGTATTCTCTTTAGGTTGTCCATACAATCTGTGATATTCATACCACTTCTAAGTAATATAATGAATGCTCTTGTAAACCTTGAAGTTATAATTGCTTTGTTTACACCACCAATAATTGGTGTGTGAATCTTTATCCAATCTAGCACTCTCGTTCCAGGTCTTGTTGTGAAGAACAACATAAGAAGTAGTACTCCACCAAATATTCCAGTTATAAGATAGAGAATGTTCTTTCGTATGAACTCTGAAATAGCAAGTATTACTACAGTGATCTTTGGAATAGTTCCATCAAAGCTTGCAAACATATCTGCAAATTGCGGAAGAATTACAAAGGATAAGAAAACTACCACAGCAAATAACATAATAAACAAGATAATTGGGTAAATCATTGCAGACTTACTCTTCTTCTTCATTCTCTGGTTATTTTCATAATAATCCGCCATAGATTTTAATACTGTATCTAAGCTAGAAGATGCCTCACCAATAGCCACCATCTGTACAAAGAATTCTGGGAACACATCTAGGTGTTTTTCAAATGCTTCTGAAAGCAACAAACCACCCAATACGCTATTGTGTACATCCATTAAAACCTTTTTGAAAGGCTTGGAATAATTTTGTTGTTTCAAAGCATTAAGTGCATCCGAAATAGATGTGGATGAATTAATCATAACAGAGAATTGTCTCAAGAAAAGAATAACCTCTTGAGGCTTTACTCTAGAAGATACAGACAAGAAAAGATTTGGCTGCTTTTCCTTTAACTTAGTTGCTTTCACAAGAACAAGATTTTGTTCTTTCAAAAGGACACGTAAGCTCTTTTCGTCATTAGCTTCTTGAATTCTTTTTTCTTCTTTTCCTACTTCGTTAATAACTTTGCACGAAAATAAAGCCATACTATCCTCCTATTACCAGATTTATTATACTTTCTCCATACACCATTGCCACAAAAACACCAAGTGCTAAATATGGACAGAATGGTATAGGACTTTCTTTATCTTTTTTCTTGGCTGCAATTAAAGATAATTCAATAATGCAACCTAGAATTGATGCCACTAGAACTGCAATTAGTATCGTTTTATACCCTAAAAGCAATCCGGCAACAGCCATAAATATTACATCCCCTGTTCCAAGTACATCTTCTTTCTTTATGAGATAGAACACTACCTTTAAAAGCAAGAAGAATCCACCTAGAGCACCTGCACCAACTAGGAAGTGCCACCATACATAACCAAGCACCACTATCCTATATACATCAAAACCAATCGTTAGTGCTAAAAAGATTATCCAAAAGATATCTAGTATTGTATTGGTCTTGTAATCATATCCACCAATCAGTAATAGTATTAATACTATTAAAGAGGCAAATAAGAAGTTTATACTTAGTCCAAACTGAACGTATGCTAAGCAAATAAACAATCCCCCAAGTATCTCGTAGATAAAGAAGAATACCGGTATCTTTGCTCCACACTCTTTACACTTTCCTCTTAGGAAAATGAAACTCAGTATTGGAATGTTCTCATACCATTTGAGAGTATGCCCACAACTATCACAGTGAGATGCTGGACGTACTATACTTTCTCCATTTGGAACTCTGCTTATTACTACCCCAAAGAAGCTAGCAAAAACAAAGCCAAGGATTGTGAATAATACACCTAAGATAATTGTTAGTACCATACTATCCTCTTAGTTATCATAGACAGTTTGCTCTAATTGCGTTGCTTGTTGATTTAACCTCTTCTGATACTTTGTCACCAAAGTAACAGTTGTTGCAAGCACTGCTGATATTACTGCCACCACAACTATGACATAGGCCAATACATGAGCTTTTCTTGCTTTCTTAACTCGCATATCTTCTACCTCCATAGTTTAGGTTGTCTATGATTTTCTTACTCTTTCCCTTCTCAATCACGTTGATAATGAGTTGATTAGAAGAGTTATAACTATATGTTAGAGTGAATTTAGATGCATCTTCACTGCCAACTATTTCGTAATTGTCCGAATAGTATATAGTACCTGCATCTTTCTTTTCTCCATAATAATGGAGATCCCACTCTTTCCCGTATTCATCTGAATACTTATCTATGTCTAGACAAATTGTTTCAAAGTGTGAAAAATGTTCGCTTCTCTTTTCGATTTTATTGATGAAAATGACTGTTGTAGTAATACCTACGATTACTATTGCAAAAACAGCTAATGCCACCATAACTTCTACTAGAGTGAAAGCTTTTCTCACTTACTTATGCCTCCTATAAGTGTTCCATCTAGAACCACTTCTTTTTCCTCTACCAAAATAACCTTGCTAAATACATTGTCTAAGTTTGTAAGTGCTGTTCTTATTGGTGTCTTTTCCAACTCGTAGAAATGCTTTATACCATAGCAATGTATCATCTCGTCCACTTTTTCAGGATTCTCCGTTTCAAAGGTTACAGAGCCAGACAAATTGCCACCATATGATACAACGAGAGTTATTTGGTCTTCATGTCCATATAAGTATATGAAATCTTGTCCAACCACCTTATGAATATTCTTTGCCAAGAATTTTGCATATAGGTCTATATTGCCAAGTCTTATATCTAATGCTCTTGCAAGTTTAATTGCAAAATTGTATAGATGTGTTGGGATAAAATATGTATAAATAATAAAACCAATATAATTCTTATATTGTTGTGAGAAAGTCTTATATTTTTCCTTAACATCTCCATGTGCTTCCTTTATATCCTGTGCATATATTTGTGCAAGTTTGAAAGAATTAACCTTTGGATATACATTTGTGGTCTTAAAGATTGCTTCTGAATCCAACAATATATCTACACTCTTTACCTTAGATGGTATGAATGGCTTTAGCATATTTGCTAAATCTAGTGTTGGAATTGGCAAACCATCTACAATTTGATCTGCATCTAACTTAATCTTTTTTGTGCCAATTGCTTTCTTTTGAGCATTGAAGTAAATGAACTCAAAACCTGGTTTGGCAGTATTTGAATATACTATTGCCAAATTTTCAGCATTAGACAAAACATCATCCTCTTCAATACTTGTTTTCTTCTCTATTATTTCAGACATATCCCTTCTCCCAATATGTTCTATTACACTTTTCTAACGGCAAAGTTTAGTTTGTCGTTTGTTTCCTTACTTTCGTTTTCTTTATACTCAATTTCACACCAAATAAAGCCATCTTCTTTTTGTGTGAATGTTACTTTCATAAACAATGCCCCAGACACAATTTCTTTATTTTTAACAACATCCTTTAGCGACTGTTTTTCTGCATCATATGAAAACTCATATGCAGTTGTTATATCTGGACGAATAGTGTCTGAACAAATATAGTCTCTCACTGTTCTTGCTTTGTAGTTCATATCTGCGCTGTTTTGCACATTATTACTACTCTTTAGAACGAAAAACAAAGAAGCACCTATGGTTAGCACCAACACAGAAGATATTGCTATAGCAACAAGTAATTCTACTAGTGTAAATGCTTTCCTCTTTTTCATTCTGTTTTCTCTCCACTCTCAACACAGATTATTAATCTTAATCCATATGTTGTTGTTATATCTAAACATCCATTCGCACTACCTTCACCACTAGCATTATAGCCAGCTACATATTTCTCTCTTGTTTCAGAATATGGTGAACGATAGAAATAGAATGCATTGTAATTTGTTGGGTTAAACAAGCATCCCTTTGCAATTGCATAGTCTGTAATTAAAGAATTTGCTTCAGTTAGATATGTTGCAACATCATAATATGATGGGATGCAAATATATCCTTCAGTACTATCATAGCTCCATGTATTTGTTTCTTCAAAGTTGTCTGGATTTACAGTTGCATATGCATTGCTTATTTCGTATTGCTTTAAGTTAAGCAATTCATTCTCGCTAAACATTGAATCTACTTTTCCGTTCAAATATGTGAATAGTTGTGAATTAATGTAGTTATTTGTGGTCTCATCAAAGATGTCCGCATCTAGTACATATTTAGAAATAAGTGTGTACTCGTTGTCATCTGTTTTCATTACAACCCATTCAACAGGACAAAGTTTGAAATAATAATCTGTGCCATTGGCTATAGGCGTACCATCTCTAAACTTTAATCCATCCAAGAACGGATGTGCTGTTTGCTTTACATATTCATTGCCACCAACACTGTAAATGCCATTAACAGGTGTCATTGAATCTAATAGACCTATCAATCCATCATCTGTTACTCTTTCTTGTGGATACTTGCCATAGTAGTCAGATGTTAGTGCTTGTGCATATGTCGCAACAACTTTTACATTTTTGTAATACTTAAATGCTGGATCATATGCAAGTGGATTGTCATTTTCGTCATAGACATTCCAACCACTAAATACAAATCCACCCTTTCTTGGTGTATGAAGGACTATGTTATCTTCCACGGTATAACTTTCAGCATTTGGTTCAGCTACGCCACCACCTAAATCGTATGAAATATTCCAAGTAATAATTGTCCAATTTGCTTGTATGGTTAAGTTATTAGTTGTACCAACATTCACTTTAGTAATTGGCTCTCCATTAAGAGTCCAGCCATTAAATATATAACCGAATTTTTCAATAGGAGTTAATTCAAATTCATCTCTCATATCAAAGTGTGTCACATTAGTGTTTGTAGCTCCTAATGTATCGGTATAGCTAACACTATAATTTGCATAGGAAACATTGATATTTACATCCATATCATGGTCTATTAATGTATTTAAACTTACGCTTGGAGTAAATGCGTACCCTGGAATATTAAGAGCAGATGAGATCCTGCTAAGTCTTGCATAATCTTTTTCTTTTACAACGAAATCCTCTAGCCCTGGTATACTATCTAAAAGACCAGAAACCGTGAATGTTACGCTATATTCACGAACTCTATATACTTCAATCTTCCATACAGCTGTGCCATGAATACCAGCATCTATCTTTAACCAATAATAGTTATACCCTGGTTCAACATTTACATTTTCATCTGTAATCTCGCTTGTGCATGCATTATCTGAATACAACTTTGCTGTAGCAACATTATTTCTATATTTGAAATTGGATAACACAGCACAAGAGGTTGTGTTTTTATCTACATCTAAGGTATATGTTGAGCCACTGAGTTTAAATGAGGAAGAAGATAAAATTCTAGTATAATAGTCTATAGGACTATATTCCCATATTGCATAATATTCCCAAACATAAACAATCTTGTGATCTACAACTTTAAAATACTCTTCTTTATCCCATTTAATAAACTCATATTCAAGATACTCAATCTCTGGGAAAACCAAATCATCAATTGTCTTTTCCTCTCCATCTAAATAAAAAGATGTCTCTCCTGTTACAGTTCCACCCATACCATCAAAGGTGATTTCAAGTGGATAGTTTATAACTATCTCTGGTTCATCCGGATTATCAGGAGTATCAGGATTGGAAGGATTATCTGGATTGGATGGTGTAGGTTTTGTTCTGTCATGTGGGGTAATATTATATTCTTGTTGAGGATGTAACACCTTGGAAATAGCTGTAGCCATTTTGTTAAAAATAGCAAATTTTACATTACAAACAATAAGGACAATAGCCAAAATATCAATGATTAAAAGAATAATTATCGGCTTTCTTTTTCTCATAACTATCTCCTTACACGTAATGCGTAGGTGTACTTATTAAATACACATATAGATTTTAAGTTTATCACGTATACGCCTATGTGTAAAGAGTACAAAATCGCATATTGTTGCGCTTTATAATATAAAATCATCTAATATAGGTTAAAAATGAAACTAATTTTTTTCCTCAGATTCTTTCAATTTTTTAAATCTCTTAGTCCTTAATCCGTATCCTACTCCAACTGCCACAGAACTTAAAATAACAGTTAGACCAATTATAAATACAGCACATACCAAGAAGAAACTTTCTGGCAATATATTAATGATTTCTTCAGATGTAGGACTGAATGTCCAATTATCCTTACCTGGGAAGGCTATCATATGGAATATTTCAAACAATTCTTCGAAGTTTACAACAGCCATTAACCCAATTAGAACCACGAAAACCAATGTAATTATGCCGCCATAAGATATAGATGAGACATCTCTAAATCTTGCTGCTCTAAGCACTCTTGTTTTCCTTAAAATCAAGTAAGTAAGTAAGTACACACCACAAGAAATAGTTAATCCGAGTTGTAAGAAAAATAGTGGTTTACAATCCTCAAAGTGAGATTTTTCTTCCTCTGTCCACTTCAACTCTCCTGTCTTAAATTCAGCGCCTTCCCATATAAAATCCATTACATCATCATATGCCTCAATACATACTTCTCTTTCATAACCACTTTCTTCTGGAATATTTAGTGCATCTACACAAACATAATAGAAAGGTCTAAAAGCACATGGAATAAGTGCTGAAACAGAAATAAAGAAAAATGGTGTTACTAAGAACACTAATATAGAACAAATAATATCTATTGGTCTTTTCTTTAATTCGTTTTCCATATGTCTAAAAGAAAATATATCATACTTGGTTAGTTTATTCAAACTAAATGTTCTTAATCGTCATTTCACAATATTGAATAATCCAAACATTCAAGTTATAATTTTAACTATGAAAAAATCATTAATTACTTTTATATCAATTCTTATAATAGTTTGTTTGTTCTCATTTGTTGCATGTAATAAAACAACAGAAGAACAAGACAATACCCCAGTTGTAAATTACCAAGAAACCAATAATTATGAAATCAAAACAGATTCATATTTATTAAATCCAGATGCTCCAGAAAACGAACAATTTGGATTACAAGTAGTACATCCTATAGATGTAAAAGCAACATATGGTTTTATCTTTTTTGTTGGAACAGCAATTGGCCCATCTTTCTATGAATACCTAAGTACGACCCTAGCAAAACAGGGATATATTGTTGCAATTCCAGATGTAACATTATGTATGACATACCTTAATTATGAAGATGAAACAATACCTGCTGTAAACAAGATTTATGAATTATATCCTAACGTAAAATTCTTTGTAGGTGGACATTCTCAAGGTGGTGGTGCAGCAATGCGTTATACATACGAAAACGAGGCAAAAGTAGAAGGTGTTATCTTTATGTCTCCACTTTGTTATGACCACGATATAGAAGTTGATGGAAACATTGAAACAATATCCGAAACAATGGCAAATTCTACAAAACCAACTCTTTTACTCGAAGCTGACAGAGATCATGTATTAGATGACACTATGAAAGCAGATGCTCTCTCAAGAATGCCACAAACATACACGCATTATATGTTATCCCCTGCTTGCCATATGAGCTTCTCAACTGGAGATAGTGATGACATCTTATCTTTCTTTAACGGAGATGGAGACGGCATGACACAGGCAGAAAAAAATAAGCAAAGAGAATATACATTGTCCTACGTTTTAGCATTCCTTAAAGCAAATACACATTAAAAAATCCCTAGTTAAAACTAGAGATAATTTACTTTTGGTGGAGGCGAGGAGAGTCTAACTCCTGTCTACCATGCCCTCCCCTTAGACTTCTACATGCTTAGTTTGTGACTTAAGTTCTCTCACACCGACTCACCTACAAATCTGTGATCGAAAAGCTCATAATAACAACAATCCTACTGAGCACTCAAATTGCGTTGTCTGTCTTTATGACGCCGCTTGCTGAGGGGACAGAAAGCCCCAGGGCGACGACGCTGGATTTATATTATGCAGCGATTGCGAGTCTGGATTGACTCAATGTTTTTGTTTCTTTGTCATTTCAAAGATTTAGTTTTGTTTTTTACGTAGCCTCTCTACGGCATGCTTACCGAGCTTCAAACATAATATCGAATACGGAACGCCCCCACAATATGGGTAAACACTATTATACAATGCTTACCCATAAAATCAAGAGTTTATTTGTGTTTATTTAACACTTAGGACAAGTTTGCCCTCTTTTTCGTCCACAACAATGGTACTGCCTTCACCTAAGTCTCCTCCAACTATAATTCTAGCAACAGGAGTTTCAATATTGCTTTCAATATATCTCTTAA
>CAMZEU010000045.1 GCA_947305865.1 uncultured Clostridia bacterium
AAAGCGCAGAGATTTGGAAATCTGTTGGATTAAAAGATGAGCAAATATTCTTCTTACCAAAAGAAAATAACTGGTGGGGACCAGCTGGACAAACTGGACCATGCGGACCAGATACAGAAATGTTCATAGACACAGGAAAAGAAAAATGCTGTGACGAATGTTCGCCAGCTTGTTCATGTGGCAAGTATTTAGAGATTTGGAACAATGTATTCATGCAATACTTCAAAGATGCAGACGGAAAATTAAGCCCAATGGAACGCAAAAATGTGGATACAGGTATGGGTTTAGAGAGAACACTTTGCATAGTAAACGGATACAAGTCTGTATATGAAACAGACCTCTTAGCATTCTCAATTAAGAAGCTCGAAGAATTATCTGGCAAGAAATATGGCGAGAACGAAGAAGACACAAGAGCAATGAGAATTATTGCAGACCATACAAGAACAGCCACATTCTTACTTGGTGATATTAAACCATTATCTCCAAGCAATGTAGACCAAGGATACGTATTAAGAAGATTAATCCGTAGAGCAGTCAGATATTGCAGAGTACTTGGTATTGATGGTAGTGCATTAATAGAACTTGCTAAACTTAATATAGAAAAATACAAAGGTATTTACAAGAATATCGGAGACAATGCAGAACGTATTGAAAACGAGTTAAGAATGGAACAAGAAAAGTTTGATAAGACTATTGAACAAGGAATTAATGAATTTGAAAAAGTGGTAAAGCATATTCCTTCAACAACTATTCCTGGCAAGACAGCATTCAGACTTTATGATACATTTGGATTTCCACTTGAAATGACAATCGAACTTGCAAAGGAAGCAGGTTTTGATGTAGATGTTCAAGGATATGAAGAAGCATTTAAGAAACACCAAGAATTATCCAAAGCTGGTGCAGAGCAAAAGTTTAAAGGTGGCTTAGCAGATACAGGTGAAGTTACAGCAAGACTTCATACAGCAACACACCTTCTTAATGCTGCACTAAAGATTATTCTTAATGATAATACAATCATGCAAAGAGGAAGTAACATTACACCAGAAAGATTACGTTTTGACTTTTCATTCCCACGTCCAATGACTCCAGAAGAAATTCAACAAGTTGAAGACTTGGTAAATGAAGAAATTAAGAAGAACCAAGATGTAATCTTGGAAGAAATGTCTGTTGCAGATGCAAAGGCACAAGGAGCAGTTGGTGTATTTGATTCCAAATATGGCGAAGTTGTTAAGGTTTACACCGTTGGTATCTCTAAAGAGATATGTGGTGGTCCACACGCAAAGAATACATCTGAACTTGGACACTTCAAGATAGTTAAGGAACAATCTTCATCTGCAGGTGTAAGACGTATAAAGGCAATATTGGAGAACAATTAATGAAAATAGTAGACTCACATGTTCACACAATAAATAGTCCAGACGGAAATGATACCATAAAAGATATCCTTCAAAATGCGAAGGATAAGGGTTTCTATTATCTTGCAACAACAGATCACTTAGATTTGGATTTAAAGCTTTGCAAAGAAAATAAGACACCTGTTAAATGGGAACATATAGATTTGGATAAATATTACGAGGAATGGAAAGAAGCAGCCAAAGATGCCGGAGATGTTAAATTTAGATTTGGTATTGAAGCTGGTTTTGCTACTGGAGCATGTGACGGATACATTGAAACATTTAAGAAATATCCTTTTGATGTAGTAATAAACTCTGTACACTTTGTAGACCACTACGATGTATATTTCCTTAATCCATTTATATTTAGGTCTAAGAAAAAGATATATAGACATTATTTAGAAACAATATTGGAGAGTCTAGATGCACCATATCAATATGATATAGTTGGACACATCGGTTATGTTACTAGAAATGCTCCATATAAAGATAAGTCTTTAAAGTTGGCAGATTTCCAAGATTTAATAGATGCTATCCTTAATAAAATAATAGAGAAAGATAAGGCTTTAGAAATTAATACACATCATGGCATTCTTCCAACTGAAGAAATACTTCAAAGATACTATGACTTAGGTGGTAGAAGAATTAGCTTTGGTTCAGATAGTCATAGAATGGATATTGGTAAAGACTTTGATGTAGTATGCGAACTGGCTAAGAAAATTGGGTTCACACATTTCTCAGTTTATACCAATCATATCCCAGAAGAGATTGAAATAGATTAATTTGTTTAGAATATTAGAAAATTTTATTACTTATATTAAACAAAAAATAGTTATCTAATGTATGCAAATTTAACAGTTGTTTAGAATTTCAATATTTTAACTAAGTAAAATTTATTCAATTTTTCAAAAAAGAGTGTTTTTAGTTTTACATTAAAAAAAATATTACATATAATTGCCATACACACAAAAAAAATATTATTTATATAGAAGGTTAAAAATGACAAAGAAACTTACAAATTTAGAGTTACAACAAAAGATGGACATCCAAAAGTGGTTAGATTCTGAAACACGTCATATGGATATGTGTGGTCATTATGATTATTGCGGATACTGCAATAAATATGAAGAAACACCATGCGCAAATGCTTATGAACGTTTAATGGCAGAAAAGAACAGCTTTGATACATATGCAAACAAAAAGTTCAACATCGAAAAAGTTATGCAAAAGAAAGCTAATAGAAAGAGCTTAACATTTATTGAAAAGTACACATTATCCAGCGATATCGTAAAAGAACGTTATGCAAAGATGAAAGATGCTTTATTGGAACCAGTAAAAGGTAAGCCAGTTATTAAGAGCCGTATTTCAAAGCAATGTGACACATATCGTAGAGACGGTGAAATTATTGCAAAGATTACAATTTTAGGAACATCACTTCGTATCAACCTTAAATTAGATGTTAACGATCCACGTTTCTGTGACGGAACAATGCCACATTACAGCACAGGTCATAAACATTGTTATGAAATGGTTCCATTCCAATTCAAAGTAAATTCTAAACTTGCATTAAAGAGAGCCTTAGTTTTAATCGAAACAATAAAGAATAGCTAAGATATAAAAACTTAAAAAAATAATGAGGTCATTACGGCCTCATTTTTTTTATTCCTCTGAATTACTGTATTCTTCTCGTTTTTCTTCACGTTCCTTCTTTTTCTTCTCTATTTCTTTTTGGGAGTTAATAGCTTCTTGCATTTCTTTCTTTGAAGGAAGAGGAAGATACACATCAAATTGTGTTCCAACATTTTCTATTCCATGACAAGATATTTTTCCACCATGATTTTGTACAGTAGATTGCGCAATAGATAATCCAAGACCAAAACTATTAGAATCTGTTTCTTTTGTTCTGGAAGAATCTGCTCTATAGAATCTATCGAATACTCGCTTTGAGTTTTCTTCGGAAATTGGTGTGCCAGTATTTAATACACTTAAATGGACAAGCTTCTTTTCTTGAACAAGGTTAAGATTAATCCTTCTGTCCTCACCAGTGCAATACTTGGTTGCATTGTCTAAAAGGATAAGAACTAGTCTTTGTAGAGATGGTTTGTCTCCTAATATAGTTAGGTTTGGTTCAACATTATATTCAAAAGCAATTTGTTTTTCAAAGCATACAACTTCATAGTCTAAACATTGACCTTCTGTGACGTCTGAAAAGTCTAAAGGAAGGTGTAAAAGTTTGGTACTATCCATCTTACTTAACTCTAACATACTCTTGATTAATTCGTTCATTCTATTTACCTGAGTGTCTATGGATTCAATCCATTTTTGATTATCTTTTATGGTGCTCTCAGGTTCGCTCTTAATGACAGAAACGTTAGTTGATATAACCGTTAAAGGGGTTTTAAGTTCGTGTGATGCGTTTGCAGTCAATTCTCGTTGTTTCTCAAATGCTTGTGCAATTGGCTTCAAAGCACGCTTGGTTAAGAAGAATGCAAGGAGTCCAATTGTGATAACTACAAGGCAGTGAACGATGATACAAATGAGTGTAACATCTATGAGCTGAGAACGGTCTAGAGATACATCCATAATGGCATAAGTTGTGGTGCCATCAGTACCTTCTTGGCTTCTAACTAGGAAGTAATTTGACTCCACATTATATCTCCCATCCTCGGTTCCTATGGCTTGTGTTACTATCTCATCTCGGATATCTTCAGAGTAAGCACTTAATTGAACATAGTTTACCATAGCATGTCCATTTCCATCTGTTTTAACTATGATACATTTCTCAGCTGCAGGTGAGAAGTTCCTATTTTGTCCAGGGAAGAGACCTCCTTGATCTCCTGGCATTGAGCCAGTGCTAGCTTGAAGAGCAGTTGTTAAGATATTGTTTTGTGTTTTTGCAGTGGAGATAGCTTGTGCTCCAATAACTACACCAAAGATAATTGCAAAGAATAACCAAGCAATAAGAGTAATAGTAAGGGTTAGTCCCATCCTAGACTCTTGTATTACTTCTGAATTAGTCTTGTTTTCTTGAATCTTATTCTTTTTAGCCATTATTTTTTACCAATTTTATATCCTACACCACGAACTGCTTCAATTGTGAAGTCTGTGCCAAGATGTTGTAACTTCTTTCTTAAGAAAGAAATAAATACTTCTAAGTTGTTAGATTCAAATTCATCATCTAATCCCCAAACCTTAGAAATGAGTTCTTCTTTTGCTGCTACAAAGTTAGGGTATTCAAAGAAATATCTTGCAATTTCAAATTCTTTACCTGTTAAGGTAAGAGATCCCTTCTCAGTTGAGAGAGTATAAGATGTTAAATCTAGAGTGGCATTTCCGCAATGGAGCTTGTTATCTGAAACGAGTTTCCCTCTTCTTCTAAGAAGAGCACGTATTCTTGCAGCAAGTTCTTCAAAAGAGAATGGCTTTGCAACATAATCATCTGCACCATAATCTAGTCCAGTAATCTTGTCATGCTCATCTGCTAATGCTGTAAGCATTAGAATAGGTGTTTCAATCTTTTTACTACGAAGCTTGCTTAATACTTCAAAACCGTTCATCTTTGGCATCATAACATCTAAGATGATTAAATCATAGATTCCTGTCATCCCATATGTATAGCCATCTAAGCCATCATAAACGGCTTCCATTTCATAGCCTTCTTTCTCAAGCATTTTAACTAATGCACGGCTTAATTCTTTCTCATCTTCAACTAATAATAATCTCATAGTTGCACCTTTTACTTTGTATTTTATGTTTTCATTATATCTAAACAACATTAAAAAAACATTAAAGAAATTAAAAAATATAAAAAATATATATTTGGGCACATACACTATCAAAACAAATAAAAATATATTATAATTTGTATAATATATACGAAAAACACGGATAGGAAACGTTATGGATAAGAAGTTATCATTTAATAAATCATTATTACTGGGATTAATTCTTGTATTCGCAGTTATTTCTGTTTGTGTTATTTTATTTGGTAATGGATCAGATGTAGCTTATGCTACATTAGAGCCAATTGAAGTTGCAATCACAGATTCCGTTTTAACCAGTGAATATTCTCAAGATAGCAACATGCATATAACTGGAACATTTGATTTCAGAGATGTTAACCATTTCCAAGTCACATATTTATATAAAACCAAAGAAGAAGCAGAATATCATAACTTCTTAGATAACAAGAGAGATGAAGAAAGTACATTCACATTTATCTTTGGTGGACAAGGACTTGGTATTGGAAATTATGACATAAGAGTTGAAGTATCTTGCTTTGTAACTGGAGAGGGAACAACATACGGACAATGGGATGGAGAATTTAGTATAACTAAAGCACAAATACCTCAATCCATCGTAGACGAGATGCAACCAGCAGAGATCACATACGGACAATCATTCGATGAGATAGTTGGTATGTATAGCACAAATGCATCATTCGAATTCGCAAATAACGAAGATAAAAACGTAAAACCAGTTCCAGGTGTATATTATATATATTTCAATATATATCCAAACAACACAAACTATTATCCAGCTTATAACGTTTCAAGAAAGATTACAGTTAATAAGCGCAGCTTAATAGCCGTTGTAGATAATCAATGGAGTTTCCTTGGAGAACCTATTAAAGATTTAACATATAATCTTTACACCAACCAAGTTCTTCCAGGAGACGAAGATACATATTCATTCTCTGTTGCGCTAGATAGAGAGATAACCGAGGCAGGAACATATTATATTATTGGTACAATGGTGTCAGATAAATATGATGTAATAACACTTACACCAACATCCGAATATAATAGCAGTACATATGCTACATATATGGTTTATGAAGATGTTAAAAAAGTTACAATTAATGGTGCTCCATTTGAGTCTGTTAACCTCTATCAAGACAATGGTTTCCCACTTATAGTTTCATTCGGAATTGAGCAAGTTCAAGGGTTCTTTAATATAGCCAGAAATGACGTAGAATTGCTTGGTGAATACAGACTTTTGTATTACGAGAACAATATGGCTAGAATTCCTGAAAATAACTATATCACGGAGATTAAACTACCAGAATATATCGGTAAAACCCTTGTTGTTGCAACAAGAGATGGAACAGAGATAGTCACAAATGAGTATATTGTAGACCAAGCTGGACGTGTTGCTTTAACCATTCCAACCAATGGAGAATTCGCAATTTATGAAGTCACAAATAACCCAGGTGGAGCAATAATTAGGCCAGAAAAAATGAGCGATACAGTAGCAGGACTTATAGGTTGTTTTGCTGCAATAGGAAGCTTGTTGTGTCTTGGCTTAGGAGCACTTGTGGCCAATAAAATCAAAATTAAAAAATAGTATATACGGAGGCAAATAATGAGCACAGATGGTGGATGCACCCATGATTGTTCAACATGCTCTCAAAAATGTGAGAACGAAATTAAGAAAAGTAAATTAAATGCATTATCAAAAGTAGATAACGTAATAGCAGTTGTTTCTGGTAAAGGTGGAGTAGGTAAATCCCTAGTTTCATCTCTTTTAGCAGTTAACTTCCAAAGACTAGGACAAAATGCAGCTATATTAGATGCAGATATTACAGGTCCTTCAATTCCAAAGATGTTTGGTGTTGCAAGCAAAAGAGCAGACACAGATGGAACATATATTTATCCAGTTAAGTCCAAGATGGGAACTCAAATACTTAGTATTAATAACCTTCTTGAAAACGAAACAGATCCAGTTTTATGGAGAGGTCCAATACTTGCTGGTGCAGTTGGACAATTCTGGACAGATGCAATTTGGAATAATGTAGGCACAATGATTATAGATATGCCTCCTGGAACAGGAGATGTACCTTTAACAGTTTTCCAAACATTGCCAATTAAGGGTGTAGTTATTGTTACATCACCTCAAGACTTGGTTGCAATGGTTGTAGAAAAAGCAGTAAAAATGGCAAAGATGATGAATATTCCTATTCTAGGAATAGTTGAGAATATGTCATACTTTGAATGTCCAGATAATGGCAAGAGATATGATATCTTCGGAAAGAGCCAAGTTGAAGCTGTAGCAAAGAAGTTTGGTATTGCAAATTATGCTCGTATACCAATTACTCCAGATATTGCACAAGTTGCAGATAAGGGATTAATTGAATTATACGAAGGTGAATGGTTAGACGAATTCACAAAGGCATTAGAGAAATAACACATTAAGCCCATGGAAATGCTCTATGGGCTTATTTTTTAATTATGAAACAAGAGACAAAAGAAAAGATAAAACAAAGGATTAAGGATTATATATCCTTATTTTTGGTGTTTTTCAAAATAGGATTATTCTCCTTCGGTGGAGGATATGCTATGTTGTCTCTTTTTGAAGCAGAGTTTGTAGAAAAGAAAAAATGGTTAACTCATGATGAACTAGCAGATATATTTGCCATCTCTGAAGCTACTCCAGGCCCTATAGCAATAAATGTTGCTACATATGTTGGAAATGTTAAGGCAGGCATATTGGGAGCCTTCTTTGCAACATTAGGAGTTGTTATCCCATCATTTGCAGTTATTATTGCTCTTTCATATGTAATATTTGCTGTTAAAGATAATTTCTGGGTTATGGCAGTATTCAAGGGAATAAGAGTTGGCGTATTGATTCTAATTCTTAGATCTGTTGTTACATTCGTTAAAGATATGAGAAAGGATATATATGGAGTGTTGATGTGTATTGCTGCATTCTGTATCGCATTCTTTACGAATGTAAATGTAATTTACATAATCTTAGGAAGTATTCTTCTTTCTGCACTTGGTGCAATGTTTGCAAGGATTTATATAAGCAAAAAATACCACACAAAGGGAACTAAACCTTATGTAAGAGAGGTAAAGGAGGATAAGGAATGATTTATTTAGAATTGTTTTGGACCTACTTTAAAATAGGACTCTTTACGATAGGTGGTGGCCATGCAATGATACCTCTTATTATACGAGAGATACTTGGCAAAGGCTGGATGGATAGCGATATGTTGCTAGATTTTATAGCAATATCTGAAAGTACTCCAGGTCCATTTGCGGTTAATATTGCAACCTTTACAGGCATGGAAATGGCAGGTGTTTTAGGTGCATTATGTGCCACAATTGGTGTAGTTCTTCCATCCTTTATAATCATTACTTTGATAGTGAAATTACTATATAAGTTCATGAAAAAGAAGGCTGTTCAAGAGGTATTTCTAGGGGTAAGATCATCGGTTACAGGATTGCTTATGGCAGTACTTTTAACCCTTGTATTTACTGTAATTTTTAATATGACAACAGTATATTCGGCCTCTTCATTTAGCATGGATTGGACTGCTTTAGGTATGTTTATTGCCATGATTCCACTGGCATTTATTAAGCTTGAAGGCAAGAAAATACATCCAATAATTATCATTTTAATATCTGCAATTCTAGGTTTAATACTTTACGGCTTTATTCCACAAGCAATAGCTTTATAATATCACTTTGTATAGATAAAATATCTGTATTGCGCAAACTAATCATTTTTACATACTCTAAAAATTGATTAAAAATCGCTTTTATTAGAAGTTCTAAAATTAGACAAAATATTTATTATGTTTATATTTTTGTTGTGTGTTTAAGTTTAAGGTGGTATAATGCTTTTTGTTAATAAGGAGAAAAACTATGGTACAAAGAAAAGAAACCAAGCAAGCTCAAAGGACAAGAAAGCTAATACAAGACAGTTTTATAAAATTACTATCCACAAGAGGTTATTCAGACATAAGTGTTCTTGACATTTGTGATGATGCATTAATTAGCAGAGGAACATTCTATGCTTACTTTGAAGATAAGTCAGATTTACTTAACTTCTGCACTCATGAAATAATCACTGGCTTTGATAAAGAAGCCACAAAACTCCTTCCAAACAAAGAATACCATGCATACTATGCTGAACTCTTTGAAGTAA
>CAMZEU010000046.1 GCA_947305865.1 uncultured Clostridia bacterium
GTACACATATCAATGTCAAATTTATGCCCAGAACAATAACGAATTATTGTAGGTTTTTCATTTATTGAATGTCCTTTATTCCAATCTCTTTTATAAAAAATTTCTTCTTTAGTATAAGGCGCTCTTCCATCATAATCATAATAATCTTGAACGGTAAAAGATACACGTTTGTACAGTTTCTCACTATTCCATGTGTAAATTGCACTATTGGTATAAGAAACTAATTTTATTTTTGAACCAACTGAACACACATCAGAAGCCTTAGAGAGAAGTCGGTTGACTTGTGATCCCGTTGGAGTAGTTGAATTATACCAAACAGGCCAGTTATATTCTGATGCAGTATTTCCTGGTCCAATTCGATAAGGTTGTGTCTTAATATTAGTGGTAGTTGTATCTATATTGGTGACTTGAGGTGCAGCGCCATCAACCACATAAGTATTTGTTGAATCATTTCCACTATTATAGCTACCATTTGAATAACGAGTAATTGACAATGTGATTCTTAAACTAGTCAATTGAGCATATCCTGTGTCTTCTGCATCAGTTAATATGTAGATTGCAAAATGTATGTAAGGAGTTATAGTAGTGCCGCTTTTTATGGTTACACTTTTCGAGGATATATTGCCAGTTTGCCATGTGCTCGACGTACTAAAACTATCAGTAAAAAGTACATAAGTAATATCAGCCAAACTGCCACTAAAATCATTAGCGCATTTGCCCCCTGCGGAAGAACCAACACTCCATCCATGATATCCACTATTTGAGCTATGTGGATTAGAGTAAGAATATGTTGCATTAATTGTAGCAGTTATTCCAGAAATAAGTGAACTGGTACATAATTTATTAAGGAAAGGATCCGAAGCAACATTATAGTTGATAACACCTATTGCTTGATTATATCTGTTCTTGTCATCATTATTGATTGTTAAACGCATATTTCCTGATGTGGCTGTTGTTGTAACACTCGATGGATCTGGTGTACCAACCCTTTTCCAACCTTGACTCAATACAGATTGTCCACCAAAATCAACATTATTAGTTGTTATATTCCCACTTGTGTAAGTATTTTTGCTCTGTGCACCAGGGAATCCTAAAGATGATGCAGTTGGCACACTAGATGCATCCACATTAAATGTTGCGACTGAATCTGGAGCTAAACCTCCTTCAGCTTCACCAGCTTCTGCAACCTGACCAACTGTTTCACCATTGCACAAAATTCCTATAGAAAGAATACATGCAAAAAGTGAAATACAAAGAACACCAAGCAATATCCACATAATGCATGGATTATTTCTTAATGTCTTTTTTTCTTTTGATAAAATTTCTCTCATAATTTTGCACCTCATATTTATTACGTACACACATACAAGCGCATACGCCATAAAGATAGTTATAATTATTGTATTGAATTATTTATATAGTGTCAACACTGAATTATTTTGATGGTCTTCTTTGGGTGTTCAAAAATTAAAAAAACAGGCATTCTAATTGCCTGCTTTTTAAAAATTATTATTTTAAAATTTTTAACCTTTTTTCCTTAATTCTGTCCTTTTTATCTTGCCAGAAATAGTTTTTGGTAGTTCATCTACGATGTCAATTATTCTTGGATATTTGTATGGAGCGGTCTCTCTCTTAACAAAATCTTGGATATCTTTTTTAAGTTCTTCACTGGCTGTATAACCCTTTGTAAGAACTATTGTTGCCTTAACAACTTGTCCTCTAACTGGATCTGGTACACCTGTTACAGCACACTCTAAAACTGCTGGATGTTCCATAAGAACATTTTCTATTTCAAATGGTCCAATTCTGTATCCACTGGATTTAATGATGTCATCTGTTCTTCCAACATACCAGTAATATCCATCTTCGTCTACCCAAACCATGTCTCCTGTATGATAGAATCCATCATGCATTGCTTCTTTGGTTTGTACCTCGTCTCTATAATATTCTTTATAGAGACCAAGAGGTCTTTCCTTTGAGATATCTATACAAACCTCACCTTCACCACCAACTGAATCTACAATATTGCCATCGCTGTCTAATAGCTTGATGTTGTATTGTGGATTTGGCTTACCCATAGAACCCGGCTTTGGTGTCATACCTATGAAGTTTGCAACTGTTAGTGTTGTTTCTGTTTGGCCAAAGCCTTCCATAATGCTCAATCCAGTAACTTCTTTCATCTTGTTGAATACTTCTGGGTTTAGAGCCTCACCAGCTGTTGTTATGTACTTTAAAGAACTTAAATCGTATTGAGTTAAGTCTTCCTTAATCATAAAACGATAAATAGTTGGAGGAGCGCAGAATGTCGTTATCTTATACTTAGCAATCTTAGACAACAATTTTGCTTGGTCAAATTTAGCAAAATCATAAACAAAGACACATGCCCCACAAATCCATTGTCCATATAGTTTACCCCAAACAGCTTTTCCCCAACCTGTTTCTGCAACTGTGAAGTGTATTCCGTTAGGATCTACATTATGCCAATTGTGAGCTGTGGTGAAATGTGCTAAGGAATATGTATGCATATGTGCTGCAATTTTTGGATATGCTGTTGTACCAGATGTGAAGTACATAAGCATTATTTCATCTGCTTTTGTGTCTTCTGGATTATCTGCACGAGTATATACATCTGGGAACTTTACATATTCTTTGCTAAAGCAACTCCAGCCTTCTCTTTCTCCATTGGTAATTATACGAATATTAACGTTACATTTATCTGCTGCACTTTCTGCTTCACCAATTACGTTTCCAGTTGCAGTACAAATAATTGCACTAACACCAGCTGCATTAAATCTATAAATAAAGTCATGCTCTTTTAATTGGTCTGTGGCTGGTATGACTATTGCACCTATCTTACAAAGTGCCATCATAACAAACCACCATTCATAGTGACGACGAAGTACTACTAATACCTTGTCTCCCTTTTTAATTCCCGTTGATCTGAGATAGTGGGCTGTCTTTGCAGATTCTTTCATGATATCTGCAAATGTGAAGATTTTCTCATCATCTTCATTAGAAACCCATATCATTGCTTTTCTATCTGGTTCGTTTTGTCCGTACCAATCTACGATATCAAAAGCAAAGTTATAGTTCTCTGGATAATGATATTTTATATCTACCAGAGTACCCTTCTCGTTCAATGTTTCTGTAACAAATTTTTCGTATAATTCCATTTTGCTTTCTAGCCTTTATATGTTGTTGCGAGTTTTGTCATTCTATATAAATCATCATCGCAACGGATTGTTTCATCTAAATCGTCTCTATCTACATAATGACCGAACTCATCTTTTACAGGTTGTCCATTCTCATCATATTGATAGTGTGTTTGCATGAAGATGTATCCTCTTAAGTTTTTGATTTCTTCGTTAGACATCCTCATTGTTGGAACGGTATATGTCTTTCCGTTCATTGTAGCTGTTGGAGCATCATAAAGAATACTTGCTATTGCATATTCTCTCATACCATTATGACAAACTGTACCAGCCATAACTCCTTCACCTAATGTTGCAGGATAATAAGCCTTTGCAACTACAAATGGAGCAACTGCTAATATTCTGTTAATACATGTTGAAAAGTCTGAAATGTTTGTAGAAATAGTTCCATCTGGTTCTGTGAAGCAATTATCGTCATCACTCCAAATTGCAAATACAGCCATACAAGGAACAGCAAAGCCATCATTACATACTAAGTATGTAGCGACATCATATTTATATGATAAAATCTCTAAAGCTGTTGCATATGCATCATGGTTAGAATTGCAAACTGCATGCTTATCTGTCCAAGAAATAATACTATCTGCTGCACCAACATATGGGTCCATTTGTATTAATCTGCTTGGTACTAAGTTCTTACTGATTTGTCCTGCATCTGCTACAAGGTTGAGTAAGAAGTTGCTTGCGATATTTACAACACCACCCATTGAGTGTGCTGCACTATATATTGTTCTCTTTTCATTTGCAAAATCTGGGAACAATTCACAGATTGCATCCATTGCTCTTATGTACTCTGCTACAAAAAATTCTGCTATGCAGAAATCTCCTGTAAAGCCATCTTCAACTTCCACATAAGTACCACTTTGGTCTATAACTGCTTTAACATTCTTATTAGACCATATCATATCTGTTACAACAGATACTGCACTCATTCCAAAGCCATCATCAGATAAACTATCTGCAAAGTTTTCATAATGGAAATAGAAAACATTATATCCATTGTCTTTTGCATATTTTGAGATATCTATTGAACCTGTATAACTACCAACTGCTTGTTCAAAGTATGGAGATGGATTTGTATCTATTCCTGCTGCTATTTCTGCAGGTCTACAATCTGAGCCCATTAATGCGTGGATATATCTTCCTTCTTTAATTTGAATTCCGTGAGTTAAGATAAGAATTGGTTTAGTTGGATCGAAATATTGTTGCAATGCTGTTTTGTCATCTGCATTAGCTTCTTTTGTATCTGCCCAATTATTATTACTCTTGTCTTGTTCATTGTCTCCATATCCAGTAATGAGTTTTAACCCAAGATGAGCTAATTGAGGATACTTTGAATCTACATCACAAAGAGTTGCATAATCTCTATATGAAGATGCAAATAAAGATTCTTGAATTTCTGTCCATCTAGTAGTTGGCATATCTGCAACATAGTCATCAAAAGTATAAGGTTTTTCTTCTTCACTTGTTGTCTTTTTCTTGTTGCATGAAACTAGTGTAATAACTGCACTTAATACAATTACTAAACAAAGTAGAAATGCTATTAATTTTTTAGTCCTTACCATACATATATCTCCGCACGTGATAATTATAGTTGATAACACAATAAAACATAAAAGATAATAAGTCAATAAAAAGTTATTCTATTTAATAGAAATAACATTCTAAACCTATATTGAAAAAACTGCTTCTTTGCTATAAACTAAAAACAATAATTCACATATGGGAGAATAATTATGAAAACATTTTTTGGTGTATTGCTTGATTTTATTATCCTTTTGCTCACCTGGCCTATTTTGTTAATTAGAACTATTTGCAATAAGCCAGATAAGAAAGATTTTGATGTTGTTGAAGACCCAGAATTAGATGTGGATACCATTGCGCAGCATCTATCTGAAGCAGTACAAATTCCAACCATATCTATGGTTGAAGAGTTTGTAGACAACAAGCAAGCATTCTATGATTTACATGCTTGGTTAGAAAAAACATATCCAGAAATACATAAAGTTGCAGAGAAAAATTTAATTAATGGTTTCTCTCTCTGTTACTATATTAAAGGAACAGATCCTTCCTTAAAACCAGGTATATTCCTTAGCCACCAAGACGTTGTTCCAGCACCAGCAGATGGATGGGATTATCCTCCATTCAGTGGCAAGATTACCGAGGATGGTTTCGTATATGGAAGAGGTTCTCAAGACATGAAATCCCATATGATTTGTCTCCTTGAAGCTATAGAGAAAAAGCTTAAAGAAGGTGGCTCATATAAGAGAGATATTTACCTCTGTTTTGGTCATGATGAAGAGCCAGGAACATCCTTTGAAGGTGCAAAATATATATGTGAATTCTTACAAAAGAAAGGGATTAAAGCCGAGTTTGTTATAGATGAAGGTGGTGCTGTGGTAGATGGCAACATGTTAGGTGTACCACACGCACTTGCTTTAATAGGCTGTACAGAGAAAGGAAATGGAGACCTTGAATTAAAGGTTGAAAGATTCGGTGGACATGCTTCAAATCCAAAGCCACCAACAGCAGATGCAGTACTTGGAAAAGCTATATACAAACTTGAAAAATCTCCTATGCCTTCTAAGTGGACTAACCTCACAAAAGTAACGGCAAAAGAACTTGCAAAGAACTGTGGTGGTTCTGCATTAGGTGGCGTATTTAAATTCGCACTAACCAATAGAGATGTACTCCCTCACCTTGTTAAATTTGTATTCACTCTAGCATCTCCAATGACAAATGCATTAGTTCGTACAACATTTGCTACAACTATGCTTTGGGGTGCAAAAGCAAGAAATGTTATACCAGGCGAGGCAAGAGCAAATATTAACTACCGTATGTTAACAACAGACAATTATGATGATGTAGAAAAACATATCAAAAAAGTACTTGGACCAGAAGTACAAGTTACATCTATTGCTAACTCACCTTCTTCTCCTGAGGCAGATGTAAATGCTCCAGCATATAAGAACTTAGAAAAGAGTATTTACGAATCATTTGATGATATAGTTGTTGCACCATATATGTTTATTGCAGCATCTGACGCACGTTTCTATTATCCTCTTACAAATGACATCTTCCGTTTTGATCCATTCGTATATGATATGGAAGACCAAAGAAGAATTCATGGTATTAATGAGAGATGTTCTAAGGACAATTTAAGGAGAGGCACCAAGTTCTTCATTGTATGTCTGGAGAATATGTGTAACTAAGCTAGATAAGCAAGGGGCCCATTGAGGTCCCTTTTTTATGCCTAAATTGTGGATTTCCCTTGTGTGTGGATAACTTTTTTCCACAATACTTTGTGCCTAAAAAATATTTTTAAATCTAGTATTGAAATGTGGGTGCAACCTTGCTATTATTTAACTCCATAGTATATGGAGGGGATAATTTTGGATTATTACGATCAACAAACACCAATTCCAATGGATAGTAAGACACAAAAACTTATTATCTTATATGTTTTCGAGCAAATGAGTATACCACTTGCTGAGGCTACTGTTTTAGACATCTGTTCTTCTGATAACAATTGGCTAACATATATGGAATGCAAACAATATTTAAGTGAGTTGATTGAAACTAATCTCATTTACAAGGTTCCAAAGAGTGAATGTTTAAACATCACACAAGACGGAATTTCTTGTTTATCCCTCTTCTTTACTAGGGTTCCAATTCATATCCGTGAAGACATCAAGGAATATGCAAAGAACAACAGATTACGTTATAAACGTAGACAATCTTATTTCTGCGACTATTCCAAGAATGCAGATGGAAGCTACACTGTTATAATGAAGATTAACAATGATAGTAGCACCCTAATGGAAATGAAACTCGTTGTTGCTAATAGACAAGTTGCAAAATACATCTACAAGAGTTGGGTAGATAAAGCAAGTAAGATATACGAGCAAATTCATGACACATTAATAGACTAAAAATAAAAGGCCTCAAAAATGAGACCTTTTTTTTATTGCTTTATATCTTCTCTACGTTTTTTTATACCTTTCGATACTATTTCCAAATGATGTGCCTCCATCATAAATAGTTCCTGTTGAAGTATATCCTGCTGGTACCATTGGGTTTCCATCCCAAACAAATGTTACAGTTGAACCACTTTGAGACCATTCAACTGAACAATCATAAATTGTGTCACCATTGCTCCACTTCATATTTGTACTATTCGGCTTTTTAGTTGTACATCTTACATACTTAATACCCTCATATGTGTAATAACCGTCTGATCCAACCTCAAGCGATAAAAGGGTTGAAAATAGGGTATCATCTGTGACTCTTGTTTGTGGATATTCGCCAATAGTAGCGATATCTCCCTCTATTGTTAATTCGGATTTAGAGGCAGCATATGTTATCTCTGTTGTTGTATTTAGTATTCCAAAAAAGAATGCAAATGCCACAGCAAAGATTACAATTAGAAATGATATTTTATGTATTGCTTTCATAAATGCCTCCCGTCCTATTCATTAACATAGAAAAATATTTGTGTAGATTCAATAGTCCATGAAGAATAATCACTAGCGTAGAACATATTGTTATTATCAAACAACGTGCAAATTAAATATGCTTTTTGGGAATCCTCACCTATATCATAAACAACGACTAAATCATTATCTGCAAAATATGCTCTTAATGGTTGATAGCTACCATCATAAAGTCTAATGAAGAATCCTGATAAACTGTTGGATAATAATTCATCTAGTACGTTTTGTGCTCCATTAGGATCATCCCTCATTTCTATACAATATATTGCTCTGAATGAATCATCTTCATATTTGAGCAAATTATCCATATACCACAAATCGATTGTGATCCCATTTGCATATTCATAATGAGTGCCATCTGTAGCATTGTAAAAAGTTTCGTCTGTTGTGATATATCCAATGTACGGTGGTCCTATAGCCACAGCTTCTTCATTAGTAACAAATGATGCTGTTAATGTAATATCCTTTTTTGGCATAGTAAATTCATAATAGCCTTCTTCTTTCTTTATGATAATACTGCTATCGCTCAATCTTATAGATTCAAGTAAATATCCGCCATTTGGTGAAACATAGACTCTTATGGTCTGGTCTTTCTTGGATTTATTATTTTCAAGAACACTACCATTATGTTTCAAAACAACAGAACCCTTTTGTCCATCCTGGACTGTGATTAAAAAATTCTTTTCTATAAAGTTTGCTTGTACGTATACAGTATGATCTGGCATAGTAAAGGCATACTCACCATTTTCAAAATATATTGAGATACCATCATGGACTAGATCTTCTAATTCATATCCATCATCTGGTGTAACTGTTACAACAACTTTGCTACCCACTTCATATGTGGTTGGATTAACAGAAATTGTTCCAAATAATGCATCGACTACTTGAACATCATATTTTGGTATGACTGGTTGTTCAAACTCACAAGTGATATATGCTGGATTACGTACCCATCCATATTCTCTTTCTGCCACATTATTATTAGGATACAACTGTTCTTCAATACCATCCGTATAATGAATTACCAATGTATCATTTTTATAGCTATATCCATTTTCGGGAATTAATGCAACGGTGAATGAATCATCATCTTCAAGCCACTCTTTAGATATCTGAATATCACCATGCTGGATATTTGTATCTTTTGTAATCCTACAAAGTCTCTTTGCTTGAACATGTATTTCTACATCACGTCCTGGCATTACAAATGAGGTTCCTGTAATAAAACTTGTTCCACCTTCACCTCCGGTGTAATCACCTGCTATATACATAATTAAAATCTCATATTTTTCATTTTCACTTATAAAATAAGGATCTCTTCTAAATGTAATCGTATCTCCTTCTTTTGCAGATGTTTTATCTAGATTAATATCAAACCCTTCTGGCGCAATGTAATTAACTGTAATATCATATAAGATTTGTCCATCACCACTAGTCTCTCTTTTCTTTATGTTGTTTTCTTTTCCGCTCTTATCTCTAATTAAATTAGAAATACTTGCTGTTCCGTTTC
>CAMZEU010000047.1 GCA_947305865.1 uncultured Clostridia bacterium
TCTGTTAATGTTGTTGCATCTGCAATTGCGAAAGGAACATCTAATATCTTAGCAAGAGTTTTTGCAAGAAGAGTCTTACCTGAACCTGTTGGTCCAAGTAATAAGATATTACTTTTTTCAAGTTGGACACCACCGACATCAGCTGCATTTGCGTTTATTCTCTTGTAATGATTATAAACAGCAACAGATAATATCTTCTTTGCTTCTTCTTGTCCAACTACGTAATCGTCTAGACGGTCTTTTATTTCTTGTGGTTTTAACAACTTACCAAAACTTGTTTTGGATGGAGCTTTTCCATATGTCTCCGCAAGTTCTGTTTCCTTTGACATGAATTCATCTAACTTAATCTTTGCTTCTTCTATACAGAACATACAAAGATATTTGTTATCTGGACCTTCGATTAAAGGAGTAGTATCATTTGTTCTTCCACAAAACAAACATTTCTTTTCTTCTGACATTCTTACCTCTTAAAATTAGTCTTCTCTTGATGCGTAGATTTTGTCTATAATTCCGTATTCAAGTGCTTCTTGTGCGGTCATGAAATTGTCTCTGTCTGTATCTTTGACAACTTGCTCATAATCTTTGCCTGTATTCTTTGCAAGAATAGCATTCATCTTCTCTTTAATCTTTTGGATGTTTTGAGCATGAATCATGATGTCTGAAGCTTGACCTTGGAATCCACCAAGTGGTTGGTGAATCATAATCTCAGAATTTGGAAGTGAGAAGCGCTTTCCCTTTGTTCCACTGGATAAAAGGAATGCACCCATACTTGCTGCTAAACCAATACAGATTGTGGATACATCACACTTGAGGTAATTCATTGTATCGTATATTGCCATACCAGCTGTTACACTTCCACCAGGACTGTTAATATAAATTGTAATGTCCTTGTTTGGATCTGTAGATTCAAGATAGATTAATTGAGCAACTACTAAATCAGCTACTTGGTCATTAATTTCTCCAGATAAGAAGATAATTCTATCTTCTAAAAGTCTAGAGTAAATGTCATAGGCTCTTTCGCCTCTACCTGTTTGCTCAATAACTGTTGGTGGATACATATTTTTAATATCTTTCATGTATTATTCCTCGTCTTTCTTTGGTGCAGCCTTCTTTGTTGTTGTAGACTTAGCTGTTGTTGTTTTTGCTGTGCTTGTTGTCTTCTTAGCTGCAGGTTTCTTTGCTGGAGCTTCCTCTTTCTTTGCTTCTTCTTTTACTTCTGCCTTAGGTTCTGCTTTCTTTGCAGGTGCCTTCTTCTTTGCAGCTGGCTTTGCCTCTTCTTTTCCGATTGGCTTTACTGGAGGAATCTTCTCATATGTTACATTTGCTGTATTGTTTTCTTTTAAGAAAGCAATGAGTTTGTTAGATAAGATTTGGTTTACGAGATAATCAATTTGTTCTCTTTGAACTGTCTTCTTGAATTCATCTGCTGTCATGTGAGCTTCTTCAGCTGCTTTGTTAATCTTTTCATCGATTTCTTCTTGAAGAACTTCCATCTTTTCTGCCTTAACAATTGCTTCCATTACTAAGCGAACTTTTACAGACTTTTCTGCTTGCTCTTTGTATTCTTCCTTGAGCTTATCTTCTGTCATATTGAGATAGTTGAGATAGTCTTGTAATTTCATTCCTTGCATTTGGAGACGATATGCAAATTCTTGTACCATGCTGTCTGCTTCTTGGTCTACCATTGCTGCTGGAACTTCTATGTCGTTCTTTTCTACGATTGCATCTACTAAAGCATCTTCATATGCTCTTTCTGCATACTTCTCTGCATTGTCTTCAAGTGTTTTTTTAACACTTGCTTTGTATTCATCTAATGTATCAAATTCACTTACTGTCTTTGCAAACTCATCATCAAGTGCTGGTAATTCTTTTGTGGATACTTTGTTAATCTTACATGCAAATACTGCTTCTTTACCTTTTAAGTTTTCTGCATGATAACTCTCTGGGAATGTAACCTTAACATCTTTTTCATCTCCAGCTTTTGTTCCAACTAATTGTTCTTCAAATCCTGGAATGAATGTGCCTGAACCTAATTCAAGGTCATAACCTTGTGCTGTGCCACCATCAAATGGAACACCATCTACTGAACCAGCAAAATCTAAGTTAACTGTGTCACCCTTTTCAGCTGCACCATCTTTGTCGATGATTCTTGCTTGTTGTTGAAGTGTCTTCTTAACTTCGTCTTCAACTTGTTGGTCTGAAATCTTTGTTACGATCTTTGGAATTGTTAATCCCTTGTAATCTTTAACTGCAACTTCTGGCTTTACTGTTACAACGATTGTGAATGTTGCTCCACCATCTTTTGTATAATCCATTGCTGTGAGTTCTGGTTGTGCAACTACGTCTAACTTCTCTTCAGATGTAAGAGCATTCATGTATTCATCGTTGATAACGATGTCCATTGCATCTTGATAGAAAACTTCTTTGCCGTAAACACCTTCAATAACCTTCTTAGGTACATGTCCTTTACGGAATCCAGCAATAGCATATTGATGCTTTGTTTTTTCATAAGCTGTTTCACATGCTTTTGCAAATGTTTCTGCATCTACTGTGAAATCAAGTTTGTACTGACTTTTTTCAAGTTTTTCGATTTGATAACTCATTTTATTCCTCCATGTGCGTTTCAACGCATATATGTATAATTTTTTAATAAGTTATAAGATTATAACACTAGGCGCAATGGTTTGCAACAAAATAATGTGCCAAAAATGGTACAAATACAGAAAAATATTGTATAATATGCACATATGGGAAGCGATTTACTAACACTTAATGCACTTGCAAAAGAATTAAATACTAAAATTCAAGGTGCAAAAATAGAAAAAATAGTTCAACCTGAAAAAGATGAAATCAGGTTCTTTTTACGTGTTAACAATAGAAACGAGTGTTTAGTTATCTCTTGTAATTCCCAAACTCCAAGATGTCATTTAACTAATGTTAAAAAAGAAAATCCAATTAATGCACCAGCATTTTGTATGCTTCTTAGAAAATATTTAGTTGGTGGCACTATTGAGAGTGTTTGCATTTTTAATGCAGATAGAATTATCCAATTGAAAATTAATGCTAGAAATGAAATGAAAGATATTTGCACGTATTATCTATTTATTGAAATTATGAGTAGATATTCAAATATCATATTCACTGATCAAGACTTTATTATATTTGATGCCATAAAACGCATCCCATTAAACGAAGATAATAGCAACCATATTGTAATGCATGGAGCCGAATACGAGCCGTTAGAACAAGGAAAAGAGAGCTTTTTAACTTCTTCTTTTGATTTTATAAAGAACTTCAAAGGTGGAGATCTTCACTCCTATATTTTAGATAATGTTACAGGTTTTTCTGGCATTACAGTTTCTGAAATAATTGCAAGATGTGGGTTCATGAATGATTCTATGCCATATCTTAACGAAGAAGAGTGCTCTAGATTTATAGAGTTTATGAATAAACTCAAAAATATTACCGAGCAAGATTTCTACTCTCCTTGCATTATTGATGACAAAGGTGTATATCCATTTGATTATATGGTTTTACACAAAGAAAGCGTTCCTTATACTTCTATTAACGAAGCATTTGATGAGCTCTTATCTAAAGAAGATGGTGCGCTAAGACTCAAAGCCAAGATTAAAAATCTTGTTACAGCAACTAGAAGGTTTAAAGCAAGAGTTGAAAAACGTATTATTGATGACGAACAAAAACTTAATGCAACGGAAGATATGAACATCCAAAGATATTATGGAGATATGATTATTAACAATATCTATCTCATAAAGAAAGGAGATACTACACTAAAGTGTACAGACTACACTACTGGAGAAATGGTAACTATTCCTTTGGATGAAACACTTACACCTTCTAATAATGCTAAAGCATATTATTCAAAATACAATAAACTTAAAAGAACTAAGGATTTTCTATCTAAAAAGATAGAAGATGACAGAGCAATTCTTGAATATGTAAAGTCTATAGAACAAGAACTTCTAGAAGTAACAAGTTCCACTAACCCAGCATCTATAGAACAAGAACTTATTAATATTGGTGCCCTGTATGCTCCAAAGATGGAAGGAAAGAAAAAAGTTAGAAATCCAAAGCCAGATCCAATTGCTTGCTATGATGTAGAAGGATTCCAAGTATATGTTGGAAACAATAATATACAAAATGATGAACTCACCTTCAAAATTGCTTCCCCTAATGATATTTGGATGCATTTAAAGAATGAACATGGCAGACATACCATTATTATTACAAATGGCAAAGAGGTTCCAGAATCTGTTTTAATTACAGCAAGCGAAATAACAGCAAGCACAAAAACTGGCAAAATTGCTGTAGACTACACTATAAGAAAGAATGTTAAACGAATTAACGGGGCTCTCCCAGGATTGGTAACTTATGTAAATTACAACACTCTTTATGTGAACCCAAATCCACATGAAGAATTATGCCTAAATGGCAAAAGTTCTCAAAAAAATTGATTATTTTAAAGTAGTTTTTCTTAATTTATCTAGAATTTCTTCAAAATATGCAGGAATTTCAGCCTTAAAGTCTAATTGCTCACCAGTACGTGGATGAGTTAATTTAAGCTCGTAAGCATGCAATAATTGACCATTTTTATAGAGTGTTTGGCTTCCTCCGTAAACAGAATCTCCAACAATTGGATGATGAATGGATTTTGCATGAACTCTAATTTGATGTGTTCTTCCCGTCTTTAAATCAAAACGAACTAAAGTATATTTTCCATATCTTTCCAAAACATGGTAATGAGTAATTGCAACTCTTCCCTTTGGATCTATGGCCATTTTCTTTCTATCTGTCTTAGACCTTGCAATATTTGCATTAATAATGCCGTCATCTTCTTTGAAATTACCATCACAAAGACCTATATATATTCTTTGAGCATCTTTTTTCTCAATTTGTGCAGCCAAAGACTTATGAGCCTCATCATTTTTAGCAACAACTAATAGACCGGATGTATCTTTGTCTAATCTATGCACTATTCCAGGTCTTATAACACCATTAATACCACTGAGATTATCTATGTTATATAAAAGTGCATTAACAAGAGTATCATTCTTCTTATAAGAAGAAGCTGGGTGTACCACCATCCCTTGTGGCTTGTTTACAATGATTAAATCTTCGTCTTGGTAAATTATATCTAGTGGTATATCAGCTGGCGTTAAATCTAATTGTGTTGGCTCTGGAATAGTAAATTCAACCACATCTCCCTTTTTAAGTTTATAACCACTCTTAAAAATAATAGTACCATTTACTTTGGCACCATCTTTTTCTAATATTGTATTTACATTACTTCTAGTTATATTTTCTTGCTTTGCAAGAAATACATCCAAACGAAGTCCATCCTCATTTACAACGTGGTTCATTCTTTATCCTCAGGAGTTTCCTCAACATCTACAACTTGTACTTCTTGTACAACTGGTTCTTCTTCAACAACTGCTTTTTCAGCCTTTAATTTTTCTTCTCTCTTTCTTTCTTCTTCAGCTGCTAGATTTGCTTTTTGTGTATTCTTAACCATTTGTGCATCTTTAATCATTAAGGCAATTAAATAAACAATTAGCAATGCTACTCCTACAACAACATAAGCATCTGCGAGGTTCCATACTGGGAAATCCATAAACTCAAAATTGAAGAAATCTCTAACACCCTTGAAATAATACTTGCCAGAGATTGTCATGAATCTATCTACTAAATTTGCAATTCCACCTGCAGATATTAAAACAATTGCTATACGAGAAGTTGTATCTATTTTTAATAGAGAGCCTTTTTTGCTCTTCTTACCTAAAAACTCTGTTACACAAGAACCTACCAAGAAAACTAAGATTGCAAGCATGATTATCAATGTGAAGATAGAAAGAACTAATGTCTTACCTTCAAAAGAACCAAATCCAGCACCAGTGTTTTCAACATAGATTAAAGAGATAAATCCTGGTATTAAATCTTTGGTTAAGAAACCATCATCCAAATAATGATACAAATAATCTTTAATACATAAATCCAAAGCTATAAGTCCACCTAATAGAACAAGTTCTATTACACTACGGATTATTAACTTCTTTTTTGTATTATCTAGTGTCATTATTGCCTCTTGAATTGAATAGGTACAGAGATTGTAACGCCTTGTGGTGCAAATAAGAATATATTACGTGTAATCTGTTGAACAGATCCATTAAGTGCATATATGGCACCACTCATAAAGTCTAATATACGATATACAGCAGTTTGGTTAACTGTTGAGAAATCTACTATAACTTGTTCACCTTTTTTAAGGTGATCTATTAAAGCTTGTACATCTTCATATGTGGATGGAGAATAAATAACTATGTTATTTTGTTGTGCATTCTTTTTAGGTTGTTCAGGTTGGGCATTATTTGAATTTGGGAACCATCTAGGAAAGCGACTACGAACACTTGCCTCAGAACGGTACTTCTTGTTTTGTACGTTTTGTTGATAGTTAGGGTCTATTTCATAGTTATTAGGATATCCTTGTTGCTGTGCAACATAACCTTGTGGTGGTTGTTGATATCCTCCTTGCATATTCTGTGCATTTGGGTTTCCATAATTTGGATTAGTGTACCCAAGTCTTTGATCGTAGTTGTTTCTGTCCATAATTACACCTGATTTAAGTTATATATTCTCTCTCCAAATAAGACTCTTCCTAGTCTTATCATGTTTGATCCATTGTCTAGTGCTATCTCGTAGTCATTTGTCATGCCTGCAGATAGATATTTTATATCTACGTTTCCACCATCTAACTTTTTGGCTTCCTCGTAGATGTTATAAAGGTCTTTGTACATGTTTCCAAGAGCAACCTTATCTTCCATATTTGGAAGAACAGCCATAACACCTTTAACATTTATATGAGAATACGCTCTCATTGAGTCTATAAAGGCATTTACATCACTTGGAGCTACGCCACCTTTAGTTATTTCAGCACCCATATTAATCTCAATTAGACAATCCATAACTTTGTTATGTTTGGTTGCTTGCTTCTCTATTTCATCTGCCAAAGCAACTCTATCTAGTGAGTGTATGAGTTCCACTTTATCTATGATATATTTGACCTTATTTGCTTGAAGTTGACCTATCATGTGCCATGTATAATTTGGATTATACTTAGACACCAATTCTTGAACTCTATTCTCTCCGAGAATAAATTCTGGTGCAACCTTAACAAATTCATCTATAGTTTCACTTGTTTGTGTCTTAGATGCTGCAATTAAGGTTATATCTCGATTGTATTTTTTTACAGTCTCTCTAATCTTCTCTATGTTATTTGTCAGAACCATTGTTATAGTCTGTGAACTCTCCAGTAATCATTGAGAATACGAGTTTCTTGTCATTTCCATCTTCGGTATATTCAACTGTATAAGTCTTTGTTGCACCTTCGTAGGAAATAGTCTTAATCTTCCCTTCAAATGGCTTGTATGCTTTGAGCAAGATATCAAGTTGTTCATCATTATATGCACTGATGTCATCAGATACAAATAAGATATCACCAAACATACGATTTACCTTTGAATGAAGTCTTCTTTGTTCCATTGTATATTTAACTGGCTTATAGCCATCAAATCTTAAGAAGAATACGTCTGGATCGTTTGCGAAGATTCTTCCATTGAGATGTCTTCTTGCAATTGTATTAGTAATTGAAGATTGTGTAGAAAGGATTTCTCTGTTTGTTAAAGATACATAGAATTTATCTTTAAATTGAAGTTCAGCATCACAGCTAATTCTACATGCATCTACGATACCCCAAGATGGTCCAAGTGGTGCTCCACATCCAAGGATAATCTTATCTCTACAGCATTCTCTTAAGAAGTCCATAGCTTCGCACATTAATTGTCCACGTGATTTACCATTTCTTGGAATAATACAAGCTGAATACAAGAAATCTAACTTAACCATATCGAAGTTCCAGTTATCAAATACATTGTCAAAGCACTTCTTAATATAGTCTCTAACTTCTTGTTTTTCGATATCTAATACGTAGAATCCCATCCAAGCAAAACCACCATATATCATCTTGCCATCTGGTTTTCTAATAAACCAGTCTGGATGTTCTTCAACAACCTTTGCCTTGAATTGTGCTGCAAATGGTGCAAGCCATAATCCTGCAAGGTATCCATCTTTATGTATTTCATCTACTATTGGTCTCATACCGTTTGGGAACTTAACTGGATCTGTTACAAGCCAATCTCCAACCATAGATTCGAAACCATCATCAATTTGGAATATTTGTGCCTTATCTCCACACTTTTCATGCATTCCTTTAAGGTCTCTAAACATTGTCTTTTCATCTATGTTTTGGAAATAATTATACCAAGAGGTATAACCAGCTAAATGTTTAACTCTATTTGTCTTCTTTGCTGGATAGATTTCAAAGTATTTATCAAATACTTCATCGTATGTACCTTGAACATTGTAAATCTCAAATAATAAAGATTCACCCTTAAGTGTTACACCCTCAAGTTCTTTTTGAATTTCGAAGATGTTGTTAACTTTATCCAAGTAGAAAATGGTATAACCATTTCTGTCGCTCAATGTTCCATATAAGTCAAATTTTTCACCATCTCTAAAATATGTATATGTAAATGAATGGAATAAATCTTTGCTATATGTTGTGAAATCATAGTCTCCATAGCAAGCTGTTAACTTTCTTGCATAGCTCCATTTATCACAAATCCAGGACAATCCTTTCATGACATCATTCTTGCCGTATTCTTTAGAATAAGACCAGCTTTGATATCCATTAATGAAGAATAATTCATCATCTTTCAATGTCTTGTCATAGAATAAAGAAACTGAGAACATCTTAACTTCTTTCTTAGCATCGATATATGCCTTTAATAAGCCATTCTCATATTCAACTTTGCTAATTGAAATAACATCATTGCCATCTGTTACAACTTTCTTTCCGTCTTCGAAATAAACGATTTTTGCTTTAAATTTTGATAAATCCATAAATTTCCCCTTATAGTACGTAAATTACACGTAATTTAATTTTTTATGGCATTAGTATAACACACAGAGAATGTAAATGTCCACATTTACAAACCTAGAAAGTGATAAAAAGTATTTAACAATCTCAAAAATATTTGGTATAAATAAAGCCATGAAGAAA
>CAMZEU010000048.1 GCA_947305865.1 uncultured Clostridia bacterium
ATCTTTGTCATACCAAACCGCTGTGGTAACATAGTAGGTGACTCCTTCAAAGTTTCCCCATGGCACACACCAAAATCTGCTTAATGCTGCTGCGGTCAAGCCCTGACATGGTTCACAGCATGATATTGCACGGGACCTTGTTATCAACATTCCTTGCTATGTGCAACCAGCCATAAGATATGCCTAGGATAGCGTTCGATACTGCTGTAGCGGATTGCAGTTTACAGGGCACCGCTAACTCCCCATCTAGCACAGTGTTTGAGATTATAACACTAAAAATTAATATTGACAACAGTTTAAAAATTGTACCTTAAATATAATTTAATATTGAAAAATCATTTTTCTTTGTTTATTATATAAACGGGAATAAAATTATGAGGTGTTTTTTATGGCACATAAGACTATATTATCAGTACAAGACTTTTCATCAGTTGGTCGTTGCTCTTTAACAGCAGCAATTCCAATTATTAATGCTTGTGGACAAGAAATTGTAGGTCTCCCTACTTCTCTTCTTTCTACTCAAACTGCAGGAATCAAAGGTTTTACCTTTGTAGATTTAGCAGACAATATGATTCCAGCATATAAACATTGGGAAAAACTTGGAATTCACTTTGATTGTTTCTACTCTGGTTTCTTAGGTTCTATGGAAACTGCAGATGCTGCAATAAAGATGGTAAAATCTCTTAAAAAGACAGGTACTCTTATTTGTGTAGATCCAGCAATGGCAGAAGATGGCAAACTATATAAAATATTTAATAATGAATATAAAGAAAAAATGATAGAACTTTGCAAACTTGCAGATATAGTAATGCCAAACTTCACTGAAGGAACTATGCTTGCAGGAATTAATATGCAATTAGAACCAAACGAAGCCAATGCAAGAATGATTCTTAAAATCTTAAATACTAACGGATATAAGACTGTTCTTCTCTCTGGTGTAACTCCAGATGAAGATAGAACTGGAACAGCTTTACTAGATAATGGTAGAATTACTTTCCAATACAATAAAAGAATTAATAGTTATATTCATGGTGCTGGAGATATTCTCTCTTCAGTTTTTGTTGGAAAGATGATGTCTGGTATGGCAAAAGAGAAATCTGCACAAGCTGCAGTAAACTTCTGCTATGAAGTTATTAAGTTCTCCCTTGCAAAGAAAGCAGACTTAAGATATGGTATGTTCATTGAACAATGCCTACCACTTTTATACAGCAATAAATAATGTTTTAATTTATATATAAATTAATAATGGCCACCTTGTTACGGGTGACCATTTATTATTATAGTGAAAAATTATTCTTCAAATTATTGATTTGCCTTTCTTGCTTCGTCTTCTTCTGCTCTCTTCTTAGCATCTTCAATGATTTGCTTATTGTACATTGCTGGTACTTGGTCGTATCTTACAAATTCCATTGTGAAACGTCCTTTACCTTGTGTCATTGAACGAAGGTCTGTAGCATAACGATATAATTCTGCAAATGGAGCTTCAACTGTAATAGTTGTCTTCTTTCCAGTTGTGTTAGAATCCATAATTTGTCCTCTTCTTTGTCCTGTTACGTCTGCAAGAATTGCACCTTGGAATTCTGTTGGAACTGTAATAGCAACTCTGTAGATTGGTTCAAGGAAGCATGGATCTGCCTTTGGAAGAGCTTCTTGGAATGAAAGTCTTGCTGCAGTTACGAATGCGATTTCTTTACTATCTACTGGGTGATATTTTCCATCAAAAAGTGTACACTTTAAGTTCTTAACTGGATATCCAGCTAATACACCGTGTTGGATAGCTTCTCTTAATCCCTTATCTACTGCTGGGATGAAGTTATTTGGAACTGCACCACCAACAACTGCGTCTACAAATTCATATTCGCCATCAGCTGCACCTGGTTCGAACTTAATCCATACATCACCAAATTGTCCTGCACCACCATTTTGCTTCTTGTGTTTACCTTCTGCAGAAGCAACTCCACGAATTGTTTCATGGTATGGGATACGTGGTGATTTTGTAGCTGAATCTAATCCAATCTTGTTCTTTACTTTCTTGCACATAATTTCAAGTTGTGCTTCACCAAGACCTGAAAGAAGAACGTCTCCTGTTTCAATGTTCTTTTCAACTTTGAATGTTGGATCTTCGTCTTGCAACTTAATAAGTTGTTGAATAACCTTTTCTTCATCTTTTGGAGCTGTTACTGCAAGAGAAATAACTGGTTTTGGGAAATTAATAGGTGCAATTTCAAGTTTAGCACTTGAATCACAGAGTGTATCATTTGTACATGTAACTGCAAGTTTTGAGAAAGCACCGATATCACCAGCTGCTAAAGAGTTAACAGATTCTTGTTTCTTTCCCTTAATTACATAGATTGTACCAATTCTTTCTGGCTTGTTTTGTGTTGAATTCCATACTGTGTCACCACTGGATACTTTACCTGTGATAACTTTGAAGATTTGCATCTTTCCTGCATATGGGTCTACAACAGACTTGAAGATTTGTGCTGCAAATGGAGCGGATGGATCTACTTTTAATGTAACTTCTTTTCCGTCTTTTGTTGCTTTATATTCATGGATTTGTTGTGGGTTTGGTAATAAGTCTACGATTCTATCTAATAAGTTAACAATTCCAGTTGGTGCAACTGTTGCATTACCTGCGATTGCTGGGATGAATGAACCGTTGTCAATAGCTACTAAGAAACCTTTCTTGATTTCATCCATTGTGAATTCTTCACCATCAAAGAATTTCATCATTAATTCTTCATCTGTTTCTGCAACCATTTCCATTAATTTGCCTTTGAGTTCCTCAACTTTTCCTGCTAAGTCTGCTGGCATGTCAATTTTTGCCTTCTTAAGGTCATAAGCTTGTCCTGTAAGAATATCAACATAACCTGTCATCTTACCATTTGTCATGATTGGAGCTTCAATTGGTATAACTGATGGATAATTTGCTGCGATTGCATCGATTGTATCAAAGAAGTTTGCGTTTTCTTTGTCTACACCGTTAATGAAAAGTAATGCTGGTACTTTCATTTCATTGCACATATCAATTGCTCTTTCTGTTCCTACTGTTAAAGAACCAGAAGCTTGTGTTACGATAATTGCGCTATCTGTTGCAGATAATGCTGCTACCATATCACCTTCGAAATCGAAGAATCCTGGAACGTCCATGATATTAATCTTTACGTTACGATGAATTGCGTAACCAAGAGCCATAGAAATAGATATCTTACGTCTAATTTCTTCATCATCATAGTCCATTGTTGATGAACCATCATCAACTTTACCAAGACGATCAATTGTTTTTGCTGTAAACATCATTGCTTCTGCAACTGAAGTTTTACCTTCACCAGAGTGTCCGATGAGAGCAACGTTTCTAATAAATTCGAATGAATAATCGTTCATTTTTCACCTCTATAATTATTTTTGAAATACTATAATATTTTTGTAGTCGCTATATATGATATAATATTTATAAATTATAGGCAAACACTTTTTAGGCACAAAAATAACAAATTTGTCATTATTTTTAGTTAAAAAGCCATTAAAGCAGTTGCCAATATTTTTACAATGTGTTAATATAACAAAGCAATTTTAGAAAAACAAATAGGAGATATATAATGCCAAACATTAAATCTGCAAAGAAAAGAGTTAAAGTTTCAAAGAGACAACATGATGAAAACGTTGTTGTAAAATCATATATTAAGAACACAGTTCGTAAATATAACGAATTAATCGCAGCTGGAAATAAAGAAGAAGCTGAAAAATTCCTTCCAACAGTTTACTCTGCATTAGACGAAGGAGTTACAAAAGGTGTTTTAACAAAGAATTCTGCAAACAGAAAGAAAGCAACAGCAGGTCGTCAATTAACAAACCTTAGCAAATAATTATTATATTTATATAATAAAATTTAGCCCAAATTTTATAGTTTGGGCTTATTTTATTTTAATTGGATTAATTTTTTAGGATTATTTCTTTCTTGTAAATATCAAGGTAACAACTACAGCAGCAATAACTAATGTAATAGCTGTTGAAATTAACCAAATCTTCCACATTTCCATCTTAACTTTTCCTTCATTATTGGACTCAACAATAACTTTTGTACTATTTGCACTCTTAACTGTATTTACAGCAACAACAATTTCATACTCACCTGCATCTTTTGGATTAAATGCGAAGTATGGATCTGTACTTGCAAGTTCTCCATTTACATACCACTCTATTGTAACTGTCTCTTTATTACAATATTCATATTTTGCAACTGAGAAATTCATTGTTTCTCCAGCCTTCATAGTTTGGTCTGTTGCCATATTAATTGAATCATTTGATACAATTATTGCTTTTGTAGAATTAAGCATATAATACTTGACTTCAATTTGAACAGATGGAGAATATAAATACTTAGGATCACTTGGCCCTGGGTTCTTATAATCCATTCTTGCTTCTACTTTGGTATAACCAACGCTTGCTTTAGGAGTATATTGAATTGTCTTTCCCGTGCCTATAACTTCTTCTTCACCATCATCTTGGTATGCTACCCAATATATAAATGGAGCAACCTCATAATTTACTGGATCTAATTTTGCTGTAAATGTGATTGGTTTTAAATCATCTAAAGATTGTGTTAAATCTTTTGCCTTGGCATCTATTGTAATAGCTGTTGGGATAACTATTGAATCTTCTCCAGAACCATCTAAGAAGTCTGTTCTAATTGTCGAATTTAAGTCTAAAACCTTATATTCTACGTCTTTATATGTTAGAGTTTTCTTCTTATGAAGAAGAAATTCTTTAATTGCATTTGCTGGAATTTGATTATCTTCTGGTTGTAATCCTCTATATTTAAGTGTTAATAAAGCAGCCGCAAAAGATACGACAGGACATGCCATACTAGTACCATTTAATCTTCCGTATAATACATCATTTTCATTATACATAGGAGTTGCTGAAGTAACTGTGAAGTTGTCTGTGACGGAGCTTATAATCTCTGTACCAGGTGCACAAATATCATATGCGTCTCCATAGTTAGAAGAAGAATACATCGTAGGTGCTGTATCATCATTATTCTTTGAATAATTCATTACACCAATTACAGATGAACTTGCAGCTGGATAATATTTAGTATTGCTAGAATCTTTTCCACTATTTCCAGCAGCTGCAACAGTAATAACAGAATTCTTATATGTATCAAACTTAGATGAATTCCATGCTGCATCTGAAGTTAAAGACATATTAATAATGTCTGCACCATTATTTACAGCAAACATATATGCACCATTTGTGCCTAAAACATTATCTGTATTGAAAGCATTTTCGTATTTAGATGTAGCTGAATTATACTTCAAAAATGCTGCTTTAATTGGCATAATTTTAATATACTTTTCTAAGTTAAAATAATGAATTAACATGGCTAGAATACCGGAAACGTGAGTTCCATGGCTTTCATAAGCATGGTCTGTTAAATCATCCTCATCGTCTCCATTTTTGTTGCTTGCAGTGTTCTTTCCAATGATATTTCCTTCACTATCTCTATACAAAACATCATATGGTGAAATGTATCCAGGAGTTACACTTGTTAATGAGTGTCCGTCTTCATCATATAAACCTGTGAACATTTCATGGTATTCATCTATACCTGTATCTATTACAGCAATAACAACTGGATTTTCTTCTAAATAATCTAAATCCATATTTGGCATTAAATCATCAAAGTATTGTTTTGCACTAGCTAAATCTAGATATCTTTCGTTAATAAACCAATCTGTATTTACATTAGGACCAAAACCAGCATCATATAATGCATCTAAATAAGATTCTGGCTCTACAGCAAGAGCAACATTAGAAGAAATAAGTGCTGAAAAACAAACACAAAATGATAAAATTAGTATAAATACTAAAATTAATCTCTTCATTGAATTACTCTTAACAAATCTCATTTTATCCAAACAACATTTCCAGTGGTGTCAATTGTGCCCCACTTTCCATCTTTTTTAACTTTAGCTTCGCCTTCTTCAAACTTTGTTGCAGCATCATAAATGAAAGGAATAACTTCTTCACCTTTCAAATTGATATAGCCGCACTTACCACCTTTTTCTACTACAGCAAATCCTTCTGAAAAACTCATTGCCATTTCATACTTAAAATCGATTACAATATTGTTATGTGTATCTATATATCCACATTTTTCATCTAATTCTACAGAGCAAAGTCCTTCCACAAATCCATATACTTCATCATACATACATGGAATAACTGTTTTGAAACCATCATAGAATCCCCATTTGCCACCTTTTTGGATCTTTCTCCAGTTACTACACTCTAAAGGTTCGAACAACTTTGTTGTTACTGGCTCAATAACTTCGTCTTCACTCTCAATTTCTTCTTTAGAAACTTCCTTTGAAGAAACAGCAAATTTGGATGTCTTTTTATCCTCTATTTGAACTGGTTTTTCTTTAACTTCAAGATTCATTTCTCCCTTAAGATACATGCCCTTTTCTTTTAAAGCATTTCTAACCTCTAATAAGATTTTCTTATTAAGGCTTTGAATTTTGTACATATCTTTCTCTGTTCTTCTGCATAAATCAGCTGCAACAGAGATTCTATTTTTCTTAAGCAATTCAATGGTAGATGAAGATAAAGTTAATTCTTCAATTGAAAGTTCTATCAATTTAATATCAAAAGGCAATACTTCTTGCTCTTTTGGTTTGTTTTGTTTTGGATAGTATTTCTGTTTATGTTTAAAAGGTTTCCCTTTGTTACTTGAATTATTTGTACTCATATAACTCCTTTAATGTAAACATTTTACCACTTTTTTACTTGCTGGGCAATAACTCAGTGAACGTTGACTTATTATACGTAAAAATGTATAATAAAATCTATGGCAAAAGTCTCTACTTATAAAACAATTTCATTAATAATTTTATTTGTATTATGCATTGCACTCTGTTTGGCAATTGCATTTTTAATTAATACAAAAGTTGCTTTTGCCCAAGATGTAGTAGCAGACTTTGAAATTATCTTCCCTACAACACATTATATACAATTCAGCAATCCAACATTTGTTGCTAAAAGCAACAATTATATTGCAATCTATGATGAAGTAGAGAAAAAAGTTTTGACTATAGATGGACAACAAAATCGTGCAATTATTGATTTAACAAACTATTATCCAATCAAGAATATTTGGATTCTTCAAAATACCTTACTTATTCAATACACAGAAAATGATACTACTAAATATGCAAAGAAAGATTTAGGTACAGCTAATTCTGCATTTGAAAATGTAACCATTCCATCTCCAACAGGAACAATTTCTTCCATAACATCAGATGGAACATATTTATATGTTAAGGCATTAAATGGATATTTAAGTGTTTATGATTCAACATTTGCTATATATAACAACTTCGAGAACATTTATATGGAAGGATTAATTGGCAGATTCCCTGTATCTGGCTCTGGAGAAACACTCGTTACATGTATTCCAAATGATTTGTTAGAATATGAACTCAATGTTATCTCTCTCTCAACTGGAGTTGTTAATTTAAAATCCAATATTGGAAACACAGGTGCACAAATTGTTGCATATAATGGCACATACATTTTTGCATACTTTAGATCATTAGAAAAATTGAGCGTATATAATGCAAGCACATGCGCAAAATTATTTGATATGGATAACTTCTCTTTATCTCAATTGATGGTATCTGGAAATGATGTTTACTGTATAATTGAAGATAAAGTTTATATTTATAATATAAATTCAGAACAAACTAACCTAACATTAGTTAACTATTATTCCAAAACTGGTTCTGACTCTGAACACCTTAATAACCCACAAGATGTAGTTATTAATAATGGTACAATTTATGTAGCAGACCAAAACAATAATAGAGTTTTATTATTTGATGAGACAACATATTCCTTCACTTCTTCTATTAGTGTTTCCAAACCACAACAAATAACATTTGCTAACAATAAGAGATGGTTTGTAATTTCAGGAAAGAATATTGTTGAATATGATAGAAACACAGAAAAAACTAAATACAAGTTTGAGAATGAAGTGACTCCACTTGCAATGACATGGATGAAGAAATTATACATCCTTGGCAAAGAAGGTGCTCAAACAAGTATTTATACCCTTTATTCTGGATCATTCTATAAACTCATAGATGTCAATAATGCAAAAGATATATCCACTACTGCAGATGGATCATTTATCTATGTATTAATTGAAGAAAACGGACAACAAGTTATTAAATGTTTCAATGACAAAGGTGTAGAATCTTTAGTAGTTCTTAACTTAGATATCACCAATGCTATTCACTTCAAAGTAGATGCTATTGGTAATATTTATGTACTAACTAATGATTCAAAAATCATTAAGTACACAAGAAAAGCTGTATCTTTTGTAAAGACAGACACACTTTCTCTTACAAATGATATCTACACTTCTGTTCCAAATAATTTCTCATTTGCAGATAATAACAAGATTATCTTCTCAAGCAAAGATTCATTTATTGCAAAAGCTGATATGGAACATGATGATGTAGTCGTTCCTACACCAGTTCCATCTATTGAAAATGCCACATGTAATATATATCAAACAAATGCAAAGACATTATTCTTTGTTGAACCAAATGTGTTAGAAGATGCACTTATTGTTGAACAAGGAGAAATGATTCCTGTATTTGAAAATGCATCTCAAATAGATGGATTAGTATATGGATATTACAATAATCAATATGGTTACTTCAATTCAAATTATTTAACTTTGTTAAATATAACTGAAGAACAAGACCATTATATGATTACAATTGCAGGAAATATTAAGCTTCATAAATTCCCTATTGATACAGCTGATTCTATAACAGTTGGACAAAATGTTATGATCCAATATTTATCTGATATTGCAGATTATGATTCGGCAAAATGGTATAAAGTTAAATACGAAGACAACATCTATTATGTTCTTAGACAAAGCGTAACGAACTATGACAGCGAAGAACAAGTAGAACAACCAACTTATGCTAAAGCCCAAGCGCATCGTATTGGAGGCCAAATAAAGCTCTACTCTACACCAAGTGAAGACAGCTCTGTTATTATGACTATTGCAGATGGACAAAAAATAGAAGTTAGATCGGAAGAGC